>NZ_JBGCAQ010000002.1:0-498284 GCF_041261405.1 Streptacidiphilus sp. EB103A | reverse complement strand
AGGCAAATCTGCCTGCGTTACCAGCCTTCAACCCGCTGACCTGCACCTTCAACCCGACAGGGACTCCAGAGCCCCCGAATTACGCGGAACGCAGGCCTGTGGGCGGCCCGCATCCGGCGGGGTGATCGAGGTACTCGGTGCGATCGGACTGATCCTCCCGCCGCTGAGTGGGATCGCGCCCTGGCTGGCCCTGGCCGCCGCCATCGGATTCGTCGTCCTGCAGCTCGGCGCGACCAGGGTTCAGCTGCGCCGGGGAGACCACCAGGTCGCCTTGAACCTCACGCTCCTGCTGGCTGCGTCCGTGACCACCTGCCTGGCCACGACCTGGCTGTGAGCTCAACCATGGTCCTCGATCATGGTGTCCACCTGAACCAGGCGGGATCGTCGGGCCGGTCAACGCGCCCGCGGGACCCCATCCCTCCAGCGGTGCCGGTCAGTCGGGGGCGAGATAGCTGGTGCTTGCCGTCCAAGCCAGCTTCCTGAGCGCTGGATCGTAGGAGACCGCGGGTGAGCGGGCTGGTGTGTCGCGGATGAAGTACTGGCCGGTGGTCTCGGCGAGTTCGGGTGCCGTGGCGAGGCGGAGTGGCCCCTGCGCGCCTTCGACGGGGGTGAGCAGGGCACGCTGGATCAGTCGCAGCAGCGGCTTGAACGGTCGTGGGAGGAAGTCGTCGACGATGCCGGTGGCCACGAGGCCCGGGTGGACGGCGTTGACCGTGATCCCGCTGTCGGCGAGTTGGTCGGCCAGCTCGTAGCCGCACATGGTCGTCAGCAGTTTCGCCCTCGCGTATGCGGTGAACGCGGTGAAGCCGCGCTCTGGGTTGACCTGGTGCAGATCGCGCAGGTCCTCGGCCGAGAGCTTGACCGGCCGGGGCCAGGGAAGCATCTTGATCTGGCGGGTGTCGGACATGGACTGCGATACGACGTTGACCACACGGGCAGGAGCACCCGCGCGCAGCCGGTCCAGCAACAGGAGAGTCAGGGCGAACCCCGCCAGGTGGTCGACGGCCAGGTGCATCTCGATGCCGTCGGGTGTCACCAGCCGCCTGCGGAAGTGGGCTCCGGCATTGTTGACCAGGATGTGCAGCCGGTCGTGGCGTGCGGTGAACTCCTGCGCGATGCGGTGCAGGTCCTCACGCGAGGCCAGGTCGCCCGCCAGTACCTCGACGCGATCCGCAGCGACGTCCCGCGCGATCAGCTGCCGTACGCGCTCGCCGCGCGCCGGGTCGCGGGCGACGATCACCACGGTCGCACCCATCCGCGCCAGTTCGGTGGCGATCACCAGGCCCATCCCGCCGGTGGCACCGGTGACCATGGCGACCTTCCCGGCCAGGTCCACGGCAGTCACTGCGCGATCCTGGGAAACTGGCGCAGGAACTCGCCCGCTGCCGCTTCGCGCAGCAGGAAGTCCGCGAGGTCGGCGCGGGAGATCGCCGAGGTGAGGCGGATCCGCAGGTCGGTGCCCGTGCGGTAACGGCCGGTGTGCGGGCGGTCGCTGAGTTTGGGCGGCCGGACCACCGTCCAGTCCGCGTCGGACTGCCGGATCAGCGCCTCCATGGCCTCCTTGTCGCGCATCTTGTGGCCAAGCGCGGCCCACAGGGCCAGCGAGTACAGCGACCGGTCGTGCGTCTCGGCAGCGCCGTAGGCACTGACCGCAAGCAGTCGGCGAACCCCTCCCGTACGCATCGCCGCCAGGATCGACCGCGCGCCGTCGGCGCACACCGTGACCGGGCCCCTGGCATTGGTTCCCAAGGCACTGATCACCGCATCCTGGCCGGCCACGACCCGGTCCACCTGCTCCTGGTGCCGCAGGTCAGGCACGGTTTCCATCCTCACGGCCGGGGTCGGGGGCAGGGCGCCGTCCCGCCGAGCGACCGCGGTGACCTCGTGACCAGCGCGCGCCGCCTGCTCAAGAACGGCGCGGCCGGTCCCGCCGGTGGCGCCGAAGACAACGATTTTCATGACCCATCCCATCTATGAGACCTTGTGTCTCATAGACAACGCTGCCACCCGGGCATCTATGAGTCAAATTGCCTCATAGAATGGTTGGCGTGAACGATTCGATGGATCCGCGTGCGGTCCGCAGCCGCGAGGCGATGCTCACGGCAGCCCGCGACCTCCTGCAGCGGGAAGGTCCAGCTGCGGTCACCCATCAGCGGGTGGCCCAGCACGCCGGTGTGGGCAGGGCGACCGTCTACCGGCACTGGCCCGATGCCGAGCAACTGCTGCTGGAGACGTTGAACGGTGTCGCCATGCCGTTCTTCCGCGACCCCGCCACGCCCGTACGCCCATGGCTGCACGGTCAGCTGCGCACCCTGGCCGACGAGATGGCGCTGCCCGCAGTCGCGGCGGTCGCGGTCACCTTGATGCAGGGCGCATTGTGGGAGCCACATATGGCCGGCCGCCGAGACACTCTGGTGGCCACCCTCGCCGAGCAGTTGAGCCGGGCCCTGGAATCGGCCAGGTCCACCGGCGAACTCGACTCCGCATGCGATGCCCTGGACGCGGCAGCACTCCTGGTCGGCCCGATCCTGTTCCGGACAACGATGCAGAGCGGCAAGGTCTCCACTGCGCTGATCGACCACCTGATCGACAGCCTGGGCACCTGGCACTCGCCAGGCGACGACTGAGGCGGCGGGCGACCGTCGATCACCCTTGCCAGGGGGCGGGCCGGAACCACGAGCCGCCCGGGGGCGTGCTGGTGGCAGCGCCCCGGCCGGGACTGCGCGAGGGCGGTGCGGGCGGCCGTGCGGTCGTCGGCATCCGCCCGGGCCAGGCTCCGCAGGGCCAGCATGCCGCCGATTCCCGGTAAGGCCGACAACAGGGTGCGCCGGCGCGTGGAGCTCGGGTCGCGCCAGGTGGCGATGACGCCGTAGAGCCAGGCGCAACCGTGAACCGGTCCGGTCAGCGCGGCGAGGGTGTGCGCGTTCACGGTGGCCATGTTCGTCAGCAGGACGGCAAGGGTGACCAGCCGGTCCTGGCCCCGGCACGAGGCGGGGACCAGGACGGCGTCGGCTCCGGCTGACGAGGGGCATCCAGCAGCCCGGCGGTGCCCGGTACAGGCGCAGCAGCAGGTCCTTGGGCGCCTGGTAGGGCGTCTGCGTGAGCTGGCGCTGTGAGAGCGAGCCCGACCAGACCCTCGTCATCCTGCCTCCTGAGCCGCCTCCCCCCTGCGCCGAGGCCCTTGGCATCCTCGCCAGCTGGACCAGCGCGTCCGCCACCGGGCCACACGCCGCCGAGACGACTGCGGCTCCGGCTCGTCATCCGAACGCGGCGCGGCCCGGGTCAGCAGGGAGCCAGGACCGCGACCTCCCAGCCGAAGCCGACCACCAGGCGACCGTCCTCAGCGGCGGTCCAGTGCCTGGGCGAGTTCGTCGGCGGCTTCGCGCATCCGGACCGAGCAGGCGGCGGCGTCCGGCTCATCGACCCAGCGGCCGAACGCGGTCCGGAAGATGGCGACGCCGACGTTGGCCAGCATGCCTGCCGTCGGCGGGGCGGCTCCACGCTGCTGAAGAGCCGCGTCCAGCGCATCGGAGACCGCGGCGAACTTGGTGCGGCCGCGTTCCTTCAGTTCGGTGCTGCTGTCGACGATCGCCTGTCGCTGTGCGGCGTGCCGGGCGACCCGAGCCGCCACCGTGTCGCCGACCCGCTCAAGGGCGCTGAGCAAGGCTTCGAATGGCGTCAGCCCCGGGTCGGCTTTCAGCACGGCGTCGGCGAGCGCGGCCGGAAGCTGATCCGAGCCGGCGAAGAGGACATCGCGCTTGTCCGCGAAGTAGCGGGAGAACGTGCGACGCGTCACCCCGGCGCGTTCGGTGATCTGGGTGACCGTGACGTTCTCGTAGCCGTGCTCCAGAAACAGCGCCAGCGCGGCCTCGCGCAGCCGATCCTCCGTTCCCTGCTCCCATCGCGGCATATCTGGATTCTAGCAGTGATGACTCATTGGGACATCAAGTGCTACGGTGATGTCTCAATGAGTCATCACCTTGGCGAATCCAGGAGGAGCACCATGGCACTCACCGGTCAGCGCATCGTCATCATCGGCGGAAGTTCCGGCATGGGACTGGCGACGGCCCGCGCGGCCGCGGAAGCCGGCGCCGTCGTCACCATCGCCTCGAGCCGCAAGGAGCGCATCGATGCCGCTCTCGCCGAACTGCCCGCCTCATGCGACGGCGCCGCACTGGACGTGCGCGACGAGGCAGCCGTCGCCGACCTGTTCGCCCGCGTCGGCGAACTCGACCACGTGCTGTTCACCGCCGGCGACCAGCCCGATCTCCGCGCACTCGCGGAACTCCCCCTCGACCAGGCCCGCCGCACCTTCGATGTGCGGTTCTGGGGAGCGATCGCCGTCGCCAAGCACGCGGCCCCGCGCATCCGTCCCGGCGGCTCCATCACCCTCACGTCAGGGACGGTCGGCGTCCGCCCGGTCCCCGGCGCCGCCCTCGCCTCCGCCGGGTCCGCCGCCACCGAGGGCCTCACCCGCGGACTGGCCCTCGATCTCGCCCCCGTCCGCGTCAACGCCGTCCGCTGTGGCGCCGTCCGCACCCCGCTGTGGGACGCCGTTCCCGAACCCCGGCGCGCGGCTCTGTTCGACAGCCTGGCGCGCCGCGCCCTCACCGGTGCGATCGGTGAGCCGAGGCAGATCGCGGCAGCCAACCTGTATCTGATGAAGAACCGGTTCGTCACCGGCACCGTGCTCACCGTCGACGGCGGCTTGATACTGACCGGAAGCTGACGCGAGCGGCTCGGCTCCCGGTCGCGGTCGTGACCTGACGCCGTGTCACGCAGAGCAGGCCGAGTGGCCCCGACGGTCTTGTCGGGAGACGGTTGTCCGCCCTCCAGCGGCCATCGGCCCCGGTTACCTGTCACCGCCCGACTCCCTGTCGTCAGGCGGTTTCCTTGACAGCAGGTTCCTCAAGGGCAGGTTCTTCGGGAGCGGCTTCCTCGATGACGTGGGAGTCGGTGAGGCTCAGCGCGCCGCCCGCCGCGATCAGTCCGACCACGACGGCGAGGAGCGCGTAGGTGATCCGTTCGCCGTGGAAGAACGACTCGACGAGCTCGCTGCTCCAAGTGCCGGCCGGGAGCTGGGTGGTGACCAGGGCGGCAATCATCGTGCCGACCACTGCGGTTCCGATGCTGGATCCGACCTCCTGGGCTGTGTCGTTCACAGCAGCACCGATGGAGGTGCGGTTGCCGGGCATCGCGTCGACGAGGGCGACCGCGCAGATCGTCATGACGGTGCGCAGCCCCACGGTCATGAGCACCATGCAGACGGCGATGGTGGCGTATCCGTGGTCGACCGCCCAGGACAGGCCTGCCAGTGAGCCCGCCAGGCAGGCCGCGCCGACCAGGCAGGCAATGCGGTGGCCGAACCTGTGTGCAAGCCACTCGGACACGGGGGTCGCGCCGATCATTGTCACGATGATCGGCAAGTTGGCCAGGCCGGCTCGCACCGGGCTCCATCCGTAGGCGTACTGGAAGTGCAGGATCAGCCCGAACATCACGCTGGCCATCGCGATGGAGGTGCCGATCTGGGCGATGGCGGCGCCGCGGACGGTGCCGTTGGAGAACAGGCGCGGATCCAGCATGGGTGCTGCGCTGCGGCGCTCGTGGCGCACGAACGCGATCGCGGCCGCAACAGCGCCCACGATGGACGCGAGTGTGATCACCGAGAGCCAGCCGTGCTCAACACCGCTGGTCAGCGAGTAGCAGGCGAGCCCGATGGTGCTGATGCTCAGGGCGGCACCGGGCAGGTCGAGTGCGTCGTCGGTCAGGTCCTGCGGCCGGTCGGCCGGGACCCCGAGTCGAACGCCGATGCATGCGAGCACGGCGATCGGGGCGTTGACGACCAGCAGCCACTGCCAGTGCACATGGGCCAGCGCGGTGCCGCCGAGCAGCGGCCCCAGGACGAACCCTGACATGCCGACGACGATCATCACCGTCATGGCGCGCATCTGCAGGGCCTTGTCGTCGAACAGTCGGAAGACCAGTGAGTTCGTGATCGGGGCCATCGCCGCGGCGGCGATGCCCAGTGCGGCGCGCAGCGCGATGAGTTCGCCTGCTGTGGTGACGAGGACGACGCACAGGCTGAGCGAGCCGAACACGGCCAGTCCGACCAGGAGCACCCGGCGGCGGCCGAGCCGGTCGGCCATCGACCCGGCGGTCAGTAGCAGGCCGCCGAAGGTCAGCGAGTACGCCCCGGTGACCCACTGCAGCGCGGTCGTCCCGCTGCCGAGGTCGCGCCCGATCGTGGGCAGCGCGATCGACAGCAGGGTGTTGTCGACCATCTCGACGAAGAAGGCCAGGCAGAGAGCGGCCAGGGGCATCCACGCCGCGCGCAGGGACGGGTAGGTGCGTGACGGGCTCTGAAGCGTGGCGGTAGTCATGACAGTCCTCCGATCGAACGTGGTTCGACTATCGAACAACGTACGATGCGGTACGATAGAACAACGTTCGATACTGTGCAAGGGGAGAGAGGAGGCGCGCGATGGCACGCCTGCAGAACCGTTCCAGCGAGGGCCGCCGACGGGCCTCGCATTCGATGGAGTCCGTGCTCACCGAAGCGGTGGCCCTGCTCGACGAGGCGGGGGCACCGGCGCTCACGTTCCGGGCCCTGGCTCAGCGCCTGGGCGGCGGCGTCGCCAGCATCTACTGGTACGTCGCAAGCAAGGACGAACTGCTCGACCGCGCCACCGACCACGTGATCGGCACGGTACTGGCCGACATCGAAGGGCTTCCCGGCAGCGACGACCCGATCGACGACCTTCGCGCGATGGCCGTCACACTGTTCCACGCGATCGTGGACCGACCCTGGCTAGACGCCTACTTCATGCGCAACACCGGCGTCCAGAGCAACTCCCTACGCCTGTACGAAAGACTCGGCCAGGAAACCCTCCGACTCAATCTCAATGCACGCCAGCGGTTCCACGCAGTGTCGGCGATCGTGGGGGTCGTCGTCGGCTCCGCCATCGACTTGGGACAAGAACCACCCCAAGAGGTCCTCGACGGCGCTGTGGACCGCGACGAATTCCTCGGCCGCTACGCGAAGGCCTGGCGCCAGCTGGACCCCGAAGACTTCCCGTTCGTGCACGAGATCGTCGACGAGTTCGACGGCCACGACGACGTCGACCAATTCCGCTCTGCACTGGAACTGACCCTGACCGGCCTGCGCCTGCAAGCCGGAGCCTGAGCAGCTCACGTTCCCTACGGCGCCACCGCAGCACGCCGAGTGCGCGTGAACGGCGCGATGATCTGCCACTGTGCGCCGACGTCCTTCTGGGCACGGACGCCGGCTGCTCCCCCGTCTTCGCGGTCGTCGTCGCCTTCGACTCAAGCCGCGCCGCAGCGGGGAGGCGGCCAGCGCTCCCGTCCAGGCCCACGTTCAACTTCGACGACCGGGCCGCCACTGCGATCCGCTGCGGCGCCAGCGGGGTTCCTGTTCAAGAACACCACCCCGGCCATGCTCATCGACGCCATCCACACCGTCCACGCCGGCAACGCCGTGCTGGCGCCGCAGGACCTGGGAGCGCTGCTGGAGGGGCGGTTCCGGGCGCGCACCGGTGCCGCCCGGCTACGAGGCGCTCACCGACAAGGAACGGGAGATCCTCCGGGCCGTGACCCGAGGTCCGAGCAACGCCGAGACCCCCAGCAGGTCTTCGCCGACGAGTCCACGGTGAAGACCCGTGTCGGCGGCATCCTGCGCAAACTCGACCTGCGGGATCGGGTGCAGATCGTGGTCTTCGCACACGAGCACGGCCTGGCCGCCTGACCACTGTCCCTGTTCGACCGGGCAACGCCGGTCTGCCGTCACTACACCGCATCTCGGCTGCCCCCGTCGCCGCCCAGGACCGCGCGGGACCTGATCCGCGGCCCGGTCAGGAGCGGAGGAGTGTTAGAAAGCCCTGGTGACCGATCATCCTCAGCAGCCCTCGACCGTACGCGTGTTCATTGCACTCGCCCCGCCCGACCACGCGAAGGACGAGTTGGCGGACGCCCTTCAGCCCGCCTACGAGAAGTACCCCCACCTGCGGTGGAACCGGATCGAGGACTGGCACATCACCCTGGCGTTTCTCGGCGAGCTCCCGGTGACGGCCGTCCCGGTCCTGCGGCCGGTGCTCGCCCAGCTGGCCGCGTCTCGCCCACCCCTGAACCTGGGCCTGAACGGCGGCGGCCACTTCGACCAGCGCCTGCTGTGGAGCGGGATCCAGGGTGAACTCGAAGGACTCCACCTGCTCGCCGATGACGTCCGGAACCTGGTGCGGACCTGCGGGGTCACGTTCCAGGAGCGCCCACTGCGCCCCCACCTGACGTTGGCTCGGGCACGCCGGAATGAGCAGGCCGACATTCCGTCGGCGGCTGCGGGCCTCGCCGACTTCGCCGGCCGCCCATGGCAAGCCGAGCGCCTCCACCTGGTAGGGAGCAACATCGGCCGCGGCCCGGGCGCCATCCGCTACCGCGACATCGCGGCCTGGCGATTCGGCGGCCGGACCTGACCGGGCCGCTGCCGTGCCGGCGAGCCGCCGGCGTCGACGGCACGCCCGCCCGGACCTGGTCCGCGCCGGCCTGCGCTGTCGCGCGCGGCTCGATGTCAGTGGGCGCGGTTGGGCTCGGTTCGACCATGGAGTCCGAGTGAGGGGCGTGCAAAGGCGGCGAAGGAGAGAGCGAATGTCTCCGAGAGGGACGTCGGCCCGGTCCGGGTCGAGGCCGATCTGCCCGGGAACCACGGGTGGTCGGACGGAGACATGCCAGCTCGCTCGATGCCGCACAGCGCCTCGTTGAACGCGTCAAAGGCATGGGCGAGATAGGAACGCGGTCATCCCGCGCTCGCTCTTTCCTAGCGCCGCTCCAGTACGTCCCGGAGTAGGTTCTCGAGCGTGACGCGGGCCAACTCGTGTCTCAGGCTCTCCTCGATGCCCTCGTAGACGCCCTGCATCGCCGGCTGGATGCCGTGACCCACTACGCATCCCTGGTCCGGGGTGGTGCGGTGCATCGCGAACAGCGGGCCGGGTTCCACTGCCTCGTACGCGCTGACCACGGACCTGCGGACCGTCAGCGCCCTGACCGGCCCGACGGTCCTCGAGCCGGTGATCGCCGGTGTGACCGCGCGCTCACAGGGGCGGGCACAGTGTCGCCGGTCGGGCGCCTGTCCATGGGTGAGTGGGGCTGCCGCATGGACAGGCGTGACGGTGGGCCTCAAGCCGCTTCGAGGAAGGGGTAGTCGGTGTAGCCCTCGGCGCCCGGCCCGTAGAACAGTTCCGGCCGCGGCTCGTTCTCCGGGTGGCCACCCTGCCAGCGCTCGACCAGGTCGGGGTTGGCGATGAGGGCCCGGCCCACGGCCACGGCGTCGGCGTGGTCGGCCTCGATCTGCTGGAGCGCCTGCTCGCGGGTGGTGTGCCCGCCGAAGGGGCCGTTGTTGACGATCAGCTTGCCGTCGAAGCGCCGCCGCAGCTCCTGTACCAGGTCGCCGCCCGGCTCGGTGTGCAGTACGGAGAGGTAGGCCAGGCCCAGCGGGCGCAGTTGGTCGAGCAGGGTGCCGTAGGTGGCCAGGACGTCGTCCCGGTCGGTCTCGAAGACGTCCCCGAAGTCGACCTCCGGCGAGATCCGCAGCGCGACCCGCTCGGCACCGACGGCCTGGGCGACCGCCGTGACGACCTCGACGACGAAGCGGGCGCGGTTGTTCGGCGAGCCGCCGTATCCATCGGTGCGCTGGTTGGCCGCCGGGGAGAGGAACTGATGGAGCAGGTAGCCGTTGGCGCCGTGGATTTCCACGCCGTCCGCTCCCGCCTCGATGGCCCGGCGGGCCGCGGCGACGAAGTCCTCCAGGGCTGCACGGATCTCTGCGGTGGTCATCGCTTCCGGTACGGGGTAGGGCTGCTGGCCCTTCTCGGTGAACGTCTCGCCGGTCCTGGCGATCGCGCTGGGGGCGAGGATGCGGCGGCCGCCGTTGATGTCGGGGTGGGTTTGGCGGCCGGCGTGCATGATCTGCAGGACGATGCGGCCGCCCTCGGCGTGCACCGCCTCGAACACCCGCTGCCAGCCGACCGCCTGCTCGTCGGTGGCGATGCCCGGCTCACCGACATACCCCTGCGACGCGTGGTCGGGATAGGTGCCCTCGGCGATGATCATTCCGACGCTCGCCCGCTGCCGGTAGTACTCGACCATGAGGTCCCCGGGGATGCCGGAGGAACCGGCCCGGACCCGGGTCATCGGCGCCATGACGACGCGGTTGGCGAGCTCGATCTTCCCGAGAGAAACGGGGGAGAAAAGCGGCGGGACGGGCGAGACTTCCGCAATGTTGATAGTCATGATTTTCTTTCTGCAATACAGAGGGAAACGGGATGAAGGTCTGCGACGCAGGGCGTCTACGCTGTCCCGGCGGAGGCGCGGATGCGGTCCTCAGGCAGGTGCGGGCCCGCTGACGGTGACGCGGCTCCAGGACCGCGATCGGGGTGTGGGTGGTGTTGGCGGCGAACGCAGTGACGTATGCCGTCGGCGTCGGTGTCGACGCCGGCCAAACGCAACCACCCGCCGGAGTACGGGTGTTCGCTCCCCGCACACGATCCGCAGCCAGCCAGGTCACGAAGTCACGGGCGCCGCCGCCGGAGTCGGTACGGATCGGTGTCTGCAGGCCGCGCCGCGACCGACGCCCTCGACGCGCCCCCGCGAAGAGGACCGATACCTGGCTTCACCTGGAACGCGCTTCCGGCGGTGGCGGGAACAGCGATCTTAGCGATCCTCGTTCTCACCGAGCTGAGGCACTTCCGCCGGCCGATCGCCGATCGGGCAGCCTGCTTCACGAAAGCGCGAGGCTAGCTGAGCGGTACGTCCGCGACACCCTTGAGGTGGCTGAACGTCTCGAGGGAGTACCGGCCGTGGTACCGGCCCGTGCCGCTTTCGCCGACGCCGCCGAAAGGCAGGCCGGGCATGAGCAGTTGCATCACCGGCTGGCCCCAGGCGACGCCGCCGGAGGACGTCTCGTTCACCAGGCGCGACTTGGTGGCCTCGGACTCGGTGAAGGCGTAGAGCGCGAGGGGCTTGTCGCGTTCGTTGATGAAGGCAATGGCGGCGTCGAGGTCTGCGACTTCCACGACGGCGAGGATCGGACCGAAGATCTCCTCCTGCATGACCGGCGATGCGGGGTCGACATCGGTGAGCACCGTCGGTGCGATGAACAGGTCGTCGCGGTCGTGCTGGCCTCCCACCGCCGACCGGCCGGAGGCCAGCAGAGCGGTGAGCCGGTCGAAGTGCCGCTCGTTGATGATCCGGCCGAAGCCGGCCGCGGTGTGCGGGCTGGTGCCGAACTGGGCGTCGACCGCCGCGCGGAGGGCGGGAACCAGTGCGGCGGCGGTGGCAGGATCGGCCAGAACGTAGTCGGGGGCTATGCACTGCTGCCCCGCGTTGCCGAACTTGGCGCCGACCAGCCGCTTGGCGGTCTCGTCCACGTCCGCGTCGGGTGCCACGAAGACCGGTGACTTGCCTCCGAGTTCGAGCGTGACGGGGGTGAGGTTCTTGGCGGCTGCGGCCATGACGATCCGGCCGACGGTGCCGTTGCCGGTGTAGAAGATGTGGTCGAAGCGTTGTGCCAGGAGGGCCGTGGTCTCCTCGGCGCCCCCCTCGACCACGGTGAGCACGTCGGCGTCGAAGTACTGTCGCAGGAGGCGTGAAGCGACGGCCGATGTGTGCACCGAGATCTCGCTCGGCTTGGCCACCACGGTGTTCCCGGCGGCCAGTGCGCCGATGATGGGGTCGATGAGAAGATGCAGCGGGAAATTCCACGGAGCGATCACCAGGACGACCCCGAGCGGGTCGTACGTGGTGTAGGCGGTTGTCGTGGGACCGAAGTGGGCGGGAACCTCCACCGGGTGGGGCTGAAGCCAGTTCTCGAGATTCGCCAGCGTCTCGTCGATGTCGGCGACGGTGAAGTCGATCTCCTGCGTCTTCGCCTCGGCGGGGTTCTTCCTCAGGTCCGCCCAGAGCGCTTCGATCAGCTCCTGCTCGTTCTCGACCAGCAGTGCCCGCAGCCGCTGCAGCTGGCTGACGCGCCAGTCCAGTCCGCGGGTGACGCCGGTGTTGAACGTCGCACGAAGGCGGCCGACCACCTCCGCGGCCGTTTCGCTCTGGCGCGTCCTCGACTCGGTCCCCTGTGTTGCGGTCATAGGGTGTGCTCCGTTCTTGATGCAAGCCACGCCCCGGCTGCCTTCCAGCCGGGCACAGTCTCCAGCGTGCTGGACGATCCGGTATTCACCCAGGTCACGGCTTTGCCTATGCCCGCGATGCCTACCACTGGCTGGGTCAGGCTGGTGTGCGTCCGACCGGGGATACTCGAGGCATGGACGAATACCCCGAACCGGTGCACGAGCCCGCCGCCGGCGCTCTGGACCCGCGTGCCGAGCTCAGCGAGTTCCTGCGCACCCGGCGGGCCCGGCTGAAGCCGGAGGACGTGGGCCTGCCGGACTTCGGACGGTACCGGCGGGTGCCGGGGCTGCGCCGCGAGGAGCTGGCGCAGCTGGCCGGAGTGTCGATGGCGTACTACACGCGGCTGGAACAGGGCAACGGGCAGCACGTGTCGGCGGACGTCCTCGACGCCATCGCCCGCGCGCTCAGGCTGAGCGACGCCGAGCACGCCCACCTCACGCACCTGGCGAAGCCGAAACAGCAGAAGAAGAAGCTGGCCGGCCGCGCCCAGCAGGTGCGGGGCCCCCTGCGGACGCTGCTGGACACCATGGACGGCGTCCCCGCGCTCCTCGTGGGGCGGCGCTCGGACATCCTCGCCTGGAACCGGATGGCCGCGGCGGTCTTCGGCGACTGGGCCGAGCTGCCGGCGCACGAGCGGAACTGGGCACGGCTGGTCTTCCTGCATCCCGAGTACCGCGACCTGTTCGTGGACTGGGAGCACAAAGCGAACAACGTCGTCGCTCAGCTGCGCATGGACGCCGGCTCCCATCCGGACGACCCCCGGCTGTCCGCGCTGGTGGGCGAACTCTCCCTGAAGAGCGAGGAGTTCCGGCGGCTCTGGGCCACCCGCGACGTCAAGGACAAGTGCGACGGCATCCAGCGCCTGCACCACCCGCTCGTCGGCGAACTCGACCTCCACCCCGAGTCGTTCCACCTTGCCGACGACCACGAACAGACGCTGGCGACGTACCACGCCGAACCCGGTTCCCCGTCGGCGGAGGCACTACGACTGCTGGCCAGCTGGGGCACCGACGCGACACGGGCGGGAGCCGGGATGCCGCCGGCACGCACGGCTTGATGAACAGTTGATCATCGGTAGTTGGCTGTGCGCCACGCCCAGCGTCCTTTCGCACGCCGGACGCCTCCGGGGGCGGTGCCGGATTCAGGACGGCGCGGGCGATCCCGGGCTAACTGGCTGATTACAGCTTTGGCCAGCTGCCCAACGCGAGGTTCGCGACTTGCAGCAGCTCAGGGCGGGAACTACCACTCGCGGCCTGGACGGCAATCCCATTGGCGACCGTCCTCAGGTAGAGCGCAAGAAGATGAGGATCTGTGGAAGGCGGAAGGTCACCGGCGTCCACCGCCTGTTGAAACCGGCGCGTCAAGTGGGCTATCCCATCCTCACGCCAGGCGATGAGTGCGTCTCGGACTTGGCGGCTCTCATCCCCGGTAGCCAACGCACCCTGCACGCCAAGACAGCCCGTGGGGAACCCCGGCATGGTTACCGCCTCGACCGTCCCGTGGAGCACAGCAGTAGCCACTGCTCCACTGGTGGGCTCTGCCAGAGCTCGAGCGAAGTAGGAGGTCAAGCCCTCGGTGTACCGCTCCAGCGCCTTGTAGAAGAGGTCTTCTTTGCTGCCGAACGCCCTGTACAGGCTGGGGCGGCTGATACCCATCGCTTCGGTGAGGTCGTCAAGGCTGGCGCCCTCGAAACCCTTTGACCAGAACACCAGGACTGCACGATCGAGCGCCTCGTCGATGTCGAACGCGCGAGGCCTGCCACGAGGGACCGGTGTCGTCGAGAACATTCCTTCATCCTACCCCTTCGGTACCGCTCGGTACGGATGTGCTATCGTATTTCGTACCAACCGGTACGGTATACGGAGAGGCGACATCATGTCACAGACCGTCCTCATCACTGGCGGAACCTCAGGCATCGGCTTGAGCCTCGCGCAATCCTTCCTGGAGCTCGGGGCGTCTGTCGTCGTTTGCGGGCGTTCGCAGGCTGCGCTTGACCGATTCGCGCAGGCACACCCGCAGGCGCTGGCCGTGCAGGCTGATGTGACGGACGCAGCTGATCGGGCAGCGTTGTTGCAAACAGTCGCTGATCGCTTCGGGCGTTTGGACGTATTGGTCAACAACGCCGGTACGTTCGAGGAACGAGATTTTGCTTCCGGTAAGAACCCCAATGCGACTCTCGATGCCGAGGTGGCGTTGAACCTCACCGCCCCCATCCACTTGACGGGGGAAGTGCTCGAGCGATGGCCATCGCCCGACGCGATCGTATTCATCACCTCGGGGTTCGCTCTGGTCTCGCCCACTCGCGCACCTACCCACGGCGCGGTGAAAGCTGGCCTGCACGGCTTCGCGGACGGCTTGCGCCGTCAACTCGCCCCGCAGGGTCACACCCATGTCCTCGAGGTCCTCCCACCGTCTACGGACACGCCCATGAACGCCGAAGCCACGGGGAAGAAACTGACTCCCGCACAGGTGGCGGCGGTCACGATGAAAGCGCTTCGGCGGGGGCGGAACATGGCATTCCCCGGTCAGACGAAAGCCATGCCCGCCATGCTGCGCATCGCGCCGGGCACACTACGACGCGTCGTCGCCGAGCTCTGAACCCCGTCGACCCGATCACCCAGGGTGTCCGCTCCGAGGACCGACTGCGCTGGTTCAAGGACGCGGAGGTCTCCCTCGCCGCGGCCGCCCCCCAAGGTCGACGGGCGGTTGGGCGAGGTCCTGCAGCGGTGCAGTGCGCTGCTGGCGCCGTCGGGCGTCCTGCCGGCGCAGTACGGCGACCTGGTTCTGCAGGCCCTGGTCACCGATCAGTTCGGCGTCAACGACGACCAGGCCGACGACGAACGTGAGGCTGCCGTCGAACAGATGCGCCATGACCTCGGCGTCCAGGTCTCCATCGTCCTCGCGGAGACGCTGAAGGCGTGGGCCCGCACCGGTGCCTCGATGCCGGCGGCCGCGGGCGTCACGCTGCTGAGGCGCCACCCCAGTCCCGTGAGCACGGGGCAAGGGTTCAGCAGTACCCGGTTTGCGGGGTGCCCCAGTCGGAGCCGGTTCCGTAATACCAGTACGTGCCGGCCGCGTAGCCGGGATTGCAGCCGTAGAGCGACGCCTGGGCCTGCCACGCATCCGGATTCGCATGGTGGATCTCGACGGGGTAGGAGTACACGTCCTTGCGGTTCGTCAGCCCCTCCTCCGCGCCCTGATCGCTGGAGTTGGTCGCGTATAGCCGGACAATAACCGCGCTGTTCGGATACTCGTACTGGAACCAGCCGGACCACTGGAAGTGCGCGCGGGCATCGACGACACCGCCGCCACAGTTCTGGTACTCCTGCTCGACCTGACCGGCGTAGACATACTGGCTGATGGTGTTGTCGTAGAAGTACAAGTTGGCAGGCGAGCCGACGTTGTTCCACGTGGCCCCGCAGTCGCCGTCCGCATGGGCGGTGCTGGCCGTACCGACCAGCCCTGCGGCGGCCACGGTAAGGCCTGCCGCCATGGTGACTGCGAGGCGCTTGAATCGAGCCATTGTGTCCCCCCTGAGCGTGGTGAACTGCCCTCAGGTCGCGACCCTAAGGCAACGCACAGGAAGCGGAACAGCGCGGAATGCGCCATGCCGCTGGCAGAGAAAGTCTTCGGACCGACAGCGCGACTACTCTGCCAATCGTGCCCGACACCCTGTTCCCCGCCGCCGCGCCCTGGCGGTCTCAGTCACCTGCGGATCCGCGGCATGGACCAGGACCCGGACTTCGCGGCAGCTGGCCTGCTGCCGATCGGGCAGGGCCTCGATGTAGGCGTCGACGCGTGAGTCAGTGGGGTGGGGCATGGTCGCTCCACCGTATCCAGCGCATCCGGGATCGGCCTGCGGAACCGCCGTATCGCTGGATTGCAGTGATTTCGGCTCGGCCGACGCGCACGTCACGCAGGTCGGGGTTGTGCTTGTAGAGGTGCCGGGGCTGAATCCGAGCATCTGGGTCGTCGTCTGGAGCGCATGGAGGGAGGGGTGTGGTGCGGTCGGTGGTGCGGGAGGTGTGGCAGCGGGGGCGCGAGGTGGAGGTGATGCAGCGGTCGATGGCATTCTCCGCACTGTTTCTGGTGACGCTGATGCCGTTGCTGGTGGTGATCGCGGCGGCATCGGTCACGCGGGGCAGCGGGCTGGCGCAGTGGATCACCGACGCGATGGGACTGTCCGGGAACGGGGCCAGGGCCGTACGAGAGCTGTTCACCACCCGCGGCCAGACGCTGAGTACCACCACGGCCGCCAGCGTCGCCGGGGTCGCCGTGTTCGGCATCTCGTTGATGGCCTCGGTCCAGGGGGCGTTCGAACGGATCTGGGAACTGCCCAGGGGCCCGTGGCACAGCGCCGCACGCCAGACCGTCGGCCTGGCCGGCCTGGTCGCCTACATCCTGGCTGCAGCGTGGAGCGGCCAGCCAGGGCAGCACAGCGCCGTTCAACCCGGCCTGCACATCGCAGTGACCGTGCTCGGCGGGATCTTGCTGTTCTGGTGGCTGCAGCGGCTGCTGCTCACCGCCCGCGTGCCATGGACCGCCCTACTGCCCGGGGCGGTGGCCACCATGGCGGCGCTGGTGGGCCTGTGGTTCTTCTCCTCCTACGTGCTGGCGCCGCTGCTGGTGGCCAATGCCCTGTCCTACGGCACCATCGGCACCGTCCTGGTCGTGCTCTCCTGGCTCGTCGGCGTCGGCTACACCATCTACGCCGGCGCCCTCCTCGGCCGTGTTCTCGCCCACCCGACCGGCCACACCCCGCAGCCGTAAGGGCACGTGCCGAACAGACCCCGGCGTGAGACGCATCGAGGTGGACGTCGCGCTCACCACGTTCTGCGATCCCGGCGGGCTCTCGGGCTTCTTCCGAGCACGACTGGCCGCCCAGGAGCGCGGGGTGTCGTTGTACCTGGTCCGAGTGCCGCCGTACCTGGGACGCCTTCTCGATACAACGGGCCTGAGGCCCCTGCTGTACCTGCGGAAGGATCCACCGTGACGCGATGACCCCGCACCGTCGTGGAATGACTGAAGCCGGGGTGAGACCGTGGCGGAGTCCCCTCACCCTTCCGCGACACCTTCCTCACCTTCCCCCGACCTGGTGAAAGTAGGTGCCTTTCCCGACGTTGGGATGCTCCGGGGATGCGTCGAACCCTCACGTGGTTGTTCACGGTGTGCCGGTTCCAGGCGCGTGCACGGGGAGAGCAGGGGCCGTGCGTACGGTCTGTCCGTATCCATGCAGGTCAATGTGCCTGTTTGGACTTCCGGACGGAGGGCAGGAGCGGCGTTAGGAGGATGATGACTATGGGTCCGGTACTTCTTGTTCTACTGCTCGCTCTGATCCTGGGCGGCGCTGGCTTCGCACTGCACGTGTTGTGGTGGATCGCGATCGTGGTCCTGGTCCTGTGGGCTCTGGGCTTCCTGTTCCGCGGCGCGAGTTCCGGCGGCGGCAGGGGCCGCTGGTACCGCTGGTAGCTGCCTGGATCGCAAGCCGCTGCGCCGTCCACCCCTGGTGGGCGGCGCAGCGGCACATCTACGCCCCGGACGGGCTGCACGGCTCTGTCGGCGCCGCGCGCGACTTCGCCGCAGTGTTCCTGCGCTTCGGCGCCGAGATGACCCAGTCCGAGATCGGCGCCCTCCTCGGCATCTCCCAGTTGCACGTCTCCCGCCTTCCTTTCCGCGCCCTCGGACAGCTGCGGAACCAGCCTCTGACCCAGGACTGATCATGTCGCCGCCGCCCGCACTGCCATCAAGCAGCACGAGCGATCCGGGCCCCGCAACGACGCCCGGGCCGCCGGCCGTCTCGGCTACGCGGCCGCAGATGCTGGGGGAAGGCGACGGCAGGACACCGGGCGCCGGGGGTCCTGGTGGACACTGCTGACGAGCATGCGTACCTCGTCACGGTCGCTGATCTCCGCGCGCACGATGCCCGTCTCATCGCAGTACACGGGATGGCCTCCCGGGCCTGTGGCCTGGGTACGCCGCACCACCACGGTGTCCTCATGACCGCGCACGTCACCTGGGGCCGGGGCGGCGAAGACCAGCTGCCGCGCATCGGTATCCGCATCGTATGCCCTCATGGCGATCCTCCCGACTCGTCGCTCATCACTCATCGCTGCACCTGTAGAGCGTTGCCTCGCGCCTCCTGCTCCGCCGTTCCCACACACTGGATACTGCCAAATCCTTCCCACATATACCCGTGTGGCCTGATATGACCCCTGATCCCGGAAACCAACCGCACGAAGCCCAGCCGCGGAGCTGCGGAGGATTTCAGCCGACCACGACCGACGCCGCGCGACAGGAGACCGACGGAGGGATTCTTCTGGACAGCTGCTGATCAGTCGGGTTTCGGGAAGGCTCATCGAGCACCTGCCGACGATGCGGAAGACGAACTGCTACGCGGCGAAACTGCCGGCCAGCTTCTGGAGCCGGTCGAGCGTGGGCGTGAAGAAGTTCACGACAGCGGTGGCGGTGTACTCGGGCTGGGTGGTCACCCCGGCGTCCTTCGCGGTGGGCAGTAGCTGCTCACGGACGAAGGTCTCGAAGCCTTCCAGGTCTTCCCACACTTCCACGATCCGCATGCCAGCCGGAGTGGGCGCGGCAACATGCAGAAAGATGCCCTCGGCCGGTGCGCCTTGCACGCCCATCCGGGCAACGATCTCGTCATAGTTCGCCTTGGTGTTACCGGCCCAGTCCATCACGATGAGAACAGCCATCGTCCAACTCCTTCATGACATCGAGCCGCTTGTAACGGCCCGTGATGAGACCACGCTAGGCGCGCCGATCCGACCGGCAGGGCGCTCGGACGCGACAGAGTGCGGACTAAACACGCCACCGACATCGTTGGCCCTGCCATGGGTCGTCACCTGACTGCACCTGGCGCTGAAATCAGCGACCGCCAACCGGATCGGGCTGTCGCGGAACGCAGCGCCGACCGGGAGACCGTCGCCGATACCGTGTCGTCCCATCTGAGCCGTCTGGTGCTGGATGTCGCGCATCGCCAGGGCGTCGCAGAAGCCGACATCGCTCACCTGCCAGGTTTCGCCTCGGATGCGCTGTCTGACGACCTGGTTCGGCCGCCAACTGCCTCACTGCTGCGCTTGTGGGAGCTGATGACCGCCGCCGTGCCCGAGCCCGGCCTGGGATTACAAGTCGCCGAACGCGCCGACTTGGGCCGACTGCACATCTGGGACTATCTGTTCACCAGCGGCACCACTTTGACCGAAGGCGCCCGCCAAGCCGCCAGATACCTGCGGCTCGTCGTCGATCCGTCGGCCACCATGACGGTCGTCGACAACGGGGCCCAGCTCACGATCGGCTACAGCTCTGAGGCGCCCTGGACGCAGGCCGCGGCACCGATCCACGAGTTCATCCTGGCGTTGATCCTGCGCCGCTGCCGGGAAGCCATCGACCGGCCCATCGTCCCCCTCCACGTCGGTTTCGCGCACGACGCGCCGCTCACTCGCCGGCATCTCACTCAAGCCTTCGGGACCGGCCACCTCGACTTCGCCGCACCCGTCAACTCCATCACCTTCCTGGCCGCCGACATCCCTGCGGCCCGGCCGGTGGATTCCGAGTTGGCCAGGATCCTCAACCGGTACGCGGACATGGCAGCGTCCCGATCCAGACCGGTCCCGAGCTGGAGAGACAGGTTCGACGGCGCCTTGGCCACCGCACTCGCCGACGCGACCCCCTCGCTCGCCGAGGTCGCGGTTCGACTGGCCATCAGCCCGCGAACGCTGCAACGCCGGCTGAGCGAAGGTGGCACCACCTGGCAGCAAGAGCTCGACAGCGCCCGCCGCGAACGCGCCCTACAACTTCTGAGCGACCCCCGACTGTCCATGCACACGGTCTCTGCCCGTCTCGGCTACACCGACACGCGGTCCTTGCGTCGAGCCATCAGCCGTTGGAACGCCGCCGCCGCGGAGACGGACCAACTCCAACCGGGAAGGGATCACGCCAGGCGCTGGGGCGCTCGCGAGGCGGGCTGACCTGGGCGGAGCGGCCCGGCCCCGCTCGCTCCTCGTCGTGACGGGCGGGGCGGGCCACTTTTCCTGGCCGGGCTGTGGTCCGCCCCGGGACCGGCATTGCTCGGTGCTTCACGCCCTGGATTGGCGGGCGCGAGTGGTCACGCCTTGGCGGCTGCCCGACGGCGCAGGAGGGCCAAGCCGCCCAGCAGGGCGGCCGCAGCGGTGAGTCCGGCTCCGAGCGCGAGCTCCCGCGTGTCGCCGGCCCTGACGCCGCCACCGCGACCCGCGCCCACCGGTCCGTTGACCGCGGAGAGTGCGACCACCTGGTGCATGCCCAGGAACGCGTGCGGGACGCCGGTCTTGTCGTCCGGGACGAAGCACTCGAGCGAGTAGCTGCCCGCCGGCGGGGAGAAGTGCAGCAGTTCGGTCCGTCCCGGCGAGATGCCCCCGGCGCCGCGCATGCCCTGTTCCGCGAAAGGGTTGCCGGTGGGCTTCTGGTTCTGTCCCACGGCGTTGAAGAACGTCTGGACGGCCGTGTCGGTCACGCCCGGGTTGACGCGCTGGAAGACCGCCTCGTGGATCTCGTCCGCCTGATTGGAGATCAGGAAGGTGCCCGCGGTGTTCAGCGTGGACGGGGCGGTGAAGCGGGGCCGGCCGTTGACCGTGGTCTGGACGATCTCCTGGTCGTGGGCCGGAGTGTCGCTGTCGAAGGCCCCGGTGACCTGCATGGTCTGCAGGGTCACCTGGTGGCCCGGAGTGAACAGCTGGTTGAAGTCCAGGAAGTAGTAGGTGCCTGCGGTGAGCGGGATGGTGACCTGGACCGGGGTGGCCGGGTCCACCGTGGCGCCGCCGACGGCCGTGATGTCCTTCGTGGCGGCGGTGATCCCGGCGGCCGAGACCGACGGTGTGGTGGAGGTGGCCTGCTTCAGGTCCTGGAGCGCCTTGGCCTGGGTCACGCCGGCGTTCAGCCGGAAGCCCTGCAGGGCGTGGCCCGTCGGGTCCGCGGTGGTCGTGGCGAAGGTGACGAACCCGGCGTTCACCTGCGCCGGAAGCGTGAATCCGGAATTCGACATGGCGACGTTGACCGTCTGCGGCTGTCGGTCGTGCCGCGGGGCGTACAGAGCGGGAGAACGCAGGGCGGCTGCGTGCGCCGCGCCGGGCAGGGCGGCCAGGGACAGTACCGGCAGTGCTGTCAGCGCCGCGATTGCTGCGGCGGCGCGCAGGCGGGCCTGGTCCCGGCCGCTGATGGATAGGTGCAGAGGTGTCACAGGGTCGTCCTTTCGAGGGCGGAGAGGTCCGCGGTACTCGAAACCTATGACGCAAATCACACTAACTCATACTTATTACCTCCAAATGGCTATCGCGTGCCAGCCACCCGAGCGGAGCGGCCACCCGCGCAGTCGCGGAAGAGACCGAACATGCCGATGCCGCGTGCGACCGACGTGGACCTGCTCTCCTCCAGACCGGTCGTCAGACGGCTGCTCGACCCCGCCGAACGGGGCATCAGCGCGCGTCCCGGCGCAGCGATCCGTCTCGGATTCCTTGGCCGACCGTGCATCCGATAGGGCGACCGGGAGCCGGGTCGGAAGGGAGTTCGGAAGGACCCCTGTCCAGCCGGCCGGTGTCGGCGAAGAACTCCTTGTCGATGGCCTCGGCATGCAGGCCGGTCGCTCGGGCCGCGCCCGGGGGTCCGGCCGTTCTCAGGACAGGGGCGCCTCTGCGGCGAGGCCGACCAGGGACTGGTAGGCGGCGTGACTCAGGAGGCTTGAGTCATAGATGGCGGTGAGGCGGCTGATCCTGCCGGTCTTGTCGAGTTCGACGCAGGTGTGGCCGCGGCGCATCGGGGCCGCGGCCGGGGCGGCCGACCACTCGTAGCCGCCACCCTGGCGGCTGCCCTCGGCGTGAACCAGGGTGGCGCCCGGGCCGTACGGGAGCTGACGGAGCGCTCGCGTGTAGTACCGCTGGGCCTGGAGCGCGCCACGGACGCGGGTGTGCGCGGCCATGTCCTCGTGGACCACGTCGTAGGACATCAGGGCGACGGCCCCGGCGGCGTCGCCCGCCGCGAATGCGGCCTGGAGCGCTTGGGCCGCCTGGACGACGGCGGGGTCCGCGTTCTGCTCGGAGTCGCTGAAGTCGGCGGGGTAGGTGCTGGCGACGGTGTTCTGGATCATGGAGCTGCGGCCGTCCCAGTAGTCGACCCAGCGGGTGATCCTGCGGTTGTTGTCGAAGGTGACGGTGGACAGGGCGCGGATCTCCTGACCGAAGAACGCGGGGGTGTCCACGAACTCGACTGCGGCGCTTCGCGCATCGCCGACGATACGCAGTGGATAGGAGATCGCCCCGGCAGGCGCGCTCGCGAAAAAGGGGGTGAAGAAGTCGTTCAGCGCCTGCCAGCCGGTCATGGTGACGCCCAGGCAGGCATCGATGTAGACGGTGTTCGCCGAGGAGAAGTAGGACATGAAGTCGGCGGCGTCGTGGTTGCTCTTGGCCGTGAGGATGCCGCGGAAGACTGCGGCGATCTCGGGAGTGCAGTGGGACGTGTCCGTGACACCGGACGGGTACGGGAGCTGCCGCGTGCTGTTGGCCGCTGCGGTGGCCGCGCGCGCCGCTCCGGCCGCGAGCACCCCGGAGGCACCGAGAGCCGCAGCCGTCCCGGCCATGGCCCCGGTGCGGAGCATCGTCCGCCTCGTGGTTCCTCGCTGATCCAAGTGGTCCATCAGTTATGTCCTTTCCGCATCGGATGATTCAGAGATTGCGATGTCACTCCGTGGGCAGGGACGCCACCAGGTCGAACTCGTTGCCCTCCGGGTCGGCGAAGGTGGTCCAGCGGACCGCCGGCTTCTCGGCGTGGGCGACGGGTGTGGCGCCGAGGTCAGTCAGCCGCTTGCTTTCGGCCTCGAACTCGTCGGTCCACAGGTCGAGGTGGAGGCGGTTCTTGACCGACTTGGCCTCCGGGACCTTCCAGAAGGCGAGCTTCGGGCCGCTGGTCGGGTCGATGGCGTCGATCGCGGCGCTCTCGGTGGTCGCGCCCGGGTTGACCGGGCGGCGGAGCACCTTCGACCAGAAAGCGGCGAGGGAGGCGGCGTCGGCGACGTCGATGCTGAGGCCGATGACAGACGTGGTCATGCTTGCTTCCTTTTCTGCGTGATGCCGAAGTCCAGTACCGCTGCTACGCGGTCGTGGCCGGCTGGGGCGTGACGACGAGTTCGCGGGCGCCACCGCCGGTGAGGCGTTTCCGGCAGGCCGTGATCCGAGCCTGCGCTCGGCGCCCCTTCAATTAAATCTTTAACTCAAGCTAGCCCGCTTCACTTCACGATGCAAGTGATCGGAGCTACCGGATCACTTCAACTCTTAAGCTATCCTGGTGTCATGGACGTCCCGCAGGAGCCCCGCTGGCTCGACGCCGAGGAGAGCCGGACATGGCTCGCCCTGGCCAGCACACTGATCAGGCTGCCGTCCGCGCTCGACGAGCAATTGCGCCGCGACGCCGGAATCAGCCACTTCGAGTACCAGGTGCTGGCCAAGCTGTCCCAGGTTCCCGACCGCACCCTGCGGATGAGCGTGCTGGCGATACAGACCGAGGGTTCGCTACCGCGCCTGTCCCAGGTAGTCGCCCGGCTCGAACAGCGCGGCTGGGTGCGCCGCACCCCCGATCCGGCGGACGGCCGCTACACTCTGGCGATCCTGACCGACCAGGGCCGGACCAAGGTGGCCGAAGCCGCGCCCGGCCATGTCGAGGAGGTGCGCCGCCTGGTCTTCGACCCGCTGACCAAGGCCCAGTCCCGGCAGCTACGCGAGATCGGCCGACGCATCATGCACGCCATCGACCCGGACGAGCGCTCCCCCGACAACTGAAGACCGGGTAACGCCCCCGGCCTGGCTGGCGGGCCCTGGCCGGGGCGCACCGGAGTCCTGGGCTTCGCCCCGGGTCCGAGCCGAAGCGCCGAAGGAGCCGTGACGGCCGCGCCCCTGGATCAATCCCCACGCCGTGCGACCCATGCCCGCCACCCTGCCGACAGCCTCAACACCGAGTTGCCGCCGTCTTGAAGGCAGGTCTGGGGTCTGGTGTGACGCACACGACACCGAGCCGGTCGCACACCCGCACCCCTGTAGATTCGTGACCCGAGGAGATCCGCGATGTCCGACCGCCGCAAAGTTCTGTTCGTGACCGACCTCGCCTACCAAGCCCGAGGGCGGCGCTACTGCGACGAGGACATCTTCCTGTCCTCCCGACTGCGGGACGCCTTCGACATGGCCTTGTGCCACCCGCTGGATGCCGCCTCGCTGATGGACGCCTTCGACGGGGTCGTGGTCCGTAACAGCGGACCTGTACTGCACTACCAGAAGGAAAACGACGCTTTCCGGGAACAGGCCAGGGCTCGCGGCACCCGGATCTACAACCCGCTGTCCGGCCGGGGTGACATGGCCGGCAAACAGTACCTGCTGAACCTGACCGCCTCCGGATATCCGGTCATCCCCACCATCGACCGGCCCGAGGACTTGCACCTGCTGCCCGGAGTCGGCCAGTACGCGGTCAAGCCGAAGGCAGGCGCGGACTCCATCGGCCTGACCTTCGTATCCAGGAAGCAGCTGGACGACCTCATCTACGACGACGTCCTCGTCCAACCGCGCATCGACTTCCGCTACGAGGTGTCCTTCTATTACGTCGACGACGTCTTCCAGTACGCCCTCAACGCCCCCGACCCCGAACGGCGCTGGGTCCTCGAACCCTACGAGCCCACCGACGCCGACCTCGCCTTTGCCCGGCGCTTCATCGACTGGAACACCCTCGACCACGGCATCCAGCGCGTGGACGCCTGCCGCACCCAGGAGGGCGAACTGCTTCTCGTCGAACTTGAGGACCTCAATCCGTACTTGTCCCTGGACCTGCTCCCCGAGCGGACCCGTGACTTCTTCGTGGAGAGCATGACGTCGTCCCTCCACCGGTTCCTGGACACTGTTCCCCGCCTCTGATCCTGATCATTGACCTCGCTGCTGTTTCAGGTGGACGTGTTCGGTGAGGGTTTCGATTCGTTGCACGGCCTTCTCAGGCTCGTGACGCGGGGCTGACCTGCGGCCGTCGGCCCGATGCAGTTCGACAGGTGCACGCGTGGGGCGCGGGGATCCGCTCCGTGCGGAGGGTCCCCCGCGCCCCACGGGGTGGTGCGGGCCGGTACGACTACCGGTGGGACGGGTACTGGACGACCTGCTGGTAGGTCGGCCGGTTCTGCCAGTTGGAGTTGGCGTCGGTGATCCCGCCCAGCGGGCGCTGGACGATGGAGTCGGCGCACCACTGGTCGCCCGCGGAGCAGTAACTGTCCGCCGGGTAGACCGTCGCCGCCGTCTCGGCCGCTGCCTGGACCAGGGTGGTCAGCAGCATGGTGCGGCACGCGCTCAGGCTGCCCCCGCCGCAGTACTCCGCGGCCAGACCGCCCGGGACGGACCTGCCGAGCACCGCGCGCAGGTCCTTGTCCACGTACGACCACCAGCCGTACTGGAACGACGAACCCTTGTGCGGGATCGACTGGTTGACGTCGGACGACCCGGCGCTGGGGCCGGTCTGGCCGCCCGAGGGCGACTCGTTGATCTGCAGGGCGCCGATCATCGCGTTGAAGAGGCCGGCGCCCATCTGCGACTGGAACTCGCCCACCACCAGCAGCGGCCACCAGGCGTCGAACGTCTGGATCGCCGAGGCGTCGGTGTAGGTCTTGCTGCCCGCCGACGTCTCCTTGCGCTTCGTGCCGTCGTTGAGCCAGGCCTGCAGCTTGGCGACCAGCGCGGCCTGGGTGGAGTCGGTGACCGGCGAACTGTTGATCACCGCCAGCAGGTCCGGCAGCACGTCCTCACCGCGCAGGTCGGTGACGGCGGCGTCCTCCATCGACTTCGCCAGGGTGGCCCGGGCGACCTTCGCGCCGCCGGCCGCGGCGGTGTTCACGAGTGCCTTGACCCGCGCGTCGAGCAGGTTGGCCCGGTGCACCGAGCCGTCGCCGAAGTCCGACGAGGAGTAGTTGTCGGCCTGCTTGTTGTTCCAGGACACGTAGTAGTCCTGGTCGACGCTCTGCGGGTGCTCCGAGGCCGGGGCGTAGTCGGAGGTGTAGCTGCTGGGGTCGTAGTTGTCCCAGGTGTACGCCGAGTCGGCCCAGATCGGCAGGTCCGGGGCGACTGTGGTCGGACGCACCGGGTTGAGGCCGGAGTTGAAGTAGGCGATGTGGCTGGAGTCGGCGTAGAACCAGTTGAAGGTGTAGTCGATGTGTGACACAGCCGCCTGGAAGGTGGCCGGCGAGTTCACCGCCGAGGGGTCGTTCAGCATCTGGAAGCCGATGATCGAGTCCACCTCGTGCATGTAGGTCGACCGCAGCGAGGTGTAGGCGACCGGGACCCCGCCGACCGTGGCCCGGTACTGCACCAGGCCGTAGTCGGTGCGATACACGATCAGTCTGTAGGAGCCCGCGGCGGTGGAGTCGGCCGTGGTCGGGCTCCAGGAGTCGTCGACCTCCAGCGCGGTCATCGGGGTGCACGCCCCGTTGTACAGGTAGCCCATGGAGCCGGTGGTGGCCGTGCTGCCGTCGGTGTTGCACAGGGTCACCGCGTAGGTGTCGGTGATGTCCTGGCCGGCCGAGGTGGCGCTCCAGGAGTAGTCCTCGCCGCGGCCCAGCTCCACGTAGAAGCTCAGGCCGGCGAAGGCCGCGCCACGGGCGCTGATGCCCGGTCCCTGGATCTCCTCCAGCATCAGCAGCTGGGGGGCGAAGTAGCCGGTCTGCGGGCCGAAGACGGCGACCGGGTGGCCGGAGTCGGTGTACTGGCCGGAGACCACCAGCGCGTTGGACATCCCGTGCTTGGCGGTGAGCAGGTTGCCCGGCAGCACGCCGTTGTCGTAGATCCCGCGGAGCCTGGCCGGCCCGGCGTTGATCTCGGCGGCCCGCGCCGACTGCTTGGCGGTCGTGGCCGACTTCTTGGCCGCCACGGCCGAGGAACTGGCGCTGGAGCTCGCGGCGGTGCCGGTGGCGTCGTAGATCAGCTGCTGCGAGACGACCGATCCGGCGTCCGGCATGGCCTCGCCCTGGGGGCTGGACGGGTCCTGCGCGTAGGGGAAGCTCTGGCCGTTGTGCAGGGTCTGCACCGCCTCGGGGTCCTCGCGCTCGCGGAAGGACTGCCAGACCTCGTCGCCCACGGTGGTGCCGTACTTGGCGTCGGCCGCCTCCTTCACCAGCGCGGACTGCACCTCGCCGCCGCCGCCGGAGCCGAACAGCGCGCCGACCACGGAGGCCAGCGCCACCAGGTCGGTCAGGGTGAACGGCGCGATCGAACCGGCGTTGGTGATCGAGTCGATGTGGCCGGTCAGGTCGTACTCGCCGGGGAAGGTGCGGTTGTTGTACGCCTGGGTGATGTAGGCGTTGATGCCGTCGACGTACGCCTGGGCGTCGGCCAGCGCCTGCCGGCCGCGGGCGCCGCCCTTGGCGGCCACCGAGTTGATCTGCTCCTGGAGTTCGGCCTCGGTGTAGGGGGCGGCCTGCCAGAAGCTCTGCTCCAGCTGGCGGTTGGCCAGGGCGCCGCCGGCGAAGCCGCTCAGCTCCCCGCGGCCGACATGCCGGAACAGGTCCATCACCCAGAGCCGGTCCTGCCCCGCGGCGTAGCCCGCGCCGTACTCGGTGCCGTAGCGGGTGGTGCCGGTGATGTGCGGGACACCGGTGGCCTTGTCGCGCACGATGGTGACGTCCGAACGGGGCGAGACCGTGCTCTCGACCTGGCTGGACGGGACGCCGAAGGAGGCGTCGTTGAAGAAGCTACCGAGGGTGGAGTTGGTCAGGCCGGAGTAGTTGTCCACCAGGCCGGCATAGGGGGCCAGCTGGTCGTCGGTGTGCGCCGGCTTGGTGCCGAACACCTTGTTGGTCAGGATGTCCGCCAGCGTTGCGTTGCCGTTCTCACCCGGCGGCAGGATGTCGTTGCACTGACCCAGACAGTAGTCGTTGGACGCGTAGGTGGCCGCGTGCACAGCTCCGGGCGGAAACCCCAGCGCCGTTGCGGTGGCGAGGGCGGCGACCGCGGCGAATGCCTTGAGCCAGGGCCTGACTCGTCTCATGCCTGCTCCTTCCTGATGCGCTCTTGACTGACGGTAGGTCAGTTACTGGCGAGTTCGGAAGGGGGCATGTCAAAGTAATCTACTGAACAGTCAGAAAGGTCGGCCGGTACCCGACGGCCCCTGATCCCCGCCGGAGCAGTGAGGAGATCACCATGGGCACCTGGGACATCGGCCCCTTCGACAACGACTGACAGCGAGAAGCACCGGACGGACGACGTCACTGACAACATCCCACTGACGCCAGACCAGCATGTCGCAATGGGGCTGGCCGCGGCCGGCTCGGCGGTCCTGCGGCTGCCTGTCTCGGCGACGGTCCTGGCGACGTAGCTGCTGGGAGGTGAGCAGCGGCCCGGATGGCACGTGCCCGGTTTGCCCGTCAATCCCCCTGCGGGTCGCCTTCCGTTCGTCGCCGCAGGCCGATCTGGACCGCGCCGAGAAGAATCCGCACCGCCACTCCGACCAGCAGCAGGTCGCCGAGCATCTGGATCACGGTGACGACACGGGCCGGCTCGGATCGGGGAGCGATGTCGCCGAATCCGACCGAACTGAACACGGTGACGGTGAAGTACAGCGCGTCGAGCCGCGTCAGATGTTCGGAGAAGGCGCCTGGCCGGTCATGTGCCATCAGGAAGTACGCCGCAGAGAAGATCACCAGGAACCAGGGCACGGACAGGGCGAACGCCTCGACTGCCTTGAGCCGGGGGAAGCGCGAGCGCGCGATGGCCCGCGCCTGATAGGCGATCAGAACACCGACCGCCAGCAGGCCGAGAGCGAGCAGGAGCTCAGTCCTGCCAGTAGGGCGTTCGCCGATCGGCAGCGTGAAGTACAGCACGACCAGGAGGCTCGAGGTCAGCGTGGGACGCAACACCGCGCGGGCTACGAGCCTGCGCCGCTGCTGCCCAGAGAGGCTGTTGTACGCCGATTCCGTCACGCGTGGCCTTCAAGAGGACTGACCGACTGGAACACAGTTCGCAGCCTAGAGCAGCACGTCGCGGAAGCTGTGCAGTGTGCCGCGCTCCGCGTGTCCGCACGGCGACGGGACCGCGCGGCGCTCCACCCACCCGTGCGGCGCACCGCCGCCCGGCGCGGCAGCCGCATCCGGGCCAGCACTTCGGTCGCTGTCGGCGGGACCGCGATGGTGCGGGGCAGTCCGGGGGCAGTGTCGGCGAGCATCCGGTCGACGTCGCCGACCACCCACTGCGCCTCGCGGCGCCAGCTGTCCAGCGGCAGCACGGGATCCTACCGGCGACCGCGCTCGGTCTGCGCGAGGCGGGCCGCGACCACCCCGCGCTTGGCCGCGCTCGCCCCGGGCCCGGCAGCCTTGCGCAGCGCCCGGCTGCGCCGCGACCACAGCTCGCGCAGGGCCAGGGGGATGCCGACGACCTCCCACTCCCCCGTGGCCCGGTCGCGTAGGCGGGTCCGCAGCCTCGCCTCGGCCAGCTCGCCCAGGACGGCGATGTGTCGGCGCCGGTCCTGCCCGCTGCTGCCGAACGCCCCCACCGGCCGCCCGACAGCGGGATCGCGTTGACCGGGGTAATTTCAGATGCAGCGACGGATCGCCAGGATGCGCCGCGAATCCGCTCACGAGTGCTCCCGGGCGAAGTACCGCAGCCCCTGCCGGAGTGCCGCGCGCGGCCCAGGATCCACCAGTGCGGCCCAGGCGGGGGCGGTCTCCTTGCGCAGCAGGGCATAGCAGGCCAGGGCGTATCCGAACTCGGTCTCGTTGAGGTAGCCGATGGTGTGGGTGGGGTCGTTGGCACTGCCGGTGAGCATACGGTCGGTCAGGTCGCCCAGTGGCAGGGCACTCCAGCCATGGATCGACTTGGTGTACTCGTAGGCGATGTTGGCGTTGAAGATTCCCATACCGAGGAAGACAGTGACCAGGTCGGTCAGTCTCTCGTGATGGGTGGTGTCGTCCGGGAGCCGGCCTTCGCCCAGGAGCCGTTTGTGGCCCAGCTCGTGAGCGAATATCCCGGCGATTCTCTGCGGGTCGTCGGCCTCGCGCAGGTCCAGTTCGATGGCGTGCCGTTCCCCGTCCTGGTGGTAGCGCCCGACATCATGCCGATCGCCTCTGCGCCCCAGCGCCTTGGGATCGGGCTCGGGAGTGCGGAAGTACTCGACGGCCAGGTCCGCAAAGTCGACCTCCATGACCGCGCAGACCCGCTTCAGGAGCTCCGTGATCCGGTCCGGGGTGCCGTCGTAGCCGACGGGGAAGAAGCCGGGCCCCGGCAGCTCGACCGGACGGTGCAGGACCTCATGGCCGAACTCCTGGACGCACCACCACATCCATTTCTCGATCCATTTCTGTTCCTGCTCCGGGACAGCGACTCGCCTGTGCCTCCCTGGCCCAGGGTTTCGGTTCCGCAGGCCGCATCGCCGGCTCCGGCCCCGACCCGCCCCCGGATCGTCCCCACCTGATCGGTCCAGCTCGCCAGCCCCGGGCCGAACCGAACCGGTTCAACGGACCCACCTGCTGAGTCCCCTCTGCTCGGGGGCGTTGTCAGTGGCGGCTGAAAGGATCACGGGATGAAACACACCGCTGCCATCACCACCTACTGGGACACTGCCGCGTCCCGCTTCGACGACGAGCCGGACCACGGCCTGCGGGCCCCGGAGACCCGCGACGCCTGGGCCAACCTCCTCAACTCCTGGCTGCCGACCGAACCGGTGGACGTCCTGGACGTGGGCTGCGGAACTGGATCACTGTCCCTGCTGGCAGCCGAGGCCGGACACCGGGTCACCGGCGTCGACCTCGCCCCGCGGATGGTCGAGCACGCCCGGGCGAAGCTGACGGCCGCTGGCCTGGCGGGGCGCTTCCTCGTCGGCGACGCCGCCGCCCCGCCCACCGGCGACCAGCGGTTCGACGTCCTGCTCTCCCGCCACCTGATGTGGACCCTGCCCGACCCGCATATCGCACTCACCGACTGGATCGCCCGTATCCGCCCTGGCGGCACCCTCGTCCTGGTCGAAGGCCGCTGGCGGGAAGCTGGGCAAAGCGCAACCCCGTACGTCGTCGGTGCCGAAGCCCTGCCCTGGGCGGGAGGCATCGGCGCGGACGACCTCGCTGCCACGGTGCGCCCCCTCGTCACCGACCTGCGCGTCGAACCCCTCAGCGGCGATGCGGCCTTGTGGGGCCGCGCGGTAACCGACGAACGCTATGCCGTGATCGCCACGGTCTGACCGACTGGATCCGACCCGGGCCAGAAATGGAAGGCCGGACCGGCAAAGTCCGGGGTGAGAGCAAACGTCGCGCGATCCACAACCCTTGACGCACTGTCAAACAGACTGTGGCGCGTTCCAGCGTGGACACGCGTGAGATCAGGCCACAGGTGGACGCTCGCCCACTTGGCCGACGGCTGATCACGGGAAACGCCGGACGAGCCGCTCGCACGGTCCCGCGTCCTCACCGATCCCGGAGTCAGCCCTGTTGCAGCATGTCGGCCAGCGCGGCGACCGCGTGGGCCCGGTGCTGGTCGAGGATGCGCACTGCCTCGTCGACCGCGCCGCTCCGGAGCGCGTCCAGTACCGCGCGGTGTTCCAGCACCACATGGTCGCGGTTGGCGGCCTCGGCGTAGTAGAGCGAGCGGTAGGCGTCGGTGGCGTCCCACAGTGTGGCGATGAGCCGGGCCAGCCGCGGCATGTCGGCCGTCTCGTACAACGCGAAGTGGAAGCGGCGATTGGCGGCCGTCATCCCGGACACGTCTCCTGCCTCGGCCGCGTCCTCCACCTCGCGTTGAGCCGCCTCAAGGGCGGCGAGAGCCTGCTCCCCCATCCGCGCGGATGCCTGCCGGACAGCCTCAGCCTCCAGGATCTCGCGGATGCGGTAGACCTCACGCAGGTCTGCCAGCGAGAGCTCCGCGACGAAGTACCCGCGGTGCACCTCATGGACGACCAGGGCCTCGGCTTCGAGGGTCTTCAGTGCCTCACGCAGGGGGACGCGGCTGACGCCGAGCTCCTCGGCGAGCGCTTCCTGGCGGATCGGCGCCCCCGGCTTCAGCTGCCCACTGGTGATCGCCCTGCGCAGTTCCCCCAGCACGAACTGCTGAGCGGTCGGCGGTCGCCGCCTCTGCGCGGGGCTGTTCATGGCAGGTCTCTCCATCGGTGCCGGGAGGGTGGATCTTGCCGGGCGCGTTCATCCTAGGCGTTGACGTCCTTCGGGCACGGCAGGTCCAGTTCGGCCAGGACCTCGTGCGTGTGCTCGCCCAGGCGGGGCGGCGCGCTGCGGTAGGTGGCAGGGGTGGCGCCGAGGCGGATGGGGTTGGCGACCTGCTCGACCGGCGTGTCACGGCGCGGATCGTCGATGGTGACCCGGGCCCCCAGGCCCAGGCGGTCGGCGAACTCGAACGCCGCTGCCAGGTCGTTGATCGGACCGCAGGGCACGCCCACAGCGGTGAGGGCCTCGAACCAGGCGTCCGCGGACCGGGTGCGCAGCGGTCCTTCGAGCGCCGAGAGCAGTTCTTGGCGGTGCGCCACCCGTGACGGGTTGGTGGCGAACCGGGGGTCTTCGGCGAGCTCTGGAAGTCCCAACTCGGCTGCCAGTGACGCGAACTGGCGGTCAGTGCCGACAGCGAGCGCCAGCGGTCGATCCTTGGCGTCGACCACCTCGTACGGTGCGATCGACGGATGGCGGTTGCCCATGGCCAGCGGCACCACACCACCGGCCACGAACGCGGATGCCTGGTTGGTCAGCGCCGACAGGAGCGAGGTGAGCAGTGAGACCTCCACGCGTTGCCCTTCGCCGGTGCGCTCCCGGTGGCGCAGGGCGGAGAGGACGCCCATCCCCGCGTGCAGGCCGGTGATCACGTCCACCATGGCGACGCCGGCCTTGGTGCCCCGGCCCTCCGGTTCCCCGGTCACGCTCATCAGGCCGCCCATCGCCTGGACCAGCAAGTCGTAGCCGGGAAGCGCGGCACCACCCGCGGTCCCGAACCCGGTCACCGAGCAGTACACCAGTCCTGGGTTGATCCCCCGCAGTTCGTCGTAGCCGAGGCCCAGGCGCTCCATCGTGCCGGGCCGGAAGTTCTCCACCAGCACGTCCGCGCGGGCGGCGATCGCCCGGGCGGCCCGTCGCCCCTGCTCGTCAGCGAGGTCCAGGGCGACGGAGCGCTTGTTCCGGTTGACGCCGAGATAGTAGGTCGCCTCCCCGTCCGCGAACGGCGGGCCCCAGGCCCGGGTGTCGTCGCCACTGCCGGGGCGCTCGATCTTGACGACCTCGGCCCCGAGGTCGGCGAGCAGCATCGTCAGGTACGGGGCCGCGAGCACCCGGCCGAAGTCGGCTACGACGATTCCGGCCAGGGCGCCTTCGGACACCGGGTTGCGAGGCGACATGCGGGCTTCCTCTCGTACCTTGGCAAGTGCCGGGCGTCCGGCTACGATCCAGATTGGATCCAACATCCGATATCCACTCTAGCGCCGGTCGCGCGCTCTTGTCAGCCGCCGGGAGACCTCGATGACGACCCAGCCCGTCCACCCCTTCGACCTGTTCGGTATCGACACTCTGCTGAGCGACGAGGAGCGCGACATCCGCGCCACCGTCCGGGCCATGGGCGACCGTGAACTGCGACCCCAGGTCGCCGACTGGTTCGAGCAGGGGGTCGTGCCGGTCCGCGAACTGGCATTGAAGCTCGGCGAGTTGGGCGTCCTCGGCATGCACCTGCAGGGGTACGGCTGCGCCGGGGCCAGCGCCGTCTCCTACGGCCTGGCCTGCCTGGAACTGGAAGCCGTCGACTCCGGCCTGCGCAGCCTCGTCTCCGTCCAGGGCTCGCTGGCGATGTACGCGATCTGGAAGTACGGCTCCGAGGAGCAGAAGCAGCAGTGGCTGCCCGGAATGGCGGCCGGCCGGTTCATCGGCTGCTTCGGCCTGACCGAGCCTGACGCCGGATCCGACCCGGGCGCCATGCGTGCCCACGCGGAGCGGGACGGCTCGGACTGGGTGCTCAACGGCACCAAGATGTGGATCACCAACGGCTCGGTCGCGGACGTCGCCGTGGTCTGGGCCCGCACCGACGACGGCGTCCGCGGTTTCCTCGTCCCCGCCGGAACCCCGGGCTTCACCACCGTCGACATCAAGCACAAGGTCTCCCTGCGCGCGTCCGTGACCAGCGAGCTCGTCCTGGAGGACGTCCGGCTGCCCGCCGACGCGATGCTCCCGAGCGCGCGTGGCCTCTCCGGCCCGCTCGGCTGCCTGAACGAGGCCCGATTCGGCATCGTCTTCGGCGCCCTCGGCGCCGCCCGCGACTGCCTGGAGACGGCGATCTCCTACGCCGGCGACCGCACCGTGTTCAACCGCCCCCTGGCGGGCTACCAGCTCACCCAGGAGAAGCTGGCCGACATGTGTCTGGAACTCGGCAAGGGCATGCTGCTCGCCCTCCAGCTGGGACGCCTCAAGGACGCGGGCCTGATCACCCCGGAGCGCATCAGCCTGGGCAAGCTCAACAACGTCCGCGAGGCCCTGGAAATCGCCCGCCGGTGCCGCACCGTGCTGGGCGCCAACGGCATCACCCTGGAATACCCGGTGATCCGACACGCCAACAACCTCGAGTCCGTCCTCACCTACGAGGGCACCAGCGAGGTCCACACCCTCGTCATCGGCAACGCCCTCACCGGCATTCAGGCCTTCCGCTGACCCGGAGAGCGGATTCGCCCCCACTGCTCCTGCGGACAAGCAGTCCGGGCCTCCTCGGTGCGGAGGCCCGGACTCTCCACCGACGAGGCCCGGTCGAGGGTCAGACGGTCGCCGCCCGGTAGCGGGCTGCCGCCTGCGCGGGCGCGTCCTGGTTGCCTTCGCTCCAGCTCAGATGCTGGACGAGCTTCTCGATCCGCCATCCGTCAGCGGTGCGGCGCATGTGATTGGTGTAGGAGCCGCGCATCAGGAAGAAGTCGCCTCCCTCGGCGCCTTCGAGGTGGTGCTGGGCGTACATGTAGGAGCGGCAGACGGCACGGTCGGGATCGTCCTCGTCGAACTCGATCTCATGGTTGGGGCTCAGGTGCTGGCGGGCGGTGAACCCGCCCAGGCCGGCTCGCGCGAACCCGAGGAAGTCCTCACGTGCGAAGTCGCCCGGCGGCATGCCGGCTTCGGAGAAGTCGACGTGGACGGTCTCGGTGAAACAGGTCGCGTACCGTTCCCAGTCGGCGCGATCGATCGATGTGGCGTACCGGATCACCGTGTCGCTGATGGAGACGCGGTCCTCCAGGCGACGGATGCGGGCTTCGAGATCTGCGGTCATGAAGATGTCCTTTCGGAGACAGGCGGGGCGGCTCCGTGGCCGCTGGCCTGGGGTGTGCGGGCGGCACCGTTCGTGGCGCCCGGGCCCCGCGTCCGGCGGCTGCGGGGAGTTCGACGGCTCGCCCGCGCGAACTGGGGCGAGGAGCCAGGCGTGCCCGTTCGGGCAGGCCCGGTAGGGCGTCAGACGGCCGAGCCCGGGCCGAAGAAGCGAGCTAGCCGGTCGGCGAGCCAGACGGGGTTGTCGGCGCCGATGGTGTGGGCGCTCCCGGGTACGAGATCGGCGCGGACATCCGCCGCAGCCTGACGCGCCCCGTCCAGCAGGACGCCCTGCGGCAGGCCGTGTTCACCGTTGAGGACAAGGACCGGCATCCGCAGCGGGGTTGCGGCCCGGGCGGCGCGGCCGTCCTCGGCGAGGGTCTCGTAGTGCCGGAAGCCGCCGCGCATCGCGCCGGGCGCACTGTAGGCGCGCAGCAGTTCGGCCCGGTCCCGCTCGGTGATGCCCCCTGCGGTCATCATGTCCCAGTAACCGCCGAGGTAGGCGGCTTCCTTGCCCGCCGTGAGCAGTTCTGCCACGTCGACCTGCATATGGAAGCCGAAGTGCCAGAATCCACCGGTGGCCGGGTTCATGTGCTCCTCCAGGCCAAAGCCCGGCAGGAACGCCTCGGAGAGCACCAGGCGCCGCACCTCGGAGGGGTGGGCGGCGGCATACGCCCAGGCGACCATGGTGCCGATGTCGGTGCCGACGACGCCGACCTGGTCCAGGCCGAGGTGGCCGATGAGCCGGTGCAGGTCCTCGGCCTCCTCCCGCTTGGTGTACGGGCCGACCGGCCGGGACGAGTCGCCTGAGCCGCGCAGATCGGGAGCGATCACAGTGTGGCCCGCGGCGGCCAGCAGGGGCATGGTCGCGCGCCACTCCAGCCATGTGAACGGCCAGCCGTGCACCAGCAGGACGGCCGGGCCACTACCGCCGATCACATAGTGCAGGCGCACGTCCCCCAGCTCGGCATATCGGTGCGCGAACCCCTCCATGCCCGCGACGGGGCCCTCGGGGCCGGTGTTGGAGTTCTTCACGACAGCGGTCCTCTTCCAGTCAGAGCAGGCCGAGAAATGGAAACGACATCACTATTTGCTTGCTCAGGCAAATGATTGCACGAGGTTATTTGCTTCGTCAAGCAAGTCGCGGCAGGATGGGCCGCAGGTGAACCGCCATCGCCGCCGCCGGCTTCGGAAAGCAACGTGAAGGGTGTGACGTGAACGACGAAACGGCCCCGCTGAACCCCGAGGAGATGCTGCTCTGGCAGTCCCTGGGGCGCCTGGCCCACGCCCTGCCGCGGCTACTGGAAGGCGACATGAGCCGCGCCACCGGGCTGTCCATGACCGAGTTCGCCGTCCTGCTCACCCTCGGCCAGGCCCCGGAACGACGATTGCGCATGTCCGAACTGGCCGCGGCCACCGGGCTGACGCCCTCACGCATCACCCGGGTCGTGGACACCCTGCGCACCCACGGCCTGGTCACCAAGGAACGTCACGGCCCCGACGCGCGCGGCAACATCACCGTGCTCACGGGCAGCGGCCTGGACCGCCTCCAGGCCGCCCAACCCGCGCATGTCGCCAGCGCTCGCCACCGCGTGCTCGACAACATTCCCGCCGACCTCGTCCCCACCGTCGCGAGCGTCCTTGCGGCACTCACCGAAGCAACCCTCTCCCCGCCCGACCACCCTCCGGCGCCGGAGAACGGGGCCGTCCCGACGGCATGACGCCACTTCACACACGCAAGTCGGGAAGAGGGGACGACGGCGGTTCCGTACCTGCCATCGACGGCTGATCACCCGAGGTCAGGGGCAGTGTGGGTACCCGGCCCGGTGGTCCGGTCAGTGCGACGGTGCCCGCTACCGGGGCTCGACTGCCCCGCGCACCGGATCCGGCCTCCGCACAAACTGGGCGTCACCCTGCCTCGTCGAGCGTGTACCCCGGGTGTCAGTGGCAGCCGTTCAGGGAGTCGATCGGGCCGAGTTGCGGCACGTGCTCAAAGTCGCCGCGGCCCTCGCTCCAGGACAGCGGGCTGCTCTCGCGGCGGGAACGGCGGCCGCAGTCGTAGGCTTCCGGGTATGCGTACCCGTCCCATGGTCGACCGGCCCCTCATCGGTTCGCCCGCTCCCGCCGATGCGCCCGTCGAGGGTCTGGCCCGGATCGGCGACCTGCTCGTGCGGGGTGGTGTGGCGGTGCTGAGCGGAGCAGGGCTGTCCACCGAGTCCGGGATCCCGGACTACCGCGGGGCCTCGGGCAGCCTGCGTCGCCACACGCCGATGACCTACCAGGAGTTCGTGTCCGACGAGGCGGGTCGCCGTCGCTACTGGGCGCGCAGCCATGTCGGCTGGCGGACCATCGCCCGGGCACAGCCGAACACCGGCCACCGCGCGGTACAGGCGCTGCGGGCTTCCGGCCGGGTCTGCGCGGTGATCACGCAGAATGTGGACGGCCTGCACCACGCGGCCGGCACCACCGACGCGGTCGAGTTGCACGGCGGCCTGGACCGGGTGATCTGCCTGGGCTGCCGACAGCTCTCCCCTCGCGAGGAACTGGACCAGCGCCTGCACGCGGCCAACGGCCGACTTGAGGCGGCCGGTGCCGTGGCCAATCCCGACGGCGACGTGGAACTCGCACCGGAACTGGTGGACGCCTTCCGCGTGGTCCCCTGCCTGGCCTGCGGCGGGGTACTCAAGCCGGACGTGGTGTTCTTCGGCGAGAACGTACCCCGGGCCCGTGTCGACCACTGCTTCGAACTGGTCGACACGGCGAATGCGTTGCTGGTGCTGGGCTCCTCCCTGACCGTCATGTCCGGACTGCGCTTCGTCCGCCGCGCCGCCAAGGCCGGCCTGCCGGTGGCGATCGTGAACCACGGCCCGACCCGCGGGGACGAACACGCGAGCATCCGGGTGGACCTGCCCCTGGGCCACGCGCTGACCGCCCTGGCCCGGGACCTGGACCCCGTAGCGCCATCGGCTTCCGAACAGAGCCTGCTGTCGGACTGATCCAAACCCGACGAACTGTCAGACCATCGGGGAGGTAAGGGCGGTGCGGTAAGCGGATTCGCGCAGTGGCCGGTCCGTCCGGCAGATCCCTTTCCCAATCCACGGATCGTGCCTGCATGAGCAACCTGTTCCTACTCAACCCGCAGACTTCCAGGTCCGCTGACGCCGCTCCTGCTCCTCGGTCGACCCCTGTGAACAGCTCGGGCCCCGGCTTCCGCTGGAGCAGGGCGCGGGTCAGCGCTGCGATCCGGATTCCGCCGCGGACAACCTCTCCGGTGCCATGCCCTCCGTGGCACTCAGCTCCTGGGTCCCCACCACAGACAGCAGTTCCAGCTGCTCGGCTCCCGGGCTCCCGGGCGGGGCGGTGAACCACAGCAGGCGTTGCCGTCCGTCCTCGCTGAGGAGGTTGTAGCAGTCGAGTTCGATGACGCCGAGCATGGGGTGGACGATCCTCTTGTGGTCCATGCGGCGCACCGCGACGTCGTGCGTGTCCCAGAGGGCTGCGAACTCCTGGCTGCGACGACGTAGCACGGCGACCATCTTCGTGACCTCCGCGTCCCGGCCGCGCCGGGCGGCCGCTGCCTGGAGGTCGGCCACGAACACCCGGGAGTGGTGCGGGTGGTCCTCGGGCGGGTAGATCTCGCGCGCCTGCGGGTCGGTGAACCAGCGGTACACGAGGCTCGCCGCCGGGCCGCGGTCCGCCGGGGACTTGCCGAGCAGGGCCAGGGCCAGGTCGTTTTCCACCAGGGTTTCGTGCAGGTCGGTGATGACGCGCGCGGGGGTGTTGGACAGCCGGTCCAGGAGTCCGAGGAGCGCGGGCTGCACATGTGCCGATGGTCCGTGTGCTGACGGCGGGACCGGCCGCTCGGCCAGGTGAAACAGGTGGTCGCGCTCGTCACCGTTCAGGCGCAGGGCTCGGGCCAGGGCGGCCAGGGTCTGGGCCGAGGGCTGCACGCCGTTCTTCACGCTGCCGCGTTCCAGCTCGGTGTAGTAGTCGGCCGACAGCCCTGCCAGCTGCGCGACTTCCTCGCGGCGCAGCCCGGGGACGCGCCGGCGCGGGCCATGAGGGAGACCGACCTCGGCGGGGCGGATGCGGTCGCGGCGGGTCCTGAGGAAGGCACCGAGTTCTGGAAGGTTCACCCTTCCATGGTCGCTCGTACGTCGGAGCGCAGCCAGGGGGTGGCATCCCCTGGGTCGACGCAGCCCTGGCTGGAGAGGGAGGACCGGCCGATCGTGGAGAACGCAGCAGGGCAACGGCAAGTCCGCGGCCCGACCCCCATCCATCACAGGAGTCAGCTATGCCTGTCCCTACTTCCCTCGACGGGACCGCTGCCTCGGTCCAGCCCGCCGCCTCCCCCCGTGTCGCGATCGTCACCGGCGGCTCGCGCGGCATCGGCCGCCGGACCGTCGGCCGGCTGGCCGCCGACGGGTACGCCGTCGTGGTCGGCTATGCCGGCAACCAGGACGAGGCCGAAGCCGCCGTGAAGGAGGCCGTCACCGGCGGTGGCCGGGCGATCGCCGTGCGCGCAGACGTCGCCGACGAACGCGCAGTCGCGGCCTTGTTCGACGCGGCCGAAGGAGAGTTCGGCGGCGTCGACGTCGTCGTGCACGCGGCCGGGCGGATGCAGCTGGCTCCGATCGCCGAGCTGGACCTTGCCGTCCTGGACGACCTGCACCGCACCAACATCCGCGGCACGTTCGTCGTCGTCCAGCAGGCCGCCCGTCGCGTGCGCCCCGGCGGCGCGATCGTGACGTTCTCCACGTCCGTGGTGGGGCTGGCCTTCCCTGGCTACGGCGCGTACGCCGCCAGCAAGGGCGCGGTCGAGGCACTGACGCTGATCCTGGCCCGGGAACTGCGGGGCCGGGACGTCACCGCCAACACCGTCGCGCCCGGCCCCACGGCCACCGACCTGTTCCTGGACGGCAAGGACGAGGAGACCATCGCCCGCCTGGCCGCCCAGCCCCCGCTGGAGCGCCTCGGTACCCCGGCCGACATTGCCGAGGTCGTCGCGTTCCTGGCCTCCCCGGCCGGTCACTGGATCAACGGACAGGTCGTCCGCGCCAACGGCGGAATCATCTGAACCCTCCGCAGCCACCCCATCGATCAACGAAAGGCCCTGTCATGAGGAACGACGAAACAGGGAAGGTCATCCTCGTCACCGGGGCCTCCGGCGGCATCGGGGCACTGTCCGTGCGTGCTCTGGCCCTCGCCGGTCACACCGTGTACGCGGGCATTCGCCAGATCGCCACTCGGCCTCTGCGCACGCACATAGACCCCAGCCGGGACGGCAGCGAAGTCGCCTCCGCGGTCACCGACCGCCTCCGCGCCGACTTCTTCCGCCGCATCGGACTGGACAGCCTGCTCACCGCAGGCAGCTCCCTGTAACACCCCACTGAGAAAAGGAACAACCAGCCATGCCTTTCGCCAACTTCAAGGTCCTCGAGAAGACCCTCACCCCGAAGCAGAAGGAGGAGATCGTCACCCGCACCACCGAGTTGTATGTCGAGCTCTACGGCGAGCGCGCCCGCGCCACCACCATGGTGCTGATCGAAGAGGTCCCCGACGGCGGCTGGGGCATCTCCGGCAACGTGCTGACCCTCGCCATGCTCGGCGAGGCGACACCGACCGACACCAGCGGCTGACCTGCGCGGCCCTCGGCGCGAGGTAGGTAGAGGGAATCCCGGGATGGCGTTGAACGCCATCCCGGGATTTCGTTGTGCTGTGTTAGGCGCGGTCGTAGGACGGTTCCTGGTTCTGTCGGGTTACTGGTGTGGCGGCGGGTTCGCCGCGGGTGTTGGAGGCGCGCAGCGCGATGGCTGCGGCTGCCACAAGGCAGAGGGCGCTGACGAGCAGGGCCCGCTGGAACCCGGCGGTGAGTGCCTCCGGGGGCGGGGTGTGGGCGGCCAGGAGGTGGCTGGTGCGGCTGGTCGCGATCCCGCTGAACACCGCGAGGCCGAGCGCCGATCCGAGCTGGAATGAGGCAGTGATCAGGGCCGCGGCCAGTCCGGCCTGGTCCTCCGGCACGCCCGCGTTCGCGGCTGTTTGCACACCGGCGTACAGCAGCCCCAGCCCGACCCCCATGACCACCAGCGGGGCGAGCAGGTTGCCGGGATAGGTGCCGTCCACCGGGATGCGGGAGAGCCACACGATGCCACCGGCAGCGAGCAGCGCGCCGGAGACGATGATCGGGCGGGTACCGGTCCGGACGAACATCTTCGTCGCCGCGGTCGAGCCGAACCCGATGCCGACGCTGACCGGCAGATACGCGAGCCCGGACCGCAACTGGGAGTAGCCCAGGACGTTCTGCATATACAGAGTGACGAAGAAGAACATCGAGTAGAACCCGGCCCAGGCGATCACCTGGGTGGCGTCGGCCGCGGCCAGGCCCTTGATCCGGAAGATCGACATCGGGACCAGTGGATCGGCGCGCCGCTGCTCATTGACCACGAACGCGGCCATCAGCACCGCCGAGCCGGCCAGCCCGCCGATGGTGCGGCCCGCACCCCAGCCCTCGTCCGGCGCCTTCACCAACGTGAAGATCAGCAGCAGCATGCCGGCGGTGGCCAGCACCGCGCCGACCGCGTCGAATCCGCCCGGCACGGACCGGCCGTGGTCGGGCTTCAGGATCCGGAACGCCCCGAACAGCACCAGCGCGCACAGCGGGAGGTTCACGAAGAACACCCATCGCCAGCCGAAGTCCTGGGTGAGCAGCCCGCCGAAGAGCAGCCCGACCGCCGAGGCCATCCCGCTGATCCCGGCCCACACGCCCAGCGCCTTGTGCCGGTCGGAGTCCTGGAAGGTGCTGGTCAGGATCGACAGCGCGGCCGGGGACATCATCGCCGCCCCGATGCCCTGGGCGAGCCGGGCGCCGACCAGCAGCCCCTGACTGTCGGCCACCCCGCAGGCCAGCGAGGAGGCCGCGAACAGCGTGGTCCCGGCGATCAGCAGCCGCCGCCGCCCCAGCAGGTCCCCGGCCCGACCGCCCAGCAGCAGGAGCCCGCCATAGGTGATCAGATAGCCGCTGACCACCCACTGCAGGTTCTGCACCGAGAACCCCAGATGCGTACGGATGGTCGGCAGCGCGACGTTCACGATCGCGCCGTCCATGACGTCCAGGAACGTCACCGCGCACAGCAGCGCCAGCGTGACCCTGCCGCGCCCGGTCGCCAGGAACGACTCCTGCGGCGGCGCCGTCGATGCGGTCATGGCGTCGCTCACGACCCGGCGGCTTCCATCACGGGGCCGACCTCGACCCCGCCGCCGACCCGCAGCACCGGGCAGTCCTTGGCCAGCGCCAGCGCGGAGTCGATGTCCTCGGCGGACACCACCGAGTAGGCGACCATCCGGGAGCCGCTGCCGCCGACCTCCCCGAGCGAGGCATAACCGGTCACCGCGTTGCCGACGTCCACCAGGGCCGAACCCAGCCCGCCGAACCAGGCCTGCCACTCGGACGGCGTCCCGGCGTTGGGCTTGTAGTCGGAGGGCACACGGAAGGAGAAAACGTACTTGGCCATGATCTGTGGTCCTGTTCTGTCTCCGGGCGCGTCCCGGACCGGGACCGCCTCCAACCGGGTAGACGCCGCCGCCCGCCCGAAATTGGGCGCCGCAACGCCGCCCAATTCGCGGGCCCGGCGGCGTCGGTATGAATAGGCGAGCCGAACGCGCCCTGCGGAAAGAAGAAAGACGAGGATGCACGCCGATGGAGATGGACACGACGGACCTGATCGCCCGGGCTCGGGCCGGCGACCACAACGCGTTCCGGGACCTGGTCGAGGGCCACTCCCGCGAGTTGCAGGTGCACTGCTACCGCATCCTGGGATCCCTGCAGGACGCCGAGGACGCTCTCCAGGAGACCCTCGTGTCCGCCTGGCGTAACCTCGGCGAGTTCGGCCAGCGATCCTCGCTCCGGACCTGGCTCTACAAGATCGCGACCAATCGGTGCCTGAGCATGCTGCGTGCCGACGGCCGACGCCCCCGCATCGCTCCCCCGCTGCCCGAGGCCACCCTGCCAGAACCCACCGGCGCCGGCGACGCCCCGCCCTGGTTGGAGCCCTACCCCGACGTCCTGCTCGACCACCTTGTCGACCAGCGCCCCGGACCGGAGGCCCGCTACGAGACCACCGAGGCCATCTCCTTGGCCTTCATCACCGCCCTGCAACTGCTGCCGTCACGCCAACGCGCCGCGCTGGTCCTCCGCGACGTCCTGGGCTACCACGCCGCGGAAGTCGCCCAGATGCTCGACACCACCCAGGAATCCGTGAGCAGTGCCCTCAAACGCGCCCGCGCCACCGTCGACAACCACCTCGCCGACTCCGGCAGCACCGGCAGCCGCACGCCCGCACGCCAACCCGACGCCGCCGAACACCGGCTCGTCGCCCGGCTCACCGATGCCCTGGAACGTGCCGACCTGGATGCCATGATCGACCTGCTCGTCACCGACGTGAGACTCTCCATGCCTCCGGCCATGCTGGAATACCGCGGCATCGAACCAGCCCGGCGCCTCTTCGCCGCCGCCACCTTCCGCCCCGGTCGCAGCTACCGCGTGGTACCGACCCGGGCCAACGGCCAGCCCGCCTTCGCCTTGTACCTGGCGGACCCCCACGCCGGCGTCCACCGCGCCTACGCCCTCCTGGTCATCACCACCGCCGGCGACCGCATCACGGCCATCACCGGTTTCACCACCAATGTCATGGCACGCTTCGGACTACCCCGGACCCTCCCCGAAACAGATTGACAGACTGCAGGTGCCACCCTGTTGACCCAGGAAGTCGTCGAAGCCGCCAGAGAGACCCACTCGGGCGGGCGGCCATCATCACGGCGCCGAGGAGGGCCCCGGCCCATCCACCGGCCCTGAGCGACGCTTACGATCATACGAAGTGACGCATCGTCGGCTCCCTGGGGAACAGATGGACAGCCAGAGCACTCAAGTGCGCGTGGGTTCACATTGGCTCAGCACCACCGTATTCGGCACTGGCGGGCCGCCCGTGGTCATCGAGCCGGCTTTCGGCGGCGATGCGGAGTCCTGGCGGGCGATCGCTGAAACCCTGGCCGTGGACACCACAGTGGTGACCTACGACCGGGCAGCCTACGGCTCCAGCAGCCGAGCGCTGGACGCCAGGAAACCCGTCGACATCGCTCGCGACCTGCATGGGCTTCTGGACGCGCTCGGTGTTACTCGTCCCGTCGTGCTCGTCGGCCACTCGGTCGGCGGCGTGTTCGTGCGCGCGTTCGCCGGCCTCTACCCGGATGAGGTCGCCGGCCTGGTGCTGGTGGACTCCTCCCACGAGGCCCAGAGAGCAGCTCTCCAGGGCGCTCTTCCCTGGCGGCAACGCCTCAGCGACGCGCTGATGGTCCCCCTGATCATGGTCGTTCCCCGCAAGGTCCGAGGCGGCGCGGACCGGAGGTCGATCATGCGCGAGCATCGGGCCTTCAGGCGGCTGACAGCAGCCGATCGGGCGCTGGCCAAGGGCTCGCTGGGTGACAAGCCCCTCTTCGTGCTGACCCGCGGCCACGGTAACGCTCCCGCCACCGAGGACTGGCACCGCTGGCACGGCCTGAACGCAGACCTGGCCCAGCTCTCGCTCAACAGCCGCCATGTCATCGCCGAGCGATCGGGGCACTACATCCACGCCGACGATCCCGCGCTGGTCATCTCGGCGGTCCGGGACGTCTTGCGCAGCGCGCAGACACGGGACCGGCTGGCCGAGTCTCCAGTCATCGGGGACGACCTGCCCGCCACGGACTGAGCGCCTCCGCCGTGCCGAGATCAACGCAGCGAACTGGCCGGCTCCCGGCACGAGCCGTACGCGCTGGGGGCGATGACAGGACAGACCGACAGCGCGGCCGAGCCGGTGGGGTGATGCTCCGTCAGTGGAACCGACGGAGCATCACCCCGCTTGGGGGCCATGGCATTTGGCGGCATGGCGCGGTTAGGCTGGCGCAGTGATCGTCAAGGGAACCTTCAACCTCAGCAGCACCCTCCCGTTCGTGCGGTTCGACCTCGCGCTCGCGGCGGTCAGCAGTACGGCCGCGTACCTGCTGGTCGACCGGGCCGACATCCGCTGGCTCGCATTGCCTTCGCTGCTCGCCACCGTGCTGGGAACCGCGCTGGCCATCCTGCTCGCCTTCCGCGCCAACACCGCCTACCAGCGCTGGTGGGAGGCCAGTACCATCTGGGCCCAACTGACCGGACAGTCACGGACACTGATCCGGGTCGCCCGCACGGTCACCGACGCCAAACTCGCCGACCCCACGATCGACCCCGGCACCGTCCGGACCTGGCAGCACGACTTCGCCAACCGCCAGGCCGCGTGGGCGCACAGCCTGGCCCGGCTGCTGCGCCGGCAGGACTCCACCGTCGAGCTCACCCGGCTGCTGTCCCCCGAGGAGGCCGAACTGGTGTTGGCGGCGGACAACCGCGCCACGGTGCTGGCCCGACTGCAGAGCCAGGCCGTCTTCCACGGTTACGCCCTCGGCATCCTGACCGGCCTGGACAACTTCCAGATGGAGACCGCCCTGGCCGGGCTGTCCACCCAGCAGGCGCTCGCCGAGCGGATGAGCAACACACCGATCCCGCGACCGCACGACTACATCAGCCGGTTGTTCGTGCACTCCTACGTGGTGGTATTCCCCTTCACCGCGATCAGCGCACTGACGTCCTACCGCTGGCTGGTCATTCCCTCCGCACTGCTGATCACCCTGTTCTTCCGGATGGTCGAGCGGGTCGGCGCGTCCACCGAGGAGCCGTTCGCCAACCGCAGCCAGGACGTCCCCGTCACCGCCCTGGCCGTCAACCTCGAACGCGACCTGCTCGAACTGGTCGACGTCCACGAACGCCCGGCCAGGCCCGCGCCCGTGGACGGATACCTCTGGTAGTGGCTTTTGCCGCCTTCGGCGTCGACCTGCAGGCACCCTGGGGGTCCACTGCGGCTCGTCGACCACCAGATCACCGAGCGCGTCCACTGGTCGGAGCGCGAGCACGCCCGCACCGCGGTCAACCACCACGTCTTCATGACAGCATTGCGGCTGATCAGCTATCAATCGGAGGAGCGTCACACCATGGAACCGAACCTCGACAGGACCGCCCCGCGGGTCACCGCCGCGCACCTTCGTACCCTGCTGGGCTCCTCCGCTGAACGCCCGGTTCTCTACCTCAGCTACGGCGAGGACTCCGAGGCGGAGTTGGACGTTTGGGCCGCTGGACTGGTTCACGAGGCCGACATCGTCCTTACCCGCGTAACCGCCGTCGACCTGCTCGGTGAGGAGCCCGACAGCGAGGCCGTCGCAGCCGCCCTGCCGAAGGTCCAGGAAACCGTGGACCGGAGGATCTCGGTCCGAGGCTAGTGAAGCCGATCCGCTGATCGCCCGGCACGGCGGCCGCAGCGGCCCCCGGTCCCTGGCGCACCACCGCCGACCGCCGGCAGTGCGGCGGCCCCCTTGGGTCTGTTGTGAGGCGAAGGTGCGTGGTCAGCGACGGAAGTAGCGGAACGCCGCCACGCCCACGGCGCCGAGCGCCGGACCGACCCAGGACCAGTTGAGGGGGTAGGCCAAGGCGACGGCGATACTCCCCACGCAGAAGAGCAGGCCGACGGTGATCAGTATGGGCCTGGCCGGTGAGCGGTCCGTTTGAGCGTCCATGTGAGAGTCTTTCTGTTCGGTGCAGGATCGAGTGAGCCGAAGGCGCTACCCGAGGGCTTTCCCCGGTCTCGCCCGAGCTAAGCGGATCTCCACCGCCATGATTGTCAATGGCCCGTCAGGAAGCTCTGGATCGACCGCGGCTACAGCGGATGCAGTGACGATCACGCACCACCGACCGCAACGGCCGGGTGCCCGCGGCCCCCTGTTCGACGGGTGATCAGAGGGTGACGGTCTTGTACTCGAGGTAGGTGTTCAGGCCGGCGAAGCCGTACTCGCGGCCCAGGCCGCTGGCCTTGAAGCCGCCGAACGGGCCGTCGAAGCCGACCGGGGCGCCGTTGACCGTCATGGTGCCGGTGCGGATGCGGCGGGCGATGGCCAGGGCGTGCTGCTCGTCGGCGGACCACACGCCGCCGGACAGGCCGTACTCGGAGTCGTTGGCGATGTGTACGGCGTCGTCCTCGTCCTGGTAGGCGATGACGACGAGGACCGGGCCGAAGATCTCCTCGCGGGCGATACGCATGGCGTTGTCGACATCGGCGAAGACCGTCGGGGTGACGTAGTAGCCCTGCTCCAGGCCGGCCGGCACCTGCGGGCCTCCGGTGACCAGGCGCGCGCCCTCCTTGATGCCGATCTCGATGTAGTCGCGCACCCGCTGTTGCTGGTCGCGGCGGATCATCGGGCCGATGAAGGTGTCCGGGTCCTGCGGGTCGCCGACCTTCAGTGACTCGACGACCTGCTTGACGGCGTCGACGACCTCCTCGTAGCGGCTGCGCGGGGCGAGGATGCGGGTCTGCGCGATGCATGCTTCGCCGTTGTTGAGCAGGCAGGAGAAGGCCAGGCCGGCTGTGAACTTCGCCAGGTCGGCGTCGGGCAGGACGATCGCGGCGGACTTGCCGCCGAGCTCCAGGCTGACGCGCTTGAGCTGTTGACCCGCGATGGAGGCGATCCGGCGCCCGGCGCCGGTCGACCCGGTGAACGCGATCTTGTCGACGTCGGGGTGGGACACCAGGTGCTCGCTGGTCTCGCGGTCGGCCGGCAGCACACTGATCGTGCCCGCGGGCAGCCCGCACTCGGCCAGCAGGTCGGCGAGCAGGCCCATGCTCAGGGAGTTCTCCGGGGAGACCTTCAGGATGACCGTGTTGCCGGCCAGCAGCGCCGGAATGATCTTCGCCAGGGAGGCGGAGAACGGCGAGTTCCACGGGATGACGGCTGCCACGACGCCGATCGGTTCGCGGCGCACCACGCTGCGCACGGTGGCCGCGGGGTCGGTCGGCGTCAGGACCTCCTCCCACGCCAGCCCCTCGGCCGCCTTCAGGTAGGCGTTGGCCTGCCGGGTCAGGCTCGGCTGTCCGGCCCGGGTGAACCAGCCGGCGGAGCCGTTCTCCGCAGTGATCACGGCCGCGATCCGCTCGGCGCGGGACTCGCGCAGGGCGTTCAGGCGGCGCAGCACCGCGATCCGCTCGGCCGGCGCGGTGTTCGGCCAGGTGCCCTCGTCGAAGGCCGCGCGGGCGACGGCCACCGCGCGGTCCACGTCGGCCGGCCGGGCCTGGGCGGCGCGCCCGACGAGCGACTCGTCGTGCGGGGACAGGATGTCGAGCAGCTCCGGACTGCTCGGCTCGGTCCAGCTACCGCCGATGAACAGCCTGTCATAGATGATCATGATCGTCCTCTCGGTCCCGGGATGAAGAGCATTGACAACAGTCTCATCAATGTAGCACTTAGATCTATATGTGGGGCATTTATGTGTCAGTACATGGCTCATCCGCCTCTCGGGTGTCTATACTCGTGACCATGAGAGCCGACGCGGCGCGCAACCTCGAACTTGTCCTGAGCACCGGGGCCCGGATGCTCGCCGACGATGCCTCGGCGAGCATCGCCGCCATCGCCACACAGGCGGGCGTGGACCGGCGCACCGTCTACCGGCGCTTCGCCTCGCGCGAAGAGCTCCTGGCCGCCGTCTACCAGGCCCGGTACGACGCGGTCGAGCAGGCCGTCGACGCAGCCAGGCTCGATCAGGCCCCGGTCGCGGTGGCGCTGCACCGCTACGTCGAGGGGGTCATCGCTGCTAATCGGAAATGGCCGGTGGAAACCAGCCGTCTGCACGCCGAGGAGACGATCCGCGAGCGCCGCCAACGCCTGATCGACCAGGTCGACGCTTTTCTGCGGCGTGCGACCGACGAGGGGCTGCTGCGCTCCGACCTGCCGCCCGGCTGGGTGGCCGCGCTCCTTCCGCCGCTGATGCGGCACGCCGCCGAGAACCTGCCCGACCTCAGCCCCGCGCAGGCCGCCGACGTGGTGGTCGACACGCTGCTGCGCGGCGTCGGCGCCCCCCTGCTCGCGGCGAGGTGAGCCGCCGGGATGAGCACTCAAGGCAGTCCCGGCGAGGGCGGCTCCGCCGGACCGGTGGGGGACGCCTCGTGGCGCCGCCCGGCGATGACCGCCGAGTCCCACCGGGTGACCTCCTTCGAGATCTTCTTCGACCTGGTCTTCGTTTTCGCGATCACGCGGGTCGGCTCGTTCATGGCCCGCTCACTCTCGGCCGCCACCCTGGCCCGAGGACTGATCCTGCTGTTGCTGCTGTGGTGGTCCTGGACGGCCTACGTCTGGCTGGGCAACCGGGTGCGCACCGACCAAGGCCTGGTCCGGTCCGGGATGCTGGTGGTGATGGCCGCGTTGTTCATCGCCGCCCTGGTGATGCCGGACGCCTGGAGCCGCCACACCGGGACGGTGGACGCGCCGCTGATCCTGGCAGCGGCCTTCATCCTGGTGCGGCTGATCTACTTCGGCCTGCATCTGACCGCTGCCGCCGAAGACAGCCGGCTGCGCGCCCAACTGCTGGCCGACGCGATCCCGCAGACCTTCTCGCTGGTCCCCCTGATCGCCGGGGCCGTGCTCGCGGGCGCGTGGCAGACCGCGTTGTGGGCCCTCGCGTTCACCATCGACTTCGGCGGGGGCTGGATCGCCTCCCGCGTGGGCGGGTGGAAGGTCCGCAGCCCCGGGCACTTCGCCGAACGCCACCGCATGGTCCTGATCATCGTGTTGGGCGAATCCCTGATCTCCGCCGGGACCGGGGCCGGGGATTCGGTGTCCCGCACCATGGTGCTCGTCGCCGCTGCACTCGGCTTCGCGGCCGTCGTCTGCCTGTGGCGGCTCTACTTCGAGCATCTCGCCGCCGCCGCCGAGGACGCGCTGGAACACGCATCCCCAGTGCGCCGAGCCCGGATCGCCCGCGACGCTTACACCATGGTCCACTTCCTGCTGATCGCCGGCGTCCTCTACCTGGCGCTCGGCATCCGAGAAGTGCTGGCGGCCGTCACCGACAGCAGCGCGTCGAGCCTCGGCGCCCCGCTGAACTGGCCCGCGCTGACCGCCCTGTACGCAGGGACCGCCGCATACCTGCTGGGACACGCGGCCTTCACCAGGCTGACCGTCGGGCGGGTACCGCCCGCGCAACCGGCCGCCGCCGCGGCACTACTGATCCTGCTTCCCGCAACCCGACACCTGTCAGCGCTGACAGCACTCGCCGTCGTCAGCGCGACGCTCATCGCGTTGACCGCATTCAAGGGGCGTGCAGCAGCCCGCGAGCCGGACGGCGACCGTGAGAACACCGACACCCCCGATCCGACAGACACAGATCCCGCGTGACACCGCCGAAGCACTGACCCGGCGCCCGAGCACAGCAGGGCATGGCTGATCGAGTGTCAGGACGGCGGAAGGGGCTCGGGTTGAATTCCTGGTCCAGGACATTAGTGGGATCGCTAGAAGGTCTTCTCCTAGGCTTCGTTGCCAGGCCGTACCAGGGAGGATCACGCATGGACGCAGGGACGATCGTCATGGAACTTCTGTCACCGGAAGGACGGATCGATCCCTACCCCCTCTACGCACGTGCCCACGAGCTCGGACCGGCCGCGTCGGCCGGTGACGGACTGATGCTCGTATCCGGGTACCAGGCCTGCAAGCAGGCCCTGCGCCACCCCGGACTGGGCGCGGACATCGGGCTTGTGGCCTCGCCCACCGACGTCGAGCAGCATCTCTCGCTGGCCCTGCTCAGCGAGACGATCCTCGTGTCGAACCCGCCCGACCACGGTCGGCTGCGGTCCCTGATGTCCCAGGTCTTCACCGCCAGGAGGGTCGCCGCCCTGGAACCCGGCATCCGCCGGAGCGTGGACACGCTGCTCGACGACATCGAGGCGGCCGGTGCGTCTCCCCTGGACTTCATGGACACCTTCGCCTTCGCGCTGCCGGCGAGCGTCATCTGCGAACTGCTCGGGGTCCCGGACCAGGACCGCCACCTCTTCCGCGGACTGGCCTCCGACCTGATGGCCACCCTGGAACTCCTGGCCGATCCGTCCGGCCTCCCGGCGGCCGACAAGGCGGCGGCCGAGGTCAGCGCGTACTTCACGGCGCTGGCCGACCAGCGACGGACGGATCCCCGCGACGACCTGGTGACCACTCTGGTCCAGGCCCGGGACGCAGCCGACCCGCTGCTCACGGACGAGGAGCTCATCGCGAACCTCGCCGGCGTGCTGCTGGCCGGCTTCGAGACCACCACCCACCTGCTGGGCAACGGCCTGCAACTGCTCTTCGAACACCCCGACGTGATGGCCGGGCTCCGGTCCGGGAAGATCGCCACGCAGGGCTTCGTGGAAGAGGTACTGCGCTACGACTCACCCGTGCAGGTCAGCAACAGGCGAGCGCTGGCCGACGGGATCGACATCGACGGCGTCCCCGTCCCGGCCGGCACCCATGTGGTCCTGCTGCTCGGCGCCGCCAACCGCGATCCGGCCCGCTACCCCGACCCCGGGCGCTTCGACCCCGAGCGCGGCGACATCCAGCCGCTCAGTTTCGGCGGCGGCATGCACCACTGCCTCGGCGCCATGCTCGCCCGTCTGGAAGGGGCCGTCGCCTTCGACGGTCTGCTCTCCCGGTTCCCCGCCCTCGGCCCCGCGGCAGGAACCCGGCCGACCCGCCGGGACCGGCTCGCGCTGCGCGGCTACGAGACGCTCCCGGTCGTCACGGAGGGACGGGAGCGGTGAGAGGAGGTACGTCCGACTCAGCTCCCTGGTTCTCACCCGAGACGCATGCCCCACCCGTTCGGCCCAATGTCCGATGCGGTCGGTCAGCCGGGTATGTCACGCCTCGTGCGTAGGCAGTCGGCAGGACAGGACGCCCCTGCTGCTGCAGTCTGGAAGCGCGGGTATCCGCTCCCCGCTCCCCCGCTCCCGTGGCAGAGCCCGTCTCCGGATACGGCAAGGAATCAATCCTCGTGAACACAGTTCCCACCGTCACCCTGAACAACGGGGTCGAGATCCCCCAGCTCGGTTTTGGCGTCTTCCAGATCAAGCCCGCCGACACCGTGGCGGCGACCCTCGCGGCGCTCCAGGTCGGCTACCGCCATATCGACACGGCGGAGATGTACGGAAACGAGAAGGAGGTCGGCCAAGCGGTCCGCGAGTCCGGCCTGCCCCGCGAGGACGTCTTCGTCACCAGCAAACTCAACAACGGCTTCCACGCCCACGACGCGGCACTCAAGGCCTTCGACCGCAGCCTGGCCGACCTGGGATTCGACTACCTGGACCTGTTCCTGGTGCACTGGCCGCTGCCGGGGGTCGGCGACTTCGTCGAGACCTGGCGGGCCATGGAGGAGATCTACGGCTCCGGACGCGTCAGGGCCATCGGCGTCTCCAACTTCCAGCCGCACCATCTGCGTCGGCTCCTCGACGAGACCGAGATCGTCCCGGCGGCCAACCAGATCGAGGTGCATCCTTACCTGACCCAGGACGAGGTGCGCGCCTTCGACGCCGCCCACGGCATCGCCACCGAGGCCTGGTCCCCCATCGCCCAGGGCAAGGTACTCGACGACCCGGTGATCTCCCGGATCGCCCAGCGGCTGGGCCGCTCCGCCGCCCAGGTCACCCTGCGCTGGCACCTGCAGCGCGGCGACATCGTGTTCCCCAAGTCGGTCACCCGCTCCCGGGTCGAGGAGAACTTCGCGCTGTTCGACTTCGAACTGACCGACGACGACATGACCGCCATCTCCGGACTGAACCGCGGCGAACGCACCGGCCCGAACCCGGACACGTTCAACTACGTTCCATGACAGTCCGAGCGTCCTGCCAGCGGTCAATGTGCAGCACCTCATCCAACGGGCGCCGCGGGCCGGGCCGGAAGCGGGTCCTGACGGTGTAGGCGGTGGGCAGCAGGCCGCCCTGGTGGACGGTGGGTGGGAGACCGAGCAGCTCGGCGACCTCCCGCTCGCGGTCCAGGTGAACGGTCGTCCAGGCGGTGCCGAGGCCGCGGGTGCGGGCAGCCAGTGCGTAGCTCCAGGCAGCGGGCAGCAGCGAGGCCCACACCCCGGCCTGGTTGCCGGCCGGCAACTGCTCGGTGTCCAATTCGAGGCAGGGGATGACCAGTACCGGTACCTGGTGCAGCTTCTCGGCCAGCTCGCGTCCGCCGGAGACCGTACGACGGGTGGCCTCGTCCACCTCGTGCAGCCGGTTCAGGGTCCCGGCGTTGCGCTGGAAGTAGGCCTCGCAGTAGATCCGGGCCACGGCGGCGCGGATCGCCGGGTCGGTGAGCACCAGCCAGCGCCAGCGCTGCCGGTTCATACCGTTGGGCGCCTGGATGGCCAGGCGGAGGCAGTCCTTGACCAACTCCAGGTCCACCGGGCGGTCCAGGTCCAGCCCTCGGCGCACGGTGCGCGTGGTGGTCAGCAGTTCGTCGCAGGTCAGGTCGGGCAGCGGCTCGATGTCGACGTCGGCCCGCGTCAGGGATGTGTCTTTCGGTAGCTGGTGCACCCGTCTCCTCGCTTGCGTAAATGACGTACGAACGGTCTCAGCGCGCGACGGCCGCCTGGAGCACCAGTGAGAGGTACGAGCCCAGGATGAAACCCATGGCGAGGGGAAGCGGCCAACTCCCGCTGTGCGAGGCGAAGAAGCGCCATCCGCCGAATGCGGGCAGGATCGCCATCAGGCAGGGCAGCAGACTGATCGGCGTCGAGGGCCGGAACAGCACCACCTCGCAGACCACCGCACCGGCTGCCAGACCCAGCGCGAGGGCCGCGCTGCCGGTCGGGCCGAGCACGGCCGAGTAGAGGCGTGCGCCGGGCTCGGAGCTCCAGGCGGTCTTACGCGCGAACTCGAAGTGCAGGAAGACGCAGGCGAAGAGGAGGACGAGCGGAACTGCCCGCCAGTCGGCCGCGACAGCGCCGGAGGCGGCCAGCGACGCGTACAGGTAGCAGCTCAGCAGCAGTTGCACCGGGTAGGTGACCAGCAGGTTGAGCAGCAGGCTCTCCCGGACCGCCGTCGACCGGCGCTCCAACTGCGCCAGGAACAGGCCGTAGCCGAGCGCGACGAGGACGAGGACCACGGCTGTGGGTGAGAGCGCGGCGTTCAGGCCCACCACGACGGCAGTGATCACCGCCATCCCGCCGCGCAGTTCGGCGACCGTGATCGCCCCGGTGACCAACGGCCGGTCCGGGTGGTGCACCCGGTCGTACGCGAGGTCCTTCTGCTCGTCCAGCATGCGCAGGAACAGCAGGGCCAGCACGACGCTGACCACCCGCACCGCAGTCGCTGCGGAGACGCGCCAGGCCCCACCCGACAGGGTGACGGCCGAGCCTTCCAGAGCGAGTGCCCAGAGCAGCCCGTAGGTGGCGTAGATGTGCGGCCGAAACATCTGCAGCACGAACCGGCCCAGTCGGGCCGGTGCCTGGACGGCGGCGGTGGTCACGTGCGGTCCTCTCAAGCTCGGGCGAAGAGTGGCGAACATGCCTCTGCCAGGTCGGGCCGAGACCGGTCGGCGAGCCTCACCCGCGCTTCGGCGACCACCGTCCCGGCTTGGTGCATGGAGCAGTGGATCTCCTCGCCGGGCCGGACCGGACCGGTCCGGCACTCCGCGGACAGGTCGAGCTCCGCGAGCGAGCGGAACCGCGCCGACAGGCCGACCAGAAGGGCCGTGGGCGTCGGCAGCACTCCCGAGTCGACGGCCGCGGTGAGGGCGAGCTGCCGGAACGCCTCCAGTTCGAGCATCCCGGGCACGTGGTCGAGGCGGTGGTCGAACATCGTCGCGTGCGAGGTGTCGACCACCAGGGTCGCGGCCTGCCCACCGTTCTCGATGGATCGCGGCGGCGAGATCACCGCGTTGTCCGGGTCGCGGCGGTCCACCAGCCGGGCGTCGATCCGCGGCTCCTGCCACGGGACGGACGGCGTCGCCGGCAGTCCCAGTGTGCTTCTCCGCGTCGCTCGCACGGCCGTCCACTGCTCCGGCGGCATCCAGGAGTAGTTGATCCTGACCGCCATGGCTTCGCGGTCGTCGATGACCATGGTGTAGCGCACGACCAGGCCGGTCACGCCCGTTCGCCCGCGAAGTCGGCGCTCGACCTGGCAGCCGACCACGACGTGGGTCGGGACGTCCTTGGGCGGCGCCAGGGCGGTCAGGTCGAGGACGTCGAACTCAACGGTTCGGAGGATGAACTGATATCCCTCCGGGACTCCGAAGAACCGGTGTCCGAGGACGAAGATGCCCTGCCTGGCGACCTCCAGCAGCAGCATCGGGTCGTAGCTGGTCCGCGGGCCGAGGGTGTCTCCGTAGAAGGCGTGGGCGCGCGGGAGTTGTGCGGCCAGGTGGTAGCTGTCGTCGTCGCGGCGGTGCGCGTCGGTCAGCAGGACCTCGGCGATCGCCGCTCGGTGCACCAGCCATCTCGGCAGCGTCCGGGTGAACTCCATGCATTCCTCCTCGGATCTCTGCGGCTCATCGCCCCGGCGTCGGGGCTGCGTTCAGTTCGGCCAGGTGCCGCAGCCAGTCGTCGACGCCGGCGCCGTCGAGCACCGGTGCGCGGCCCTCCTGCCTCATCGGGAGGACCCGGGACCCGACGATGACGGCGTCCCAGGGGTCGAGCTCCACGCCGTGGTTCCAAGCGGCCTCCAGCAGCTGCCGGGGGGCGGCCGCCGGGTCGAGCTGCGGATGCTTCGACGCCGCGCGGCGCAGCCGGTCCACGGCCGGCTCGAAGTCGAGGTCGCGGGGCGTGCACTGGGCGTAGAGCTGATCGGCGAGCATGCGGGCCCGCTCGGAACAGTCCCGGCCCCTGAGCGCGGAGCGGTAGATCTGCTCGCGGCGCTCGTCGTCGAAGTGGACGGCGAGCTCGCGCAGCACATCGGCGGGTTCGTCCGGGGTGTGCACCAGGTTCAGCAGGTAGCTGTAGCGGCCGAGCAGGTGCCGCAGCTGGCCGGGAACCCTGGCGTCCGGGTCGGTCGGGCCCTTCAGCGCGGTGAGCCGCACCGACGTCGGCACGTCGATCGCGGACTCCGGCCCGGCCCCGGACACGGGCTCGAAGTCGGACTCGGGGCGGACGACGAGGACCAGGGAGTCCGTGCTGCCGAGGAAGAGCCGGGCGAGCCGCCGTCGGTACGGGGTGGCGAGGTTCCACTGGAAGTACCAGAGCGAGCGGATCATCGTCCTGGTGAGCCTCGTCGGCTCGGCGGCGACAATGCGGAAGCCCTGTTCGGCCAGCCAGTCGATGGCCGGAAGGAGCCGGCGGGCGGCCACCGCGTCGGGCTTGAGCAGCAGAGCCGCGTGCCGGTTGGCGAAGTGCGCCACATCATCGGTCAGCGCGTCGAGTTGTTCGAAGCTCTCCTGGAAGTAGGTATCGGCACCGTAGAGTCGACGCTTCTCGGGATCGCGGCTCAGCAGCGGCGACACCTCGATTCCATACGTCAACGCAGGGGTCATCAGCGCAGGGTTCATACCCGGGTCCTCTCGTCGAGTCCGGCGAGCGCCGGGACGGAGTCCGGCACGGGCGCGGCGCCCAGGTAGCCGGACTTCAGGCAGTGGTCGAGCAGCCGGCGCAGGTACGGGCGGCCCCCGCCGGGTGCTGGGCGGCTGGAGAAGGCGGCTGCCACGCGGTCGTCGAAGCGGATACGGCGCGAGAAGTAGGTCTCGTAGAGCGAGATCACCCGTTGGTGGTAGGCACGTTCCACCGGTGGCAGTGCGTCGGCGGAGAACGCGGAGGGCGGGACGAACCTCGGCACCTGGAACGAGGGGTACTCGGCGAGCACGTCGGAGAAGTCCCGCAGCGTCAGCGGTCGGCCGATGGCGTGCAGGGTGCGGCCCTCGGCCTCGGCGAAGCGGGTCGCCGCCTCGGTCACCAGGTCCGCGACGTAGTCCACCGGCACGAGGTCCAGGGCCGCGTCGTAGTGCCCGGGCATGGACCTGACCAGGCCCTTGGTGACCAGCTTGAGGATGGGGTAGATGGTCTTGAACTCGCGGACACAGCCGCTGCGTTCGGCACCCACCACGATGCTCGGCCGGACGACGGCCACCGGCAGGCCGTCCTCGGCTGCCCGGCGTACCAGGATCTCCCCTTGCAGTTTGCTCTTCTCGTAGTCGTTGCCCGGGAGTTGGCCGACGTCAAGCTCGTCCTCGCGAGCGACCCCGTCCCGCTCGCCGCACACGTACGCGGTGCTCACGTGCACCAGGGGCACTCGACCGGCCCGGGCCAGGGCCAGCACCTGCTCGGTCCCGGCCACGTTGACGCGCTGGTACTCCTGGTCAGGGCGGCCGAAGTCGGTGATGGCCGCGCAGTGGACGATCCGGTCGACGGCGGCGACGCGGTGCAGGTCCTCGGCGGAGAGACCGAGTCCGGAACGGGTGATGTCCCCGCTGAGGTGGGTCAGCGTCCGGGGTTTCGGCTTCAGCCTGGTCCCGTTGTTGCGGACCACATCCGCATTGCTGTGCAGCAGGGCCAGCACCGAGTGCCCGGCCTTGGCCAGCCTCGCGGTCACCTCGGCACCGACGAGCCCGCTCGCGCCGGTGACCAGCACGGTCATCCCATCCGCCATCAGCTGTTCTGCCCGTGCTCAGGATTGGACTGCCGCAGGGTCATGGGTACTCCAGTGGTCGGGCCGACAGGCGGGCTCTGCGCCGAGAGATGAGGTTGGGCCCCGCTGCTGGCGATCAGGTCGCGGGCCTCCTGGATCGGCAGGTCGGCGCCCACATGCGCGCCGAGGCGCAGCCAGTCGTAGCCGATCTCCAAGGTGGCCCGCCAGCCGTCGGCCGAGTCGAACGAGTCGGGGAACGCGTCGGCCCCGGTGATCCCCCGGACCAGATCGACGAAGGCCTCCAGCTCCGCCAGCACGGCCGAGCCGTGTTCGGGCGTGTCGATGGTCAGCTGGTCCAGGCGGGTCGCGAGGTCCCGGATCTGCCGGGTGCTGGAGGGCAGCAGGGTCAGCCGGCGGATCAGGTCCGAGTCGGCCGGCAGCGGGTTGACCCCGTAGGCGCTGAACAGGCCGCGCAGGGCCGCCTGGAGAGCGCGGCGGGCGGTCAGTTCGGCCACTCGCCACTGACCCCGCTGCAGGGCGCCCGCGAGATCCTCCCTGGCGTTCTCGACCAGGACGTTGGACCACACCAGGGCCATCGCGGCCGCCGCGAACCGTTCGGCCGGGAGCGGTACCAGGTCGATGCTGTCGACAGCGGTGACGGCGGCGCCGCGGACGGTGAGCAGCGGCTGCGCGGTGCTGGGCGGTGGGGTGATCGGGCCCGGTGGCGCGCAGAGCGGCAGCGCGGGGGTGACCGTGCCGCCGCCCTTCCAGGCGAGCCGGACCAGTCCGAGTCTCAGGAAGTCCGCCAGCAGCGAGCCGGCCGCTCCGACCCCGGTCGCCTCGGCGCCGGCCAGCACCTGCGGCAGCGGCCTGCCGAGGACGAGGGAACGCCACACCTGCCCGGCCTGCGGGCCGAGTGCGAACACGTCTCGCCGGCCACGGATCACCTGGACCCGCTCGCCGGTCTGCCAGGTGGTCACTCCCGCTCTGCGTTCGACGGTGAGCCGGTCGGGTCGCCACTGGATGCCGCTGATCCCCAGGTCCTCGGCCAACGCGACGCAGGCGGCGACGTAGTCCGCCGCGGGCAGGTCGCGGGCGGAGGACTCCAAGGACCAGTAGCGCTCGCGGACCTCGGGTCGATTGACCCGGTCCAGCTGCATGGACAGCCACTTCGGCTCCAGGTAGGTCTCCCCCTGCCCGGCCGCCCACGCCTTGACCACCTGCACCAGCCCGGCCCGGGCCCAGTCGACGGCTTCCTCCGACTCTCCGAGGCACACCAGGGCCATCGCCTGCCGGTGCGACTGCCGTGCGTAGTGCTCCCACCAGTCGGCGGCTGTCCGGCGCAGTTGCTCGGCCGGCAGCAGGCCCTTGATCTCGTCCACCAGCGCGTGGCCGCGCAGCGGGAAGCTGTTCAGCAGCCGCTGGCAGCGGTTCAGCAGGTCCTCCGGAATCCTGGCGACCCGCTTGGCTCCGGCCTGCAACTCCGCGAACTGCTCTGCGATCTGGCGCACCGTGCGGGTCCGGACCTCGACCCGGCGGCCGTCCACGAAGAGCAGCGAGGGCATCGTGGGCAGGTCGTTCTCGTCGCGGCCGATGAGCAGGAAGTCGATGTCCGAGGAGGGATTGCCGAATCCCTCGGCGATCGAGCCTTCGAGCACCACGGCCCACTCGTCGCCGGGCCGTAGCTCGGCCAGCGCCTTGTCCAGCAGTCCTTGCAGGTAGTCCTCGCTGAGGATCACGCGAACGCCTCCGTCCTGGTCCTGGGAGTCTCGAAAGTCCTGGGAGTCTCCGAATTCATGACGTTCCATCAGGAACGGCCAGCACGGTCACCGTGCCGGCGCCGCCGTCGACCCGCAGCAGCGTCCCGGAGCTGATCTCCGTGGTGATGTTCTTGACCTGGACCACCGTGGGGATGCCGAGCTCGCGTGCCACGACGGCGACGTGGGTCAGCGGGCTGCCGCGCTCGATGACCAGCGCAGCGGCGGAGGACAGGGCGGACACCCAGCCGGGGTCGGTCCGGTAGGTCAGCATGATGCCGCCGCCGATGTCGCGCGGGGCATCGGTGACCACCGCCAGGCCCTCGACGACCCCGGGGCACGAGGCGGTGCCGCGGAACTCGCGTGCTCCGCTGCGCACCGCGCCGTCCGCGGTCCAGCCGGCGCGTTCGAGGTTGCCGCGCCAGTACGGCGCGCCATGGGTGGTGAACCTCGACGGGGCGCGGAGTTCGGCGTCCTCGGCCAGCTGCCGCCTGCGCACCACGACCAGTTCCCTGAGCTCGGCGTGCGCGATCGAGCCCTCGAAGGCCCCGCGCAGTTCCTCCAGACGCAGCAGGAAGACATCGTCCCAGGCGTCGATCGCCTGAATCCTGGCCAGATCGCGACCCATCGCCCGCAGCATCCGCTTGGCGGCGCCGAAGGCCCTGGTGCGGCAGAAGCGCAGCCGCTCGCGGTCGGCGAGCGACCTGCGGGTCTTGCCGCGCACGAGGTCGTAGACCCAGCGGCGCGGGCCGCGCAGGCGCTGGTCGAGGTAGTCGTCGGCGTCCGCGCCACGGTCCGGACCCGCCTCCGGCAGGGCGCCGCGCAGCAGGGTGAACAGGCCGGTCGGGTCCTCGCTCAGGTCGGGCACTTCGAGTTTGAGCTCGTCCGGGCTGCGGTAGCCGTACGCGTCGATGTAGGCGTCGACGGCGGCCAGCATCGCGGTGTGCCCACCGTCCTGCAGGGCCTGGTACAGCTCGCCGTCAGCGGTACGCTCGATCAGCTCCCGCAGCGGCTCGTCGGCGCGGACGAGCGCGGCCATCTCGGCGAGCGCCTGCACCGGCTCCGCGGACTCCAGTCCCTTGCCGGGGGCGGCGGCCGCCAGGGTGAACCACTCGGGCGCATCGGGCAGCCAGCGTCGGGTCAGCAGGGTCAGCAGGCCGACGGAGAGCAGGATCGTGGCGTCCAGGGCCATCATCGGGCCCCATTTCTCGATCAGCTCCCGCTGCAGCCGACGGAACCGGCGATAGGTCTCCTCGCCCGGCAGCGCGTCGTAGTCGACATGGTTGAAGACGTCGTATGCCTGGTAGAAACTCCGCAGGAAAGCGTCGACGGACCTCCCCATGGCGAGGAATCTGTAGGTGAACACGGCGTATCTGATCGACCGTGAGATACGGCCGCGCAGGCCCGGCGGGGAAGTGAACGGATGGAGTTCGGAGGCCATTTCGTCGGAAAGGCTCTCCTCGACTCCGAGGGAGAATTCGAGCACCCGCCGGGTCAGCGGATAGAGCGGCGCCAGCCGCACCATGCGGTACCAGTGGAAAAGGTTGTAGTACACCCGGCCGTGGAAGTAGCCCAGCATCTGGGGCGTCCACTCCTGCAGCTGCCGGAGCTGGTCCCCCGACACGTTCAGCGCGCGGGCGTAGTGCTCGTAGACCTTCGCATAGGTGTCCGCCGCGAAGCTGTAGGTGAGCGGTGAGACGATCCCGCTGTAGCTCTCGATGATGTTCGAGTTGTCCCAGATCCGCAGTTCGCCCTCGGGTTCGGCCTCGGGTCCGGCCTGCGGGGATTCCTGGAGCGGAGTGGTGACGGGCCGGCTCTGCAGGACCCAGACGGTGCCTGCGGCGATCGCCCACTCGATGTCCTGCGGCGCCCCGTACAGCTGCGTCGCCAGGACTCCGATCCGGTGCAGGCCGGCAAGATCGTCCGCAGTCACCGACAGTACCTCGCGGTCGGCGGACGGCACCTCCTCGACCACGCAACCCGGCCCCGCAGCAGCGCGGTAGCTCTCTTCCTTGCCGCCGATCACCGTGTGGACCGGCTCCCCGCTGGCGGCGTCCAGGACCACGGTGTCGGCGTCCACAGCGCCCGAGACCAGTCCTTCGCCGAGCCCGTACACCGAGCTGACCACGTACGAGCCGGTGCTGCCGGTCGTCGGATCGGCAGTGAACAGCACGCCGCTCCGCTCAGCGGCCACCATCTGCTGGACGATGACCGCCACGCCGCCCGCGCTCGGCGGCAGGCCCCGCTGCGACCGGTAGTGCAGTGACCGCTCGGAGAAGCCGGAGGCCCAGCAGCTGCGGACCTGCGCCGTCACCTGCTCCAGCCCGGAGACGTTGAGGAAGCTGTCGAACTGGCCCGCGAAGGAGTGCTCCGCGCCGTCCTCTTCCGCACCGGAGGAGCGGACCGCCACCGGACCCGCTCCGGCCAGCTCGTATGCCGAAGCGAGGGCGGCGGCGACGCGGCCGTCCATGGGCGCCGCCCCGATGAGTTCGGCGATCTTCGTGGCGACCGCCGCAGGCTGCTGCTCCCAGCCGTCCCCCAGCAGCAGCTCCAACTCCTCTGCGAGGCCGCTGCCGCGGGCGAACTCGGCGAAGACGTCGAGACCGATCACCGCCCAGCGCGGAACCTGGAACCCGGCGGCGGTGAGCACCTGCAGGTTGCGGCCCTTGCCGCCGGCGGACCGCGCGAACTCATCCGCATCGCTCCTGGGCGTCAGAATGCGCAGCGGCGGAACTGCTGATCCTGCCGTGGCTGACATCATGCTGGACTTCCTCCGATTCTGCGTCCGGGGTGAGGTAGGACGGCCTGTCGAGGCAGTCTGCGGTCGGTGATCGCGGGTTCGAGTCAGTCATGTGACTGCACCCGCGTTCCCAGCGCGGACATCTAGGGAGATTGCTGAAGTCCCACACCAGGACCCGGAGCTAGAGTTGACGCCCCAGCCAGCCCTCCGGCCCGCCAGTCCCTGTGCACGGACAGGAGTCGTTCTTGACCGCTCCACCCATCTCCGGCAACACGATCGTGGGTCGTGACCTCGAAGCCGCCCGGATCAGAAGCGTGCTGCACCCTTCGCACGGAACCGGGCACGCCCTCGTCATTGCCGGCGAGTCGGGAATGGGCAAGAGCACGCTCCTCGACAGGGAGGTCCGGCACGCTCGCGAGACCGGTCTCCAGGTGCTCCGGGCCGAAGGCAGCCAGCAGGAGACCGACCTGGCCTTCGCGGGCCTGCACCAGCTCCTCAAGCCGGTGCTGGACCGGGCGGAGGGCCTTCCGGAGCGGCAACGCGACGCCCTGCTGGGCGCCTTCGGGATCACCGCCGGGCCTGCGGAGCCCGGTCAGCTGATCATCGGCATCGCGGTCCTCAGCCTGCTGTCGGACCTGGCCGACACCCGTCCCGTGCTGCTCGTGGTCGACGACGCGCAATGGCTGGACCAGGACTCGCTGGAAGTGCTCGGGTTCGTGGCCAGGAGGCTGAACGGCGAGCGGATCATGATGCTCAGCGCCGTCCGCAGCGGGGCCCGGCCCCTCGCGTACGCTCACAACCAACCGGTTGTCGACCTGGGGCCGCTCGATGCGGTCGCCGCGAACCAGCTCCTCGACGCGCAGCCCCGACGACCCGCCGGTCGCCTCCGACCACGCATCCTGGCCGAGGCGGCGGGTAACCCCCTGGCGCTGGTCGAGTTCGCGAAAATGGGCTCCGGCTGCGAGCGCGCGCTCGCACCGGCCGGACCGCTGCCGCTCACCGACCGGCTGGAACAGGTCTACGGCGCGACGCTGGACGAACTGCCCGGTGCCACCCGGCAGGCACTGCTGCTGGCGGCCACCGACACCGGCACCCCGGACGGCGTCGCACCCGAGGTGTGGCTGCCCGCGGAGAAGGCCGGCCTGGTCCGCGTCCGCGACGGCCAGGTCCGGTTCCGCCACCCGCTCATCCGGTCCGCCGTCTACCACGCCGCGACCCCGCCGGAACGCCACCTGGCCCACCTCAGCTGGGCCGAGGCACTGCACGATGTCCCGGACCGACGCACCCGGCATCTGGCCGCCGCGAGCAGCGGCCCCGACGAGGGCGTGGCCCAGGCACTGGAGCGCACTGCCGGTCAGGTCCAGCAGCGGGGCGGCTTCGCGGCGGCGGCCCAGGCGCTCCAGCAGGCCGGCGAACTCAGCCCCGAAACCCGTGACGCCGCACGGCGGTTCACCCGGGCCGCCGGCATCGCGATCCTCACCGGCGACACGGGCTGGGTCGAGGAGCTGACCGCCCGGGTCGACTCACTCACCGACGACCCCGTGCAGCTCGCACTCGCCGCATTGCGCCGGGGCCAGGCGCTCGCCCTCACCCCCCGCCGCACTCTCGCCTACCCGCTGCTGCTGCGCACGGCCGAGACCCTCGCGCGGCTCCACCCGGCACCGGCGCTGGAGGCCCTCGCCACAGCAGCCCTGGTCGGCTACTACCACGGGGATGTCTCCCAGCGAGACGACTTCCGGCGCGTGCTGTCCCTGCTGGGCAGCACGCCGCTGAGTGGGACGCCGCTGAGTGGGACGCCGAAGCAGCACGACGGCGGGCTGGCGGAACTCTGGATCCGGGCAGCGACCGATCCTCCGTCCGACAGAGCGGCGAACCTCTCCGAACTGCGCAGGCTGGTCTCGGCCGGACCATCCGGGTCCGGGCCGCTGACCGCCCTGGCCACCGTCGCCTGGGTGCTCGACGAAACCGCGCTGGCCGTCTCCCTGTTCGGCACGGCGGCACAATCCTCGCCCGCGTCAGCGAGACTGCCGGACGCGCTCCGCTGCGTCGCGGGCTGGGCCTGTCTGGAGGACGGCCAGTGGACGCGGGCACGGGACATCGCGAACGGCTCGATCCGCGCGGCAGCCGAAGCCAGGCCCCCGCACCGGGCGCCATCGGCGTTGACACTCGACGCCGCCGTCCTCGCCCTCCGGGGGGACTCCGGGGCGGCACGGGAATCGGCCATGGAAGCGCTGGCCTGCGTGACGACACGGGACACCTTCGTGATCGTCCGGGCCCGCTGGGCGCTGGGGATCGCAGCAGCGGCGCAGGGCGACCATGAGACCGCGTTCGACCAGTTCCGCATGATGTTCACCGCCGACGGATCACCAGTGCACTACCACGCGTCCGCCGTGGGCCTGGCCGATCTCGCCGCGGCAGCGGTTCGCGGCGGGCGACGTGACAGCGCGCTCACGGTCGTGAACCGGGCGACGCGCCACCTGGAGCACGCCTCACCACGTCAACGCGCCCTGCTCTCACGGGCAAGGGCGCTGCTGGCCGGCCCCGACGATGCCGAACGCCACTTCCGAGCCGCGCTCGACGAGCCGTCCAGCGAGGACCGGCCGTTCGAGCATGCTCTGACGCAGTTGGACTACGCGGAATGGCTGCGTCGGCAATTCCGTCCGAGCCAGGCACGCCCGTTGCTGGCCGCCGCACTGGAGACCTTCCGCAGGCTGGGCGCCCAGCCGTGGACCGATCGCACGCTGTCCGAACTGCGCGCGGTCGGGGTTCGCGAGGCCACCAGCGCTCCGCCGACACTGCGGGCACTCACCCCGCAGCAACAGCAGATCGTGCACCTGGCCGCCCGTGGACTGACCAACCGCGAGATCGGCGAGCGATTGCTGCTCTCCCCACGCACCGTCAGTTCACACCTCTACCGGTCCTTTCCCAAGCTGGGGGTCACCGCCCGCTCCCAGCTCCGCGACCTCGTCGACGGCACCATGGCCGGCCCGAGAACCTTCGCCCACCGCTGACCGCTGACCGCTGACCACTGACCACTGATGTGGGACCAGCTGACGACAGCCCACGCACCGGCTCACGCGTCGCGGACCCACGGCGTGCTCGCTCCTGGGCTTCGGCCGCAGATGCCGGGGCTCGGTGAACGATGCTCGTACCAACGGGAGTTGATCACGCGTCCATCGGGGAGCGTATGGGTGGCCGGCCCCTGTGCTGTGGTGAACCCAGCCGAGGCAAGCGCCGCCCGGCAGGCCCAGTTGTCCAACTGCACACCAGCCCGCACGACCGGGATCCCGAGATGGTCGTGAGCGAACTCAGCTGCTCCGCCGAAGAGTTCCCGGCCAAGTCCGAAGCCCCGGAAGTGAGGAGCCAGCCAACCGCCGATCTCCGTGGTACGCAGGTTCACGCCTGCAGCGCCCGCGTACCTGCCGTCGGCGTCGTAGAGAGCGGCGAGGAAGAGCTGGTCATCGTCCGACGGCAACGGCGGAGATGCAAGCCGCTGGTTCAGGCGTCGGCGGACCCGTGCGGGGGTGCGGTCCGACACATTCAGCAGCAGCGCCCTGGCGCCGGCGTCGGGCGGTTGACGCCCCCAGCCGAGCCAGTGCTGTGCATCGGCGTCGCACGCCCCCATCGCGGTCCCGAACTGGTCCAGGGCATCGACAGGAGTACGGAGAGTGAGCCGCTCCGTGGACAGTCGGTGCCGCCCGCCTTCGCACTGGGGCCGTCGTCCGAGCCGGGACATTGCGGTCGCCCTTCCCCCAGGGAGCGTTGGATCGCTTCCGACAGTTTGCCAGCGACTCGCGTGCGTGATGGTGGTTGAGGTAGTTACGGCTTCCCTGATGGACGGTCTGCGGCCCCGGTCACGCAGCGACGATCATGCGGCCGCGGTTGCCGCCGGTCTGCAGGGCGCTGAACGCCTCCGGGATGCGGTCGAAGCCGTTCAGGACGGTATGGATGCTGATCAGGCGACCGTCACGGACGAGCCGGATAGCCTCACGTTCGAAGGCCGGGCGCAGATCCTCGTGCTCGGTGACGGTGAACCCGTACAGGGTGAGTTCCTGGTAGATCATGCGGAGGTAGTTTCTTGGGCCCGTGCCTTCACGCCCGTACTGGGAGACCGCTCCGCACAGCACAGCGCGGCCCCGGAGACGGAGCGTGTCGAGGGCTGCTTCGAGCTGGTCTCCGCCCACGTTGTCGAAGAACAGGTCGATGCCGTCCGGCGCCATGGCGCGGAGCAGTTCGACGGTCGGCCCGTCGTGGTAGTCGACGGCCGCGTCTGCGCCCAGCTCCTGGAGCAGGGCGACTTTCTGCGGGGATCCCGCGCTGGCGATCACCCGGGCTCCGTGCGCTGCGGCGAACTGCACGGCGCAGCTGCCCACGCCGCCCGCGGCGCCGGACACGTAGACCGTGTCCGTCTCGCGGACCTCTCCAACGCGCACCATGCCGACCCACGCCGTGAAGCCGACGTGACCGAGCACCGTCAGGTGGCTCTCCAGCGGCAGGTCGGCGCGCTCCGCCGGGACACGGCGCAGCTCGTCCGCGTCCACGACGTCCATTTCCCGCCACGGAGACCAGGAGCGGACGGCCAGATCGCCGGGGGCGAATGCGTCGCTGCGCGATTCCAGGACCTCCAGCACGGCGTCACTGCGAGGCACCGCGCCCAGCGCCATGCCGGGGCGGCCGGAGTTGGTGCGTTCACGCATTCCGTCGGCCATGCCGGCGTTCATTCCCAGGCGCCGCAGCGCAACCCGCACCTGGCCGTCGCTGAGCTGTGGCAGCGGGGCAGCCTCCGCGAGGACGAAGTCCTCGGGTCGCACAGTGCCTTGCGGGCGGCGTGCGACCCGGACCTCTCGGATGACTGCTTGATCATTCACTCCGGAACCCATACTCTGCTCGACCTTCTCCATGAGGGGATCGTCGGTCACGACGTGGAGCTGCCCGGCTCCGGCAGGGTGACCGCGCCCAGCTCGATCAGGGCGTCCGCGGTTGCCACGATGGTGTCCCTGACGTCCATGGGCTCCCAGCCGAGGACCGAACTGGCCTTCTTGTGGCTGATGTCGGGGATCCGGCCCTCCAGAACGGCGGCGTCCTTCAGCGCGGGCTCGGTCTTCGCGGCCTCGCGTACCTGCTCGATGGTCAGTTCCGTCGCCGGCAGCCGGTCGGCCGCGGCGGGGAACTGCTCGCGAAGGATGTTCGCGATCTTGAACAGGCTCGAAGATCCGCTGTTGGCGAGGAATCGCTCGCCGGCCGCGTTCGGGTGCAGCATCGCGCGCAGATGCAGGTCCACGACGTCACGCACGTCGACGACGCCGAAGTTCCAGACCGGCACCACGGACATCTCGCCGGCCAGGAGAGCCCTGATCAGTCCGATGGAGCCTGAGGGCCGGTCCACGAGCTGGGGGCCGAAGATGCCGGTCGGGTTGACGACCACCAGCTCGATGCCCCCGTTGGTCTTGACGTAGTCCCACGCCGCCGCCTCGGCCAGCACCTTCGACTTGTGGTAAGCGGGCAGCCCGGGGGTGGCCGGGTCGGTCCAGTTCTCCTCCGTGTAGTGGTCGTCGGGCGTCAGGGTGTAACCGACCGCGGCGAAGGAGGACGTCATCACGACCCGAGGGATCCCGGCGCTGCGGGCGGCGCCGATCACCCGCAGCGCGCCGTCGCGGGCGGGGCGGATGACCTCGTCCTCCGTCTCGGGAGGAGTGGGCGGGAAGGGCGACGCGTGGTGCAGGACGTGCGCGATCCCGTCCATGGCCTGCGCCCAGCCGTCGTCGGCGCTGAGGTCCGCGACCGCGAACTCCAGCAGGTCCGCCCGATCGACCCCGGCCTGCCGGAGCGCCGCCAGCACCTGAGCCTCCTGTGCGGGCCCCCGGACGGCCACCCGGATCCGATGCCCCTCGCCCAGCAGGCATGTGACCGTGTGCGCGCCGACGAAACCGCTGCCGCCGGTGACCAGCACCTTCTCGTCCTCGGGGAATGAGAGGTCTTCTGTGTTCATTGCGTTCAGTCCTTCACCGTGGAGTGGTGCCCGCACCGGTCGGCTGCTTGTTCGGCCTTGCCCGTCGGGCGGCAATCGTTATCCGGAATCTGGTCCGGTAAGACAAAGTTAACCGGAATATGTTCCGGATACAAGTGGGGTTCGACCGGCCGGGACGCGAAGCCCGGGTGCGCGCGGGACATGCCCAGCACTCCGGGGGCCGACCCCCGGCCGTTCGTTCTGCCCCTGGCCTGGGACCAAGGCCCCGGGACGTACCATGAAAATGGAATGGATTCCGCTTCCTAGGGGTGACTGTGACCAGAACCGACACGACGCGGCGCAGACCACGCGCGGACGGGCAGCGCAATCGCGCCCTGATCCTCGAGGCGGCGCTGCGCCTGTTCGTCGAGCGGGGTCCCGACGTCCCCTTCACTGAGATCGCCAAGCAGGCCGGCGTCGGTGTCGGCACCGTCTACCGCCACTTCCCGGCCCGCGAGGACCTCATCGAGGCGGCCTACCGCTCGGAACTGGACGCGGTGTGCGCCGGGGCCGCGGAACTGCTGGAGCAGGTGCCGCCCCAGGACGCCCTGCGGATCTGGATGGACCGGTTCGTCGACTACTGGGCCACCAAGATCGGCCTGACGGAGGCGCTCGAAGCCGTCGTGGCCGCGGGCAGGGACCCGTTCGCGCAGAGCCGCGGGCGGGTCGATGAAGCGGTCGGCACGCTGCTGGCGGCAACCGCGGCGGCGGGGGCCACGCGTCCCGAGGTCGAACCGGACGATGTGGTGGTGTCCCTCAGCGGTATCGCCATGGTCGCGCCTGTGCTCGAGGACCGCGATCAGGTGAGCCGGGTGCTCGACCTTCTTTACGAGGGAATCCGGGCCCGGCCCTGAGCGGTGTCGATGAAGTCCGGTGAAGGGCCGGCTACTTGGCGAGCGTGGCCAGGTCCTCGGTGTCGCTCGACGGGGGCACGGTGATCGGCACCGGGGTGTTGCCGTAGTCGGAGTACTCAATGGTGGCGTCCTCGGCGCCCTGGGAGGTCATGGCGATCCAGTGGAACTTGACCGGGAGGTTCTGGTCGTTGATCCACATGTCCACGCTCTCGGTACTCACGCCCTCCTGGGCCGCCCGGTCGGCGGACGCCTTCAGATCGGCGTCCGAACCGGCGAGCTTCCTGAGGTCGACGACACCGAAGTAGTGGGTGGTCGCCACCCCGTCCACCGTCTCCCTACCCACCCGCTTGACCTGGCCGGACGATGTCAGCAGTTTCACCGAGGTCGACGGGTCCTGACTGCCTGACGACTTGTTGATGGAGTCGGCTATCGCCTTCCCAGCCGCCCCCTGCGCAGAGAGGTCGATCCTGAGCCAGTGCTTGCCACCCCACGCCCTGGCGCCCGCGGAGCCCCTGTTGATGTACTCCGTGGTGCCGGACAACAGCACGTGCACGCCCTCGGGAAGCTTCGCGCTGGTTATCGTCGCATCTATCCTGACGGGTTCGCGGGACCCGCTGCCGGCCATGGTGAAGCCGCCGACCTTCGGCAGGACCATGGTCACCCTCTCCCGGTAGGAGGTGTACTCCGCGGTCTTCCTGGTCGTCAGCGACAGAGCGTCAGCAACACTGAGGACCGCCGCCTTCGCACCGTCAACACCCTTGGCGGCAGCGCCGGAGACCGTCCCGGCCGTCGAGCCCGAGCAGGCGGAAAGCGCCGCCAGAACCCCAGCTGTAACGGCCGCGAGACAGAGCGCAGCAGTCCGGCGCATGTGGAACCCCCCAGTGATTCATGTGCAATCCGCGTGCAGACGCTACACCCCGGCACCGACACCACCACAGACCGGGCCCCCACCCCCGACGCACGACGCAGCACCGCTCTGCGGGAGTGCGGCGGCTGCGCCGTCCACACCCGATGAATCAGGGGCTGTCGGTCACAACGGGAGTGAGGGACAGGGCGTCGGTCAGTGAGGGCAGGGTGGGGCCGGTCCAGTCGTCCTCGCGTGCGTGGGCGTCGTTCACGGCCCAGTCTGCTGCCCGCAGCATGAACGCCTGCATGCCGCAGTTGGACGCGCCGGTGAGTTCGCCGCCGCCACCGTCGCCGATGTAGAGGCACTCCTGCGGGTCGACCCCGAGGCGGCGTGCGATCAGGCGGAACAGCTCCGGGTCGGGCTTGCGTCGCCCCTCTTCGCAGGAGAGCACTCGTGCGTCGACCAGTTCGGCCACCGGCAGCCGGGACCAGGCTGCTGCCAGTTCCGCGGTGCAGTCGCTCAGTACCCCCAGCCGCAGTCCCCGAGAGCGCAACTCGGTCAGGGTCGAGGCTGCGTCGTCACGCAGGACGAACAGTTCCTGTTGTGCTGCCATCCGTGCGGTGCAGGCGGCGGCAAGGGCCTCCGCGCTCGGATGGATGTTGTTGCGTTGGGCGAGGGTGCGGAACGTCGCCGTCAGATCGCCCAGGCTGCCGGTCGCCCGCTCGGCGAAGGAGGCGTCCAGGGTCGTGCGCCACTGGCGGGCGGGTATGCCGAGCGGGGACGCGCTCCGCGCGGCGTGGGCGTCCCAAACCTCGGTCGGCGTGCTCGGGGTGAGGGTTCCGAAGAAGTCGAAGATGACAGCGGTGGTGGCCATGATCGAGACCATATCGTCGGCCTGCCCGGGGTGGTCGAGCTGGGCGCGTACCGCGGACCTGCGCCCGCCGTCCCCGCCGGGAGCGCCGGCGGGGACGGCGGGGACAGTCAGTTCGCCTTGGCCGCGGCGATGGTGAGGTGGAGTTGCCTGCTGACCGGCGTCGCGTGGGGTGCGCCGGCTGAGGACAGCTTGACGGTGAAGGTGCTGGTGCCCTTGGCCGTCGGGGTTCCGGTGATCGCGCCGGTCGTCCGGTTCAGGGTGAGCCCGGCGGGGAGCCGGCCCGCGGTGATGGTCCAGGTGTACGGCTTCAGGCCCCCGCTGCCTGCCAGGGTGAGGGCGTAGCGGGCGTGGACGGTGCCGGCGGCCAGTGTCGCCGTGGTGATGACCAGCGGTGCGGTCGGGGTGGTCGTGAAGCTGAGGACCTGGCCGTGGGTGGTGACGGCGTCGCTGGTCGTGTCGAGGCGGGCGTAGTAGGTGGTTCCCGGGAACAGTCCGGTCAGTTTCTGCTGCACCAGCAGCGGCTGGGTGCCGGTGCCGAAGTCCTGGACCGGAGTGGTCGTTCCCAGGGCCGGGGTGGTGCCGTAGGAGAAGGAGTAGCCGGTGGCGGTGCCGGTCGGCACGACCACACCGGTCAGGGTGGCCCCGGTCTGACCGACAGCGGTGGCCGGGGCGGTGACCCCGCCGGTGCAGGCCGCGGACGCGGCGGAAGCGTCGGCCTCCTGCCCGTTGAGTATCCACGCGATGCTGGGGAACAGCTTCGGGTCGAAGGTGACCGTGAATGCCTGCGCGAAGGTGCCCTGGTTGAAGTAGGTCGGCTGCCCCTGGAAATCGCCGACCGGAAAGGTCTGGTTGTTCTCGCCGACGTTGATGGTCAACGCGGTGCCGGTGGTGTTGTGGTAGCCGTAGTACGCGGTGACGTCGCCGGTCTGCGGGTTGGTGGTGACGCAGTCCAGGTACGGGGTCAGTGCCCCGGTCCCGGAGGCCGAGGCCGGGCCGCCGGCCAGCAGCGCGCAGCCGCCCACGAGCGCGAACAGTGCCGTGCTGCGGGACAGCCGCCGGAGGCGGAGCGAACGGGGTCGGGGTAAACGCGGCGGTGGAACGGACGTCATGGTGCCCCCCTCGGGCAGAATCGCGAACACCCCGTGGAACCGGTGTGTGCAGGTTCCCACGGGGGCCGCGACAGCGGATCTTGAGGTGATCGCCCGTCATCCTAGTGTCCTGGGACGACTGCTGAGGCAGCGGGACCGCGGCCGTGCGGTGCCAGCCGGCAGCCGGACGCCTGCACGGCTTCACCCAGGGCAGAACGCCGCTCCCTTCCCTCGGCGCCCCGGATCCCTAGGCTGGAGCGGTGAGCACTCCTGCGCCGGACGAAGCCCGCGTCATTGCCCTGCGCCCGCAGCCCTCGCCACCCGGTTCTGCGGCGGCGACCCGCGCCCAGCCGAGACCGGCGGGAGCCCCGTCGCCGCACGCGCCGCGGGCCCCCCTGTGGCGCGACCTGGTCGGCGGCGTACTGCGGCGTGAACGGCTCTCCCAGGAGCGCACGCTGAAGGATGTCGCGGAGGCGGCCCGGATCTCGATGCCGTACCTGTCGGAGCTGGAGCGCGGACGCAAGGAGGCCTCCTCCGAGGTGCTCGCGGCCGCCGCCGGCGCCCTCGGCCTGGGCCTGGCCGACCTGCTCTCGCTTGCCCAGGACGAGCTGGCGCGGCCCACCCGCGCCCGGGTGGGCCGCGGCCGCACCTCGCCGTACGACGGGCTCTGCCTGGCAGCCTGACGCACCGAGCGCCGGTGCGGCGGTGCGCTGCCACCGCCGTACCGGTCGGCTCACCGGTTCCCATTCAGGGCAGCGCAGGATCAGAGGAACGCGAGTCGTCGGCTCAGCACCTCGTCGGCGAGCCCGTACGCGACGGCCTCCTCAGCGGTGAGGATCTTGTCCCGGTCCATGTCCGCGCGCAGCGTCGCCACGTCGTGGTGCGTGTGCCGGGCCAGGATCTGCTCGGCCTGGGAGCGGATGCGGGCCATTTCCTTGGCCGCCAGGCTGAGGTCGGAGACCGTGCCCTGCCGGCCGGCGCTGGCCGGCTGGCCGAGCAGCACCCGCGCGTGCTGGAGCACGAACCGTCGTCCGGGATCTCCGCCGGCCAGCAGCACCGCCGCTGTCGACGCGGCCTGGCCGACGCAGAAGGTGGAGATCGGCGCCTGCACGAACGCCATGGTGTCGTAGATCGCCATCAGCGAGGTGTAGGAACCCCCGGGCGAGTTGAGGTAGATCGAGATCTCGCGTTCCGGGCTCTCCGCCTCCAGGTGCAGGAGTTGCGCGATGACCACGTTGGCGACCCCGTCGTCGATCTCGGTACCGAGGAAGACGATCCGCTCGTTCAGCAGCCGGCTGAAGACGTCGTAGGACCGCTCGCCCTGCGCGGTGCGTTCGACGACGTAGGGAACCGTGTACGAGCCCATGTCACAGCCCCATCCGTCGACGGGAGGTGGCCGGGCGGATGTCGGCGACCGACTCCACCACCCGGTCCACGATCCCGTACTCCTTGGCCTGCTCGGCCGTGAACCAGCGGTCCCGGTCGCCGTCGCGCGCGATCGTCTCCACGCTCTGCCCGGTGTGCTCGGCCGTGATCCGCTCGATGGCCTTCTTGGTGAACTGGAGGTTCTCAGCCTGGATCTCGATGTCCGCGGCGGTGCCGCCGATGCCTGCCGAGGGCTGGTGCATCATGATCCGCGCGTTCGGCAGCGCGAAACGCTTGCCGGCCGCCCCCACGGCCAGCAGGAACTGGCCCATGCTGGCCGCGAACCCCATCGCCAGCGTCGAGACGTCGTTGGGGATGAGCCGCATGGTGTCGTAGACGGCCAGACCCGCGCTGACCGACCCGCCGGGGCTGTTGACGAACAGGCTGATGTCGGTGCGCGGGTCCTCCGCCGACAGCAGCAGCAGCTGCGCGCAGACCCGGTTGGCCGACACGTCGTCGACCTGCGTGCCCAGGACAATGATCCGCTGGGCGAGCAACTGCGCGGCGAGATGGTCGTCGAACCGGCTGGGCTGTGTGTCGCCGTCCTCCGCACGGGGCGGCGGCGAGATCCATGGAGTCATCTGGTCTCCTCTTCCAGGCGCGGCAGGGATGCCGTCGACTCCACTGTTGACCTCCGGAGATCCCCCGATGCGATTTCTCTGCCCGCCGCAGATTCGCTGTCAGCAGAGTTGACGGCTCAACAGTTCCTCTGCGAGCCGTCAGCCCCCCGCAGCGCACGGCCGAACAGTTCGAGCAGGGCAGTCCAGTGACGCTCCGCGGCCTCAGCATGGAAATCGGAGGTGTCGGACTGGGTGTAGCCGTGACCTGCGCCCTGGTACACCTCGCAGCGATGGGTGACGCCGGCCTCGGTGAGTGCCTTCTCCAGGCGCTCCTGCTGCTCCGGCGGCATTGACTGGTCCTGGTCGGCGTGGCCGAAGTACGCCTGCGCCGTCATCGTGGCGACCGCCAGGTGCGGACTGTCGGGCTGGTCGGTGGCGAGCCGGCCGCCGTGGAAGCCGCCGATCGCGGCCACCCGGTCCGGGTAGGCGCCCGCGGTGTGCAGGGCGAGTCGGGCGCCCATGCAGTAGCCGGTGATGCCGACCGGCCCATCGGCGACCTGCGGGCAGTCGGCGAGCCAGCCGAGGTAGGCGTGCGCGTCGGCGACCACCAGATCCGGCGTCAGGCCCTGAATCAGCGGCATCAGTGAGGCGAACAACGCGCCCCGGTTGTCGTCGTCGATGTACGCGGGAAGCTGCGCCACCGGCGCACGGCCCTCGCGGTAGAAGACGTTGGGCACCAGGACGACGTAGCCCTCGGCGGCCAGCCGGTCGGCCATCGCGTTGAGCGCCGGGCGCGGCCCGAACGCATCCTGGTAGAGCAGCACGGCGGGGTGGCGTGCCTCGCCCTCGGGGTGGACGAAGTACGCGTCCGCTGTCCCGTCCTGGGTCTGAATGTCGACAGTGCTGCCGTGTACGGCCGTCATGTCCGGATCCTGTCTTCGTCTGGGGTGGCTTTCCGCGCTCCACCCTCTCACCAGGCGGAACGCGGAGTTCACCTGCCCCACCGAGATCGACAGGCTCGCTGGGGCCGGATTCGGCTACGCGGCGGCCCAGCGCTTCATGGCCGCTCTGACCAACATCTGCCTGGCCTTCGCACGGGACGTGCTCGACGTCGCCCAGGACGGCGACAGGGCCCGCGCGCACTCGACATCTTCCTGGCCGGTGCGGCAACCCTCGCCGGCCGGGGGACGGGATGAAGACGGCGACGTACGGGGTGGCGAGGCGGCTGGTGGCGGTGCTGCCGTAGCGGGTGGCGGGGTCGGGCCCGGAACCGATGTCGTGGATCCGTGTGATTCGGGGCTGAGGCGTCGGATTTCCGCGAAAACACCGGCGTGGCTGGCTGCAAGTCGGCCGCGGCGCCGAAGGTTGCGCCGAAGCAACTGATCGCGTCGCCACCGGCGCAGCAAAGGGAGAGTTCCTTGAACGTCACGACCACGGCCGGCCCACCTGCGGAACGCCGCGCGGCCACGCTCGTCATGGCCTGCATCGGCGTGTTCGTCGCCTACCTGCCGGTGACCACGGTCTCGGTGAGCCTGCCGGCGATCCAGCGCACGTTGCACACCTCCACCGCGCAACTGTCCTGGGTGTCCGACGCGTTCGTGCTGCCGATGGCCGCCCTCATCCTCACCGCCGGCGTCTTCGGCGACGTCCACGGCCGCAAGAGGGTCTTCCAGACCGGACTCGTCCTGGCCGCCGTCGGCGCGGCCATCGCACTGTGCGCCCGGACGGTGCAGGTCCTGTGGGTCGGTCAGGCCTTCGCCGGGCTGGGCGCCGCCGCGCTGCTGCCCACCACCCTCGCCCTCATCAGCCATGCCGTGCCGGACCCGCGCGAGCGCGGCAAGTTCATCGGCATATGGGCCACCGCGCTGATGGCGGCACTGGCGGTCGGTCCGCTGATCGCGGGCACCATCCTGGAACACGTCGGATGGCGCTGGATCTTCCTGCTGCCGATCCCCGCCTCACTGGCGGCCACCGCGGCCGCGACACGCCTGGTCGCCGACTCGCGGGCACCCGGCTCCCGCCGTTTGGACTGGCCCGGCCAGATCACCGCGGCAGTCGCGATCACCGCGCTGGTCTACGGCGTCATCGAGGGCGGCGCCGGCTCGTTCTCGCAGACCCGGGTGCTCGTGGCCCTGGCACTGGCCGCACTCGGCACCGCCGGATTCATCGTCGCCGAGCATCGCAGCACCAGCCCGATGCTGGACCTCTCCCTGTTCCGCAGCCCGGCGTTCACCGCGACGACCCTGGTCGCGATGATCACCTTCCTCGGGCTGATCGGCTTCTTCTTCGTGCTCAGCCTGTACTTCGGCCTGGTGCAGCACCTGGACACCCTGCATGCCGCCTACCGGCTGCTGGTGGTGACGGTCATGGCGATCCTGGCCACCGTGCCCGCCGGGCGCCTGATGCACCGCATCTCCCCGCGGATCACGATCACCGGCGGCCTGCTGGTCACAACCGGCGCCCTGCTCGCCCTGACCACCATCGGCGCCGACACCTCCTTCGCCTCGCTGGCCTGGCGGCTGGCGCTGCTCGGCCTGGGCACAGGCGCCGTGCTCACCCCGATGACCGCCACCGCCGTCGCCTCCGTGCCCCATCACCTGGCCGGCATGGCCGCCGCCGGCAACAACGCCTTCCGGCAGGTCGGCGGCGCACTGGGCCCGGCCGTCCTGGGCGCACTGCTCACCAGCAGAGCCCTGCACGCCCTGCCCGGCCACCTCGCCCACGCAGGCCTGACCGGCGCCACCGCGGACCGTGTCGTCACCACCGCGCACACCAGTGGTCTCAGTGCCATCGCCCGGATGAACCTGGGCCCGGACCAGGGGCGGGCACTCGGCGCACTGACCAGCTCCTTCCTGGACGGCACCCACCTGTGCCTCATCGTGGCAGCCGCCCTGACGCTGCTCGCCGCGTTCTTCGCCGCCGTGCTCCTACGCACCCCGCGCAGGCAACCGATCACTGCGGTGACGAACGCGGGCACGCCGGCCGCCTCGGCCGCGATCGACCGGACGGGCAGTCACGCACCGCTGCGCTGACAATGATCCGAGGATCCCGGATGCACGGAACGAGGAAGGAGCCGCCGGTGCCCCCAACCGCTTTCGATCCCCTCGACCTGAAGCTGCTTCAGGCCCTGGAGCTCGACGCGCGCGCGCCCTTCAGCCGGATCGCAGCCGTGCTCGGCGTCTCCGACCAGACCGTGGCCCGCCGCTACCGACGACTGCACAACACCGTCAACCTGCGGGTACTCGGACTGACCGACGAGACCAGGGTCGGGGGGCAGACCTGGATCGTGCGCCTGCACTGCACCCCGGATGTCGCCGGACGACTGGCCCACGCGCTGGCCAAACGCCCCGACACGCTCTACGTCACCGTCATCTCCGGCGGCACCGAGGTCATCTGCGGGATGAAACCACGCAGCCGGCGCGAGCGCGACGAGCTCCTGCTCGACCGGATCCAGCGCACCCCGCAGGTCGTCTCCGTCAGCGCGCACTGCCTCCTGCACCGTTTCTACGGCGACATCATGCTCAGCTGGCTGAACAAGAACACCGCACTCGACCCGGAACAACTCGCAGCCCTGCGCCCCCCAGCCCCTGCCCCGTCGGCCGACCCGGTCACCCTGGACCCGGGCGACGAGACGCTGCTGGCGGTGCTCCGCGACGACGGCCGCGCCACTCTGGCCGAACTGCAGAAAGCCACCGGACAGACCGAGTCGGCGGTCAAGCGGCGGCTCGAGTCGCTACGCGCCACCGGCGTGCTCTACTTCGCCGTCGACTACGACCCCGAACCCCTTGGACACGGCGTTGCGGCCATGCTCTGGCTCACCGTGACCCCCGGCGCACTGGCCGATGTCGGCCAGGCGCTGGCCGAGCATCCCGAGGTGCGCTTCGCCGCAGCCACCACGGGCGCGGCCAACATCATCGCCGCAGGGCTCTTCCGCAGCCCCGACCACCTGTACACCTACCTCAACCAACAGATCGGCACGCTCTCCAGCATCCAGACCGCCGAGACCGCCCTCGTCCTGCGCCAGGTCAAACAACTCGCCTACCAACCGAACCACTGACGGCCGCACGCGGTCAGCGGCGGCCGGTGGCCAGGATGAGGAGGAACTGGCCGCCGCCTGCTTCGATGTCGGCTCTGACCGGTAGCCCCGGTACCAGTCGCGAGAAGCGGTCCAGCAGCCAGTCCGCAGCCTCCTGGGCGTCCTTCCTGGTCGGACAACGACCCACCATCTCGCGGCCCCCCTTGCGCTCCAGCCTTCCGGCAACGGTGATCAGCGGCGCGGGTTCGACCACGTACAGGCGGTCCGGCCAGGCGATGACCACCTTGACCGCGCCCTTGCGGGTGTTGCACCCGCGGTGCGCGAGCCGCTCGGCGACCTTGGCCTTCCGGTCGGCGGTCCGGCTGTCCACGCTGGGCCCGCGCGGATCGTTCACCGACATGTCGGGGTCGACCGGTTCGTCGCACACCCAGCAGCGCCAGCCGTCACGCTCGGCCACATCATCAAGGAGACTCATCCGAGTAACCTAGCCTGTCCGGCCGCCACCCCGGGGTGACTAGGATCGCGAGCATGGCCCTGATCATGAGTGACGTCGACCGGTTCGAGGCTGCCAGGTCCCGGCTGGAGGCCGTCGCCTACCGGCTGCTCGGCTCGGCGAGCGAGGCGGAGGACGCCGTGCAGGAGACATTCCTGCGCTGGCAGGCGGCTGACGTCCAGCGGATCGAGGTGCCCGAGGCCTGGCTGACCAAGGTCCTCACCAACTTCTGCCTCAACCAGCTCACTTCGGCACGCGCCCGGCGTGAGACGTACGTGGGGATGTGGCTCCCCGACTGCCCGGTTCAAGTGGCGAAACCGCGCAAGACAACGGCGGACCCGCGCAGACAGGAGTATTCAGATGCAGCACCGCATCGTCGTCCTCGGAGCCGGCTACACCGGAGCCATCGCCGCCGGCCGCCTCGCCAAGCGGCTGCACCGCCAGGACGTCACCATCACCCTCGTCAACCCCGAGCCCGACTTCGTCGAGCGCGTCCGGCTGCACCAGCTCGCGACCGGCCAGGACCTCACGCCCCGGCCGCTCAGCGAGATGTTCGCGGGTACGGGCGTGGAGCTGAAGCTCGCACAGGTCACCTCCGTGGACGTGAACCGCAGGACGGTGACCGTCACCGCCGCGGACAGCTCCGGGCACGAGGAACTGGGGTACGACACCCTGGTCTACGCCCTCGGCAGCGGATGGAACGACGGGGACGTCCCCGGTACCGCCGAACACACCCACGAGATCGCCGGCCGCCCCGGCGCACTGCGCCTCCGCGACCGCCTGGCCGCCCTGGACGCCGGCCGGCCGGTGGTCGTGGTCGGCGGCGGCCTGACCGGCCTGGAGGCCGCGACCGAGATCGCCGAAACCCGCCCGGACCTCGATGTCGCCCTGGTCGCCCACGGCGCCCTCGGCGACTGGCTCTCCGAGAAGGGCCGCGCCCACCTGCGGAAGGTGGTGGACACCCTCGGCATCAAGGTCCACGAACACACGACGATCACCGCCGTGGAAGCGGACAGCGTGACGACGGCCGACGGCACGACCGTCCCCGCCGAGGTCACGGTCTGGACCACGGGCTTCGCCGTCCACCCGATCGCCCGGGCCACCGCCCTGGAGCTCACCGACCGCGGCCAGATCGCGGTCGACTCCACGATGCGCTCGGTCTCCCACCCGGACGTCTACGCCGTAGGCGACGCGGCGATGGCGATCGGCCCCAACGGCAAACCCCTGCGCATGTCCTGCGCGTCGGGCGTACCCATGGCCTGGCAGGCCGCCGACGCCATCGCCGCCCGCCTCTCCGGCAGCAAGCTCCCCCACGTCTCCATCCGCTACTACCAGCAGTGCATCTCCCTCGGCCGCAAGGACGGCCTGATCCAGTTCGTCACCGCCGACGACCGGGCGGTCGACCGCGCCCTGACCGGCCGCGTTGCCGCCCTCTACAAGGAACTGATCTGCAAGGGCGCGGCCTGGGGCGTCACCAACCCGACAGCGGGCATGCCCTCTCGACGCCGACGTGTCGTGCCGGATGAGACCCGGAGCAGTGAACGGGCGGAGGCGGCGGTGGCCTGACCTCGCCACTGCCGATCCCGATGGAACCCTCCCCTGAGGGCCGACGTCCTAGGGGCCGCAGTGACTTCTGCATCGTCTCGCCAGCAGAGAGGTACGCGCATGGGCACCATCAGGAGGTTCGTTCGGAGCAGGACCGGTTCCGCGGCGGCGGTCGTGGCCATGGCCGCGACCGGTCTGGCGATGAGCGCAGGGACCGCCTCCGCGAAGTCGGACGTCGCCGTCGGCGTGAGCAGCTACAGCGTCCCGGTCGGCCACACCCTGCAGGTCAGCGCATCGGGCGGCAGTGACGTGGCCGGCTCTCTGATACAGCTGTGCATCGACGAACGGATCGGCAAGGGCGGCTGGCACACGATCCGTTGCACCCCCGCCGAGAGCCAGCGGCACGAGAGCCTGCGGCTGATCCTCAAGGCCTCGCCCCGCGGCGAGCTCCAGTTCCGTGCCCGGCTCGTCTCCATCCTCAACGCCCAGCACCGGGTGCCGGACCAGACCTCGGCAACCGCGGTCGTCTGGGTGCGCTGAGTATTGGCTCATCCCCCAAGCCCGAGCCGCTGTCCAGGCAGAGCCGTCCCGCCGGGTCCGCAGCCGATTCCGCGTCCCAGCAGGTCACGGCGGCGCCGTCCCAGGATTCCGTCATCCGGTCGGCGGTTCTTCCGGTGGGACGCCTCCCCCACCAGGATCGGCGTGGTCCGGGTCCGAGGGATCGGATCCCGGAAGCCGGAACACCCCTTGTCCCAGGAGGAGAAGCACATGAGGATGTCCCAGCGACTCGCAACCGGCGCGGCGGCCTTCGCACTGTTCGGGGGCGTGGCGGCCGTCGCGACGGCCCCGGCCGAGGCGGTGACGCCGGCCGCGGTCGGCTGTCAGTTCCCGACGGGCACGACGGGCACGAGCGGCACCAACGCGCACGGTCTGCCCGAATTCTCCGGCGGCAAGACCTTCGTCAAGCCGAGCACGTCCGCCACCACCTGCCATGACCTCAACCTGTGGAAGGGCAACTCCGGCGTCAGCTACGAGGGCTGGCTCTACTACGGCAACGGGAACTGGGGCGCGTGCAACGCCGGGTACGTCAAGTACTCCGGCAGCCCCATCGTCCTCTGCACCAACGTGCTGGCCGGCACCACCATGGGTGTGACCTCGAGCAGCGGCGCCGGCCTGAGCATCACGATCGAGGACTGACCCGACACCACACGCTGCTCCGGCAGGCGCCGGCCTGCCGGAGCGGTCCAGTCACCTGATCAATGATCAGGAACTGGGGCCGGGTCGGCCTGCAGGACGAAGAACAGGAAGCACAGGAAGCGCGGCCTGGCCGCGATGGCTTCGGGGAACAGCTCGCGGGCGGCCGGATCGGGCTCCGGCTCGCTGATGACCGTGATCCGGAAACCGGCCTCCGTGAACGCCTCGGTCATCGCATGCAGTGGCCGGTGCCAGAGACTCATCAGGGCGGTCCGGCCGCCCATCGTCCACTCCTCGGTCCAGTTGGTGGTGCCGAAGTACTGGGCCTCGCGGCCTGCCTCGCGGTGCATGGCGGCGACGGCGAACGGGTGGTCGACCGACGCGAGCAGCCGACCGCCGGGCTTCAGCACGCGCCGCAGCTCGGCCAGCGCCGGCCCCCAGTCCGCCGCCGGGCCAGCTCCAGCATCCCGGCACTCGCGTCGAAGCCGCTCACCACGGCGCCCCGCTCGCGCAACGCCGCGAACAGGGGCCCGGAACCACAGCCGGCGTCGAGGATCCGCCGACCGGCCACGTCTCCGGCGAGGGCCAGCATCGCGGGCCGCTCGTAGTAGGCATTGACGAGACTGGTCTCGTTCTCGGCCGCGTACGCCTCGGCGAAGCCGTCGTAGTCATTGACCTTCCGCGGATCCGCGGCCACCGCGGACAGCCCGGTGGAACTCGCGTGCTCCTGTTGCTCGTTGGAGATCATGCAGCGGGAGACGTGCGCCGCATCGGTCCGGTTCCCGCATGTTGCCGCGGCTACCGGAAAGGATCAAGCGAGTGAAAAAGTACATACTCTTCGACCACGACGGCGTTCTGGTGGACACCGAATTCTGGTACTACAGAGCCGGAGAGCGCGCCCTGGCGGACATTGGTCTGACCTTGGACAAGGACCGATACCTCCGGGACATGAACCAGGGATTGGGCACCTGGGCCCAGGCGAGGGCGGCAGGTATCGATGAACAGACCATCAGCAGGCAGCGCGAGGTGCGCAATGATTATTATCAGGAATATCTGAGAACAGAAGCCATTGAGATCGAAGGCGTCGTTGAAACGCTTGCCGAACTGTCAAAATACGTCCGCATGGCCATCGTGACGACCGCAAAACGTGCGGATTTTGAAATCATCCACGAGAAGCGCCACATCAGAGAATTCATGGACTTCGTCCTTGTCCGCGAGGACTACGAGCTCTCCAAACCGCACCCGGAACCTTACCTGACCGGCTTGAAGCGTCTCGGAGCCGCCACGGAGGAGACACTGGTCGTAGAGGATTCATCCAGGGGGCTGAACTCGGCCGTGGCGGCCGGCATCGACTGCGCTATCGTCCATAACGGCTTCACGAAAACACAGGACTTTTCACGGGCCAGCCATCGAATCGAAACCCTGATTGAGTTGAAGGATATCATCCTGAATTCAGCCTGAAGGAGCATTCACCGCAGTGGCAAGGTATGCCGCGCCCAGTAGGGGTGCCCGTTCGGGGAACTGTGCGGGGACGACGACTGTCCGGCCGCTTTCCGGTGCTGCGGCGGCGATGCCCTCGCGCAGGGGTGGAGCCACCAGGTCCCAGGAGCCGGCGATGGATCCACCGATCACCAGGACGTCCGGTTCGTAAGCGGCCAGGAGCGGGCCGAGCACCAGTCCCAATGCGTGGAACGCCTGGGTGAAGACGCCGACCGCGGCGCTGTCGCCTTTGCGGGCCCGTTCCGCGATCTCGCGGACGTCCGGCTCCCCAGGGTCGGTCGCGGCCCGGGCGTATGCCCGTCGTAGTGCGCGGCGGGACACCGTCTCCTCCAACGGTCGGCCGGCGTGCTCCATCAGGTCCACGCGGCCGCCGGGTGGGATTCCGTGGCCCTGCCGCACAATCGTGCCCTCGCGCAGGAAACAGGAACCGACGCCGGTGCCGAGGGTGAGCCCGGTGACCGTGCGCTGTCCGCGCGCGGCGCCGGCCTGCCATTCGCCGAGCGTGAAGGAGTCGGCGTCATTGCAGAAGGCCACGGTGGGGTGGCCGGGCAGGCGGGCGGTGAGAGCGGTGCGCAGATCGAAGCCGCGCAGGGCTTCGAACTTGCCCACTCCCTCGTAGCGTCCGATGCCGTGCTGGTAGTCGAACGGGCCGGGAAGGGCAATGGTCCAGTGCTCCCCGGCCGGCCCGGGAAGCCGCCCCGCGCATCGGACCAGCGCGGACACGAACTCGTCCGCGCTGACGGTGCCTTCGATGGGTTCACGGTGCGAGGGTCCGAGGCTGAGGCTGCCCGCTGTGACGTCCACGTGTGCAGCTGTCACGTGGGTGCCGCCGATGTCCATGACCGACAGCGCGGGTCCTTGGTCGGGTATCACCGGACGAGCGCCTTGACGTAGCGGACCGGTCGGGTTCCGACGGCCTGGACCCGGTAGGCGCCCACCGAGGCCGGTACGGTCAGCGTCTCCGCGTAGGCCAGTTCGTGGCGGCCTCCGCTCTGTGTCTCCAGCAGGATCCCGTCCCCCTCGACGACGTTGAGGATGTGGAAGCGTCCGTCCGTCGCGTCGTCCGCAGCGGTTCCCGCGGCCAGCTCCACCCGCCGGACCTCGAAGAACATCTCCGGGAGCCGGCCGATGACGTCTTCGTGCCAGCCGTCGCCCGAGCGCAGCGTCCGCGGGTGCTGGACGAGGTCGCGGGCGACCGCGTCCCCTGACCGGGCGGGATCCAGGTTCTGGAAGGCGTGGCCGACGTGGACCGGCCGCTGGTCGCCTGCACGGTCCGTACGCAGCCAGTCGTAGAAGCGCAGGCTGTAGAGGTAGGGCGTGGCACTGATCTCCAGGACGACGTTGCCCTCGCCGCTGCCGTGCGGGGTGCCGCCGGGGATGAGGAAGAGCTGGTGCTGGTCGGCGGGGAAGGTCTGGACATAGCGTTCGATGTCGAACGGAAGACCGTCGTGGACCGCCCGGTCGGCTTCGAGCCGGAAGGCGTCGAGGTCGGCGTCCTGGTGCAGGCCCAGGAACACCTGGCGGTCGGGGCCGCCGACCATCATGTAGTAGGTCTCGTGCTGGGTGTAGGGCCAGCCGAACACCCGCTGCATGTAGTCGGACTGCGGGTGGCAGTGCACGGAGAGGTTGCCGCCGCCGACCGTGTCGAGGTAGTCGAAGCGGATCGGGAAGGAGGTTCCGAAGGTCGCGTGGACGGGTCCGCCCAGGACGTCCTCGGGGTGGAGGGCCACCAGGACCTGGAGCGGCACCTCGACGCGTGGGCCGTCCGGGTTGCCGAGGAGGATCCCGCTCTCGGGAGCGATGAGTTCGTAGCCGAGTGCGGTGTTGGGTGCCTCCCGGTTGATCCCCAGTTCCTGCTGGGCCCAGTGCCCGCCCCACGAGGTGGTGTTGAAGGTGGGGCGCGTCCGGAACGGCTTCGCGGCGAGGTCGGTCAGCGCCTCGCGCAGGGCGGGGCCCTCCAGCCAGGTGGGACCGTGCGGGTCCTGGGTGTCGACCCACAGGTCGATCGCGCCGGCGATGGCGTCGCGGTGCCGGTCGAGCACCGGCCAGTCGATGTAGAACAGGCGGCGTGTGGTTCCCGCGCCGGTACCTGCGGGCTGGCCCAGGTTGCGACCCGTGCCCGCGGTGATCTCCGCTTCGGCGTACCGCTTGGGCAGGTCCGCGTACCAGAGGGCGTCGTGGGCCACGAGCGACGCACCCGGGCCGAGGACGACGGTGACTGCGGTGGCGCTGGTTCCGGGTTCCGGCACCGCCGCGAAGAAGTCCGCCAGGCCGGCCTGCGAGAGCGGGGCGAAGTCGGGGTCGTCCGACAGCACGGCCGAGGCGGTGAGGGCGAGGATGTCGTCCCAGGCTGCGAAGTGGTCGCGCATGTCGATCTGCTTCGCCGTGAGGCCGCGGGCGGCGAGGGCGTCGCAGACCCCCGCGGCGACGGCGTCCCAGTCGACGGCGACGGGCCCGTCGACGGCGAGGATCTGTCCTTGGGTGAGGTGGGCGGCAGCCTGCTGGTATCCGACTCCGACCGCTGCGGTGACGGCGTGGCAGGGTTCGGCTTCATAGCCGCGAACTGGCGACATCGGGATGTCGACCTTTCATGGGAGAGTTTGCTGGGGTCATCAAGGGCGGCGGAGACCGCGGAGCGTTCCGATGCCGTCCGCAGTGAGGGTGTCGGGCAGGGATGCCCGGTGCCGGGGGTCGGTGAACGACGGGTTCACATCGAACAGCGCGGACAGTACCGCCTCGGCCCCGGCGGCCCCGGCGATGGTCTCCCGGTTGGAGACGCCCCGTTCCGCGACCCGGGCGCGCAGGTGCCCGTCGGCTGTGGTGACGATCTCCATGGCCTGGCCCCACAGGCCACCGGAGGCGGCGGACGCGAGGTCACGCAGCAAGGTGAGCGCGCGGTCGCGGAAGCCCAGGCGGGCCAGGCCATGGGCGGTGACGCCGGGCCAGGCGCAGAAGGCGCCGCCCGCACCGTGATCGGGGCGGTCGGAGGTGGCAGCGGCCGGGTCGTTCGGGCTCAGGGCCCGCATCCAACCGCCGGCCAGGAGGTCCCTCTCGACGAAGTCGGCCATCTCAAGCCGTACCTGTGGGGCGAGTTCACGGTGCAGGCAGGCCGCGACGAGCCCGAAGTCCAGGCAGTGGCCGATGGTGTCCGTTCCGTCCGGTCGGCGTATCCGCCAGCGGCCGTCCCCGGCGTACAGGTCCAGGACCGCGTCGGCCAGTTCGCGTGCCTCGGCCTCGGCCCGGTCGGCGTCCTGGTGGCGGCCCCGTTGCCGGTACAGGCCGGCCAGTGCGCGGGTGGCGCCGACATAGGCGCCGTTGAAGGACGCGACCACGCCCGTGTAGCCGGGGATGCATTCCAGCAGGTTCCAGGGGTCCTCGCCGAAGTCGGCGAGGACCCCTCCGGTGGCGGGGCTGCGCTTGTCGCGCCAGCCGAAGCCGAGTCCTTCCAGGTGCTGGAGGACGGTTGCTCCGCCGGCGGTGGTGTCGAGGAAGGCCGTGTCCCCGGTGATGCACACATAGTGCTCGATCAGGCGGAACAGGGCGTAGTCGTTGGCGCTGTAGGCGTTCCCCAGCGGGCCGCCGCTGCGGGCGTCGATGCCGAAGGACTCCTGGTAGGGCCCGGCCAGGACGCGCAGCAGCCAGGACCGCAGCCCGGCCGGTTCCAGCAGGGCGTACATCCGGCTCCACTCGCTGTGGTCCCAGAAGTACGTGGTGGTCGGGCCCAGGCGCGGCCCCCCGGTGAGGAACACCGGCTCGCCGGGCCGGATCCGCGTGTTGCGCATGTAGAGAAGTTGCAGGGCACCCATGTAGTACGTCCTGGCCAGGCCGGCGTCATGGGTGGTGAGGGTCGGCAGGTGTCCGGAGAAGTCGGGGTTGCCCGGGGTGAACATATGGGACCAGTGCTGCCGCCAGCCGTCCGTCCCGGCGCGCAGGGTGGCGTCGAAGTCCTGTACGGCAGCGCGGGCTTCGGCGCGGACCTGGTCGGCGCCGGTCCCGTAGGCGCAGGCGATTCCGAGGGTCACGCTCTGCCCGGGCTCGATCCGGCAGGTCCAGGTCGCACGGCCGCCGGCGCCGGTGGAGGTGAGGCCGGGCGCAGGCCCGGAGAAGGCGTAGGCCGCTCGCGCCGGCGAGCGGGTGTCCTCGATGGTGAGCATGGTCTCGGGGCTGTCGGTGACGTGGGAGGCCCAGCGGCGCGACGCGTTCCAGTGCCGGGTCCGGATGATCTCCTCCCCGTCGAGCGTCAGGACCGCATGGTCGGCTTCCACGCGGGTGCTGACTCGGTGCCAGGTCCTTTCGGGGACGTCCGCGGTGCTGAACTCGCGCTCCCCCGTGATGCCGAGCCACAGCCGACCGTCCTCGACGCCGATCTGCAGGGAGTCGGGATGGTTGCCGTGGATGAGGACGGTGCCGGACTGCCCGGCCGCGTCGAGTCGCAGGTCGAAGCCGATCTCCGTGCCGGGGGCGAGCACGAGGGCGTCGAAGGTCGCCTCGCCGTCGCGGGTGAGCGTGACCGGTCCGTCGATGTCCAGGACCAGTCCGCCGTCCGCGGACTCGACCCGGAGCGCCCGCACGGCCGCGTCCACGCCGGTACGGGGCTCGGGCTCCTTGTCGTGGCTGAAGTGCGACGGCAGCGCATCGTCCAGCAGCATGGGGCCGTGGTCCTCGTCGCGCTGGATGCCCGGGATGCGGGGCCTGCCCAGGCGCAGCCGCCGCGGCGCCGGCGAGAGCAGGTAGGACGCACCGCCGCCACCGGTGGTGGCCCGGATGCGCTCCAGGGCCATGAAGTCGTGGTGGTCGCCGTGGTTCCAGGGAACGTCGTACAGCCAGCCGTAGCCGACCTCGGTGTGGGCGACCCTTGCGTAGAGGTCCTGGGACAGCTCGACGGTCCTGGCCTCGGGGCCCTCGTTGGTGGCGGTGATCCGCCACAGCAGCAGGTCGCGGGAGAGGGCCATGCGGGTGTCGGTGCGCAGCAGCAGTCCGTCGCCCCTGCGCTCGCGCACCACTCCCCAGGGCTTCCACAGGAAGCGCTGGGCAGCGGGGGTGCGGCCGTCCAGGTGCAGTTCACCGGTGTGGTAGCCGAAGGTGAAGGGCGGTGCCACCAGCCACGACGCGGACGTCAGGTCGGCGTTGACGTGCCCTTGTCCCTGCTGGTTGCGCAGCGAGGGCAGGTGCGCGATCTCGTCCGCGCCCACCCAGTGGCCCGCGACGTCGTCCAGGTCCGGGACGCCGGGCGTGATCTCGGTGGCACCGGGGCCGGCGTCGGTCGTGGCGGTCACTTGGTGGCTCCCGAGGTCAGGCCGGCGATGAACTGCTTCTGCAGGGTGAGGTATCCGGCGACCGGGATGACGGCGGCCAGGAACATCACGCCGAACAGTTGGGCGTAGTTGGTGGAGTACTGACCGACCGACAGGTACAGGCCGGTGGTGACGGTCTGCCCGTGCAGGGGGCCGAGGATGAACTGCGGGTTCATGAAGTCGTTCCAGATCCACAGGGACAGGAAGATGGCGACGGTCGCGGTGGCGGGCCGCAGCAGCGGCATGATGATCGTCCACCAGATCCGCAGCGTGCCCGCGCCGTCCACGGTGGCGGCCTCGATGATCTCGGCGGGGACGGAGCGCAGGAAGCCGGAGTAGACGAAGACCGCGAAGGACAGGTAGCCGCCGCCGACGTTGGACAGGATCAGTCCGGGATAGGTGTGGTCCAGGTGAAGGATGGTCAGGATCCGGATCGTGGGCAGCAGGAGCACCGCGGGCGGGATCATGAGTCCGGCGGAGAAGCAGGCGAGGACGATCCGCCGGAAGCGGGCCGGGCGGCGGCTGAGCCAGAAGCTGAAGGCGGCGCCGAGCGGGATGATCAGCAGCACCGAGGCGATGACGGTGACCGCCGAGTTGGTCAGGCCGATCTGGATGATCCGGTCCGGGCGGGACAGGGCGTCCGTGAGGTTGTGCAGGGTCGGCGGGGCGGGGGGCGCCGCAGGGTTCCTGACGATCTGGTCCTGGGACTTGAAGGCGTTGACGATGGTGAGGTAGATCGGGCTGACGAACGCCAGCGTCAGCAGGGCGGCCGCGAGCAGGTAGCCCTTGGACGCCCACACCCGGCGGTTCGCGCGCGGCGCGGCCGCGGACGTGTCGGTGCGCGGGTTCTTGGTCGTCGGTCGCTGCGAGGTCGAGGCGATCACAGGTCCACCTCCCGGCGGCGTAGCAGGCCGGTCACGAACAGCGAGATGACCGCGGAGACGGCCAGCAGCAGCATGGCCACGGCGGAGGCGTAGCCGAACCGGTCGTCGGTGAAGGCGAGTTTGATGATGTACAGGGCGGTGGACTGGGTCGAGTCGGCCGGGCCGCCGGAGGTGAGCACCGTGATGATGTCGTAGAGCTTGAGCATGGTGATCAACGAGATGGTGACGCTGATGGTCGTCCCCGGGGCCACCATCGGGAAGGTGATCCGCCGGAACCGCTGCCAGCGGCCGGCCCCGTCCACCATGGCGGCCTGGTACAGCTCGACCGGGATGGACTGCAGCGCGGCCAGGTGCACGACGGTGGTGAACCCGGTGAGCACCCAGGTGGCGACCAGGCCGACGGAGAACATGGCCAGGTGTGGGCTGCCGAGCCAGGTGACCGGATGGCCGATGATGCCGAGCGAGAGCAGGACGTTGTTGAGGATCCCGTCCTGGGCGAGGATGTAGCGCCAGACGAATCCGACGATGACGCCGGAGAGCACCTGGGGCAGGAAGGCGACCGTGCGCATGACCCGGAAGCTCAGCGACGTCCTGTTCAGCAGCATCGCGAAGCCAATGCCGAGGGCGTTGGCGGCGATGGTGACCACGGCGGCCAGGACCAGGGTGAAGGTCAGGCTCGCGGTCAGGGCGCTGTCGTGGAGCATCTCGGTGTAGTTGGCCGCGCCGACGAACCGGGCCTGGTCCTGGAGCGGGTTCTCGTTGGTCAGGCTCTTCCAGGCGCTCATGACCACGGGGACCAGGATGAACAGGGCATACAGTCCCAGTGCCAGCACGGCGATGGCGCCGAGGGCTGGGTCGCCGCGGCGCGGGCGGACTCGGGTGGTCATGGCGTCTTCCCTTGGAGGAGTCGGATGGCGGTGCGGCCGGCGCCGGGCTCGGTCGGCCCGGCGCCGGCCATGCGGCTACTTGGTCGCCGCGTCCCAGGCGGCGTCGAGCTTGGCCATCTGGCCGTGGACGTCGTCGGCGCTGAACAGCGCCTGGCTGGCGGCGTAGAAGGCGTCGTTGAGGCCCGAGGGCATGGAGTCGTCGTTGGTCGCCCAGCCCATGGCGGAGACCTTGGTGTTCTGGCTGGTGACGTAGGAGTAGGAGTCCTTGAAGACCTGGGTGACGTTGACGTTGTAGTCGGCCAGGGTCTTGCCCTTGAGCATCGGGAAGGCGCCGTCCCCCTCGATGAGGGTCTTGTAGTTGTTCGGGTCCAGCGACCAGGCTTCGGCGAAGGCGGTGGCCTTGGCGGGGTCCGCGGTCTTGGCGCTGATGGCCATGGAGCCGCCGACGGCGAAGGGCACGACCAGCGAGCCGTCGTCGGTGGGCGTCAGGAAGGCGCCGAAGTCATCGGCGGTCGCCTTCGGCACCGAGCCGAGGAACCAGCTGCCCATGATGTACATCGCGGTCTTGCCGGCGGCGAAGTTGGTGATGGAGTCGGCGTACTTGACCCCCAGCGCGCCGCTCTCGAAGTAGCCGTTCTTGACCATCGTCCGGTACTTGGCGACGGCTGTCTCGACGTTCGGGTCGGTGAAGTGGACCTTGCCGGCGTAGCGCTCCTGCAGCCAGTTGGGGTCCTTGCCCAGGACGTCGGCGGACAGGATGCCGACCAGCGGCATCGAGGCGGCGAAGGGGTCGCCGCCGCCCAGCTCGATCGGGGTGACGCCGGCGGCCTTGAGCTTGGCGCAGTCGGCCATGAACTCCGACCAGGTCCTGGGCGCCGTGGTCAGGCCCGCCTTGGCGAACAGCTTCTTGTTGTAGAACACCTGGGGGATGATCTGGGAGTTGGTCGGCGGGATGTAGACCTTGCCCTTGTAGGCGTTGCCCAGCGGCAGCAGGAAGTTCGCGTTGACCCAGCCCTGGTCGTAGGGCTTGAGCAGCCCGGCGGTGGCGAAGGTCGACGGCGTGATCGACTGGAGCAGGTCGGGGAACTGCCCGGAGGCCTGCAGCTGCTTGGCGTACGCGTCGCGGTCCGTGCTGGGGGCGACCAGCTTCTTCACCGTCAGCCCCGGGACCTTCTTCTCGGCGTTGGCGATGGAGCTGTCCCAGAACGACGCGGTGAGGCTCGGAGTCTCGAAGGTCAGATAGGTCAGGGAGGAGCCTCCCTTCGCGCCGCCGGACGGGGTGGCTGCGGAACATCCGGTCACCAGCGCGAGCCCTGCGGCCAGACAGGCCGCAGTGAGAATCTTGTGCCGCATGGAAGTCTCCTGGGGGGTGGTGTGACCCGTGGGTGGGGGCGGATCAGTGGGAGGATCGACGCCGGAGCACCTGCGAGATAACGTTATCGCGAGAGTACGCGCGTATTGCGGGAATGTGTCAAGAGTCGATCTGATAACGGTGCGCTGAAACAACGAGGAGTGACTGCATGAGCGGAGCACGGGCTGGCAACGGCACCGGGGGTCGCCCGAAGCGGCCGACCATGGTCGATGTGGCCAGGGAAGCCGGGGTGGCGCTGCGGACCGTCTCGCGCGTGGTCAACAACGACCCGACGGTGGGCCCCGAGTACGCCACCAAGGTCGAGGCCGCCATCGCGGCGCTCAACTACCGGCCGGACGAGCGGGCCCGCCAGCTGCGCACCGGGATCACCGGCACGATAGGCGCCGCGGTCCGCCGTATCGCCGAGGTCAACCCGGAGCTGGCCGCCATCGAGCAGACCGCCCGCGAGTCGGGGCTCACGCTGCTGGCCGCCTCCACGGACTTCGAGGAGGCCAGGGAGCGGGAGATCCTGGTGTCGATGTGCCGGCAGCGCCTGGACGGCATCATTCTCGAACCGTTCGGCGACAACCACAGCTACCTGCAGCCGGAACTGGACGCCGGCATGCCCATCGTGGCGATGGACCGGCCGATGAGCGGCGTCTCGGTGGACTGCGTCATGTCCGACAACGCCTCGGGCATCGGCACCGCGTTCCACCATCTGACCCGATACGGGCACCGCCGCATCGCCTATGTCGGAGACCGCGAGCAGGTCTACTCGGGCCGTGAGCGCGCGGCGGCCTTCCGTGCCGCGCTGGGGGCCCACGGACAGCCGCTGGACGGACTGGTCCACCCCGGGGAGATCACCCCCGAGCGGGTCGCGGCGGCCCTGGACACCGCGCTGTACGGTCCGGAGCCTGCGACCGCGCTGGTCACCGGCAGTATGGACACCACGCTCACCGCGCTCCGGGTGCTGGGGCCCAAGGCGGCCTCGCGGCTGGCCATCGTCGGCTTCGACGAGGTCCCGCACGCCGACCTGCTCCAGCCGGCGCTCACCGTCGTCGCCCAGCAGACCGCACTGATCGGCCGGACCGCCGTGGAGCTGCTGCTTGCGCGCATCGCCGATCCGGCCCGCCAGGTGCAGACCGTCGTCCTCCCGCTGACGCTGACGGTCCGTGGCTCCGGGGAGATCCCGGCCTGAGCCCGGGACCCCGTCGCCGCTCCGCGTCAGACCCCTTGACACAGCCTCACGATGCCCACAACCTTTCGCGATAACGTTATTTCAACACGGTCGTTCTGGTCGTGCTCCCGCCCTGATCCCGCGCTTCTGCCGACCGCGCACGCCTGCGCCGGTCGCGGGTTCAGCATGCCCACCCAATGCTTGAGGAGAGGTCCGGTCGATGAAGATCGAGGTACGCCTCGGGAAGTTGCGCCTGCAGCCCCGGAAGGCCGTGGGTGTCGCCACGGTCATGGGGCTCGCGTGCGCCATGGTCACCGCCACGCTCGCCCGTCCCGCCCTGGCCGACACGGTCACCGCGAACCAGGGCTGGCGGATCGCACAGCAGTACACCGGTGTGTGGACGAGCCCGCCCGCACAGCTGACCGGTGGCGGGACCGTCGACGCCCCGCTGCTCGGCAACGGCGACATCGGGATCGCGGTGGGCGGGTCCATCGACAACCAGACGATGTACGTCGGGAAGAACGACTTCTTCTCCTCGTCCAGCCACGCGATCAAGCCCCTGGGCCGGATCGTGGTCAAGGCCCCCGGGCTCAGCGGCTCCTCGTACCACGTGGTGCAGGACATCGCCCACGGCGAGGTCGACGGCAGCTACACGCTGGGCGGCCAGACCCTGACCACCAGCAGCTGGGTGGACGCGAACGGCGGCCTGGCCGTCACCTCGTTCAAGCTCACCGGCGGCAGCGCACAGAGCATCGGCGTCACCCTGCAGAACGGCTCCGGTGGCACCCCCACGGTCACCACCACCGGCAACGACCTCGACGCGGACGTCGTCGCCGACACCGGGACCGGCAGTGATCCGCACGCCAGGATGGCCGCGCGGATCATCGGCCAGACCCAGTCGGTCTCCGGAAACACCGTCAGCATGACCCTCCAGCCCGGCGGCACGGCCACCCTGGTCACCGGAATCGTCTCCAGCGTCGACAGTTCCTCGTGGCAGTCCGGCGCCGACGCGCTGGTCCAGAACCTCACCCAGACCGATGTCGGCAACCACAACACCTCCCACCGCGCCTGGTGGCAGAGCTACTGGTCGCAGTCGTTCGTCGAGATCCCGGACAAGGCCGTGGAGAAGAGCTGGTACGGCTCGCTGTACCTGCTGGCCTGCATCTCGCGCCCGGGCAAATCGGCCCCGGGCCTGTGGGGCAACTGGATCACCGGGGCGATGAACTGGAACGGCGATTACCACACCAACTACAACTACGAGGCCCCGTTCTACGCGGCCCTGTCCACCAACCACATCGCCCAGATGGACGCCTACGACCAGCCGGTGCTGGACTGGCAGTCGGCCGGCCAGGCCCTGGCGACGTCGAATGGCTACAGCGGCGTCCTCTACCCGGTGGGGCTGTCCCCGCAGGGCACCAGCGCGGACACCGCACTGCACAACCAGAAGTCCAACGCGGCCAACCTGGCCAGCGACATGGTGATGCGCTTCGAGTACACCGGTGACGCCTCCTACGCGACCAAGGTGTATCCGTGGCTCAAGCAGGTGGGCCTGTTCTGGCAGTCCTATCTGACCTGGGACTCCGCCAACAACCGCTACGTCATCACCAACGACGCCCCGCACGAGGACCAGAGCTACCCGCAGACCAACTCGGGCCTGTCGCTCGGCCTGGTCCACCTGCTCCTGCAGGGCCTGATCGACATGAGCACCGCCCTCAACCAGGACGCCACCACCCGCGCGACCTGGCAGAACATCGTCTCGCACCTGAGCGCCCTGCCGACCATGACGCTGAACGGCCAGACCATCCTGCGCGAGACCGAGGTCGGCAGCGACTTCTACAACGACGGCAACGACCTCGACTCCCAGGCCATCTACCCCGGCGGCCTGGTCGGTCTGGACAGCGCCCCGACGCTGCTGACCACCGCGCAGAACACCATCGGCGCGCTCACCAACGCCTGGCACGGCGGGAACGCGCCGGCCACCTTCTACGCCGCGGCCGCCCGTGTGGGCTACAACCCCAGCACCATCCTGACCAACCTGCACAACGAGGCCACCAGCCAGAGCTATGCCAACATGGCCGTCCACCACAACGGCGGCGGCGTCGAGAACATCAACGTCACTACCTCGGGCCTGGACGAGATGCTGCTGCAGTCCTTCCAGAACGACGTCAGGTTCTTCCCGGACTGGCCGACGAACACCAACGCCAAGTTCGGCGACCTGCTGGCCTACGGCGACTTCCTGGTCTCCAGTAGCCTCTACAACAACAGCGTCCAGTACGCGCGGGTCGTCAGCCAGCGCGGCGGCTCCTTCACCTTCACCAACCCGTGGTCGGGCAGCGTCGAGGTGTACCGCAACGGCACCGACACCGGCACCGTGTCCGGCTCGAAGATCACCCTGGCGACCTCCGCCGGCGACACGCTCGAACTCGCCCCGGCGGGAACCCCGTTCGCGACCATCCAGACCCAACTGGCCCAGCCCCTGCAGACCGGCACCGGGACCACCACGAGCAGCTTCAGCTCCGGCTTCGAGTCCACCGACCCGGCCCCGCTGGTCGACACGGTGGACGCCAGCGGCGGCGGCGTCGCATCGGTGACCGGGCTGTGCTGCGGCCTGACCGGCCCGGAGTCGTCCGTGCGCACAGGTGAGACCTCGCACGCAGGCAGCGGCGCGCTGATGTACTCCGGCTCCGGGCAGGGCGGCAGCACCGTGCACGCCTACATGGAGATCTACGATCTCGGCGCATCCCCGCTGGCGATCGGCACCGGCAAGACCCTGAGCTACTGGATCTACCCGCAGTCCAGTGCCACCAGCAGCTGGCTGACCTCGGGGTCCGTCAACAGCTCCTGCACCGCCGTCGACATGGTCTTCACCGACGGCAGCACGCTCAGGGACTCCGGCGCCGTCGACCAGAACGGCAGGAGCATCCACCCCGCCCAGCAGTGCGGGCACCTGACCCTCGACGCCTGGAACCACGTCACCGTCAACCTGGGCACCAGCAATGCCAACAAGCAGATCAGTCGGGTCCTGGTCGGCTACGACAACCCCAACTCGACCGGAGGCTACCGCGGTTACGTCGACGATCTGAGCATCGGCTGACCACGCACCACTGACCGTCGCCAGGAGGCGCCGCCGTGCATCGCCCGCACCGGGACATCGACATCCGGATCGACCTGGAAGCCACGATGCGCGACGGCACCGTCCTGCGCGCCGACGCCTACCGGCCCACCGGCAGCGGACCGTGGCCGGTCCTGCTGGCCCGGACTCCCTACGGCAAGCAGGACCCCGGCGTGCTCACCCGTCTTGACCCGTTCGGCGCCGCCCGCCGCAGCTATCTGGTCGTCATCCAGGACTGCCGCGGGCGGTTCCGTTCGGAGGGGCGCTGGCAACCGTTCGTCCATGAGAGCGCGGACGGGCACGACACGGTCGAGTGGGCGGCCGGGCTGCCCGGGGCCGACGGACGCGTCGGCATGTACGGACCCAGCTATCTCGGCCACACCCAATGGGCCGCCATCGCGGCACGGCCTCCTCACCTGTATGCCGCGGCACCCGAACTGACCTGGGCGGACCCGCATGACGGCCTGCTCTCCCGGGGCGGTGCCGTCGAGCTGGGGCTGGTGACCCACTGGACGCTGAGCCTGGGAATCAACGTTCTCGAACGCCGCTACTCAGGTGGTTCCGGGGAACTGCGCGGACAACTCGCCGCGCTCAACACGGCGCTGGCCGAACTGCCCACGCACGCGTACTGGGAGCTTCCCGCACCCGCGTCGCCGACTCTGCTCCGCTTCGGCCTGTCGGCTCCGAAGGCCGGCTCCGCGCCGCTCCCCCACCCTGACGTTCCCACACTGACCGTCGCAGGCTGGTTCGACTGCTTCCTGCAAGGCAGCCTCGACAACTACGTCAGGGCACGCCAGGCCGGGCAACAGGCTGCACTGATCGTCGGACCCTGGTCGCACGACAACCAGAGCGGCCGCTTTGGCGACACCGACCTCGGCCCGACCGCCGACGCCGCAGGCATCGACAACGCGGGGTCGCTGCTTGAACGAGAGCTGGACTGGTTCGACCGTCAGCTCAAGCAGCAACGGACCGCACCTGTGCCCGCGCCGGTGCTGCTCTTCGTCATGGGCACCAACCAGTGGCGCCACTTCGGGGACTGGCCCCCGGATTCCAGCGATTCTCCCTGGTATCTGCACGCCGGCGGCCGACTGTCACCCGAACCGCCCGAACCGCACTCGTCGCCGGACACATGGCACCACGACCCGAACGATCCCGTCCCCACCCGCGGAGGCGCCCTCCTCATGGCGCCCGGGTTCCCCGCCGGTCCGCTGGACCAGCGGCGGATCGAGAAGCGCGACGACGTACTCGTCTCCACCAGCGAACCCCTCGAAGCGCCGCTGGAGGTCGTCGGCCGCATCAGCGTCCACCTGGTCGCCGACGCCTCCACCCCTGCGGCTGACTGGGTTGCCCGACTGTGCGATGTCGACCCCGACGGGGTGTCACGGATCATCACCGACGGCATCCTGCGGACCCAGCAGACACAGCAGCGGCCCCAGGAGCTCACGGTCGACCTGTGGTCGACAGCGCACGTCTTCCTGCCCGGACACCGCATCCGTCTCCAGATAGCCTCCAGCTGTTTCCCCCGTTGGGACCGCGACCTCGACGACAGCGCCACCGGCGCTCTGCCCCTGGCTCACCGAAGCCTGTACCACGACGCGGCCAGGCCCTCGCGACTCGTCCTTCCTGTGCTCAGCGGCCCCGTGCCGGACGTGAACGGGTGAGGCGGTAGCCGGCGCCGGGGTCGGTGCGGACAGTGATCACACCGTCGTTCGCGCTCGTGTTCACGGCCCGGCCGCGGTGGTCGGTGACCGCGACGGAGTAGCCGGGCCAGGGGTTCCTGATCCGCAGGGTGTTCCCGGCGTTGCTGATGACGTCCGCGTACCCGACCGTGCCGTTCCTCAGCTCGCTGGAGACGACGAACGCCCCCTTCTGCAGCAGTCGGTGGAAGCGTGCGTCCTGGTCGGACGGCCAGACCGGGAAGAGGACGATCACGCCCTGGTCGCTCTGGACCAACATGTCGTTGATCGCCTCCACCGCGCCGGACTTCTCGATGCCGTGGTAGGGGTCGGCGATGCGCAGGTTGGCGGCCATGTTCTGGGTGATGGTCTGCGTGAACCGGTCGATCAACTGCTGGGCCGGGTAGCCGACTCGGGCCGCCTGGGTGAAGACCTTGGGGAAGCTGTTCACCTGGTTCCAGGAGTCCATCACGTCCAGCGTGTCCCTGGCGGTCTTCAGCAGAGCCGGGTCGGAGTCAATGCCGAGGACGCCGGCCGGGTGGATGAACTCCAGGTTCACCGTGTTGTCACCCGGATGGATGTCCCTGGTGTCGGAGCCCTGCATCGTCCCGGCCTTGACCAGGGAGAAGACAGTCGTGCCCTGGTACACCGCGGTCGGCTGCGGAGGGAGGTGGTCCAGCACGTGCTGCCAGCCGCTGCGCCGGCCCGAGTCGATGCCGAGGTCGCTGCTGCCGTCGATCAGCGTGCGCAGCACCTGCTTGAGCATGCCCAGGTCCGAGGAGGAGTCCTGGCCCCAGGCGTTCTCCTGCGGCCCGCTCCACAGCACGTACTGCTGCGCGCCCTGGTCCCACTCCAGGTAGTACTGGAAGAACGTGGCCACCAGCGCCAGGAACGGATATGCCGTGTCCCGCAGGAACACGCGGTCCTGGGTGTACTCGTAGTACGCGGCGAACTGGGAGGCGGCGAACAGCGAGTTGGCGACCTGCTGGAGGTACTCGTCGTCGGTGGTCGACCCGAAGGGGCCGATGCCGACCGGGAACAGCACGCCGTCCGGGACGCCGCCGCTCGGGAAGCGACTGCCGATGTAGTCCGGCTTGACCCGGTTCAGGTCCTGCCTCGCCCGCCGCTGCGCCTCGGGCACGTAGTCCAGGATCACCTCGTAGAAGGGCAGGGCGAGTTCGGGCCGGTTGCTGGAGTAGACGCCGTAGAACGGCCCCATCGCGTTGTAGTTCATGTGGTAGTCGCCGCTGAACTGCGGCGAGTCCGTGGTGACCCAGATCCCGTAGAGCGCGGGGGCGACCTTGCCCGCGCGGCTGGCCGAGCCGATGAAGTACTGGGCGGCGTAGTAGTACTTCTCCAGTACCGCGTTGCCGATGTCGATGCTGGACTGCGTCCAGTACGTCTTCCACCACTGCACGTGCTCGGCCTCCATGCGGGCGAGCGACCCGGCGTTCTGCGCGGACACCTGGCTGACCGCCGCCGGCTGCGGGTCGGCCGGGTTCTGCCCGCCGCCGGTCACAGCGGTCACGATCAGGGCCGTCCGGCCCGGCCTGAGGGTGAACACGATCCTCGCGGTGGCTCCCGACACGGTCGGCGACTGGACCGAGTCCGCTCCGAGCACGCGGGTGGCCAGTGCCGCCGTGGAAACCCAACTGCTGCCCGGAGCAGTGGAACGCCGCGCCCAGGCGACGCCGCCGCCGGCGCCGGCCGAGTTGCTGTAGCGGGAGTTGGCGACGACGGCGCCGGCCCAGGTGGACGCCTCCAGCTCGACCGGCGCGGAGCCGTGCGAGGTCACCGAGGTCACCAGCACGTTGTGCTGCGCGGACAGCCAGGTGTCCAGGGACAGGGTGGTGTGGTCCATGACGACGGAGGTGGTGATCCGAGCGTCGAGGATCCGCTGGACCTCGTGGAAGGGATCCGTCGACGGGGCGTCAGGATCCTCCTGGCTCTTCGTCAGTGGGAAGAGCTGGATCTGCCCGATGCGGGCGCGGGGGTTGGCGATGGAGTCGTCGGTGTCCGCCTGGGTCGGCTCGGTGAGCAGGAACCGCAGATAGCGGGTGGTCACCGGGCCCGGAGCGAGATCCCGGTCGACGACGGCGGCCGTGTTGCCGCTGACCGTGTCGACGTCCGTCCAGCCGGCGCCGTCCTGGCTGGTCTGGAGGGTGTAGTCCTTGGCGGTGTGGTCGTCGTTGCCCGGGCGGGCGGCGTCGTCGTTGCGCAGGACGTAGCGGGCGACCGTCTGCGCGGAACCCAGGTCCAGGACGATCCACTGGGGTTTGCCGATCTCCGAGACCCAGCCCTCGTAGCCGGAGGTCCACTGGCCGTTGACCGCGCGGTCAGGCGTCAGCGAGCCGTGCGCGCTGCTGGCCGTGGCGGTCGCGCCCAGCGCCAGGTCGGGATCGCTTTGCGGGCCGAACAGTTCGATCTGCCCGACCCGGGCGCGGGGGTTGGCGATGGAGTCGTCGGTGTCCGCCTGCGTCGGCTCGGTGAGCAGGAGCCGCAGATAGCGGGTGGTCACCGGCGTGAAGGTGCGGTTGAGGGTCGCCGCGGTGTTGCCGGTGACCGTGTCGACGTCGGTCCAGGTACTACCGTCGGTGCTGGTCTGGAGGGTGAGGTCCTTGGTGGTGTGGTCGTCGTTGCCGGGACGGGCGGCGTCGTCGTTGCGCAGGATGTAGCGGGCGACCGTCTGCGCGGTGCCGAGATCCAGGGCTATCCACTGGGGTTTGCCGACATCGGAGACCCAGCCCTCGTAGCCGGTGGTCCACTGGCCGTTGACCGCGCGGTCGGGCGTCAGTGAGCCGTTGACGCTGCTGGCCGTGGCGATCGCGCCCAGCGCCAGGTTGGAACCCGGGGGCCTGGCGGTGGCCCGCAGCGTCACGCCTCCGATCGGCGCCGGAACCGGGCTCGGGTTGGCGTTCCAGAAATCGCCTTTGGAGATGGTGAAGGTCTTGACGCCGACGCTGCCGCCGGAGACCACTCCCACGTCGCCGTTCCCCAGCAGCGCGGTGTCGGGCATGGTGCTGGAGACGGCGCCGGTGTAGTTCTGGTCGGTCCACTGGCCGGTGATGCCGGCCAGCTTGGTCCGCAGCGAGGCCCACTGCCCGGCCCCGTCGAGCGGCAGCGCTGCGGCCCCCTTGGCCGGCAGGGCCAGGGCCCGGGTCGGCGACATCACCGTCGTGCTCGCGACCGCCACGGCGGTCGCGAGCAGCGAACGCCTGGTCACCCGCGTGTAGTCTCGACTTTCCTGCCCCATCTGATCTCTCCTTCGAGTGTCGGGGTCGTGCTTTTCAGGCGACGCGGCGGGCGTCGATCGCGTCCCGGTCCCAGGCGATGCCCAGGCCGGGACGGTCCGGTGCCACGGCGTGGCCGTCGGTGATCTCCAACTGGCCGTCGGTGATGGCACGCAGCTGCGGAATGTGCTCCACGCAGCGGCCGTTGGGGACCGCCGCGGCCAGGCTGACGTGCAACTCCATCAGGAAGTGCGGACACACCTGGACGTTGAAGGCCTCCGCGAGGTGGGCCACCTTCAGCCAGGGCGTGATCCCGCCGACCCGCGCCGCGTCCACCTGGACGATCGAAGCCGCTCCCCGGGCCAGGTACTCGCGGAACTGGGCGACGGAGTAGAGGGATTCGCCGACCGCCACCGGGATCGAGGTCGAGCGCGACAGCAGGACGTGCCCGGCGACGTCGTCGGCCGGCAGCGGCTCCTCGAACCAGGCCAGGTCCAGGGGTTCGAAGGCGGCGGCCCGGCGGCGGGCCTCGGCGTGGGTCATCGACTGGTTGGCGTCGACCATGACGTCCAGCCCGGGGCCGACGGCGTCCCGTACCGCCCGCAGGCGTGCCAGGTCCTGGCCCACGCTCGGCTTGCCGACCTTCAGTTTGACGCCGTGCCAGCCTGCCGCCTGCGAGGCCAGCGCACCGGAGACCAGTTCCTCGGTCGACAGGTGCAGCCAGCCGCCCTCGGTGTCGTAGAGCGGGACCTCGCGGCGGAATCCGCCCGCGAGCTTCCACAGCGGCTCGTCCGCCCGCAGGCAGCGCAGGTCCCACAGGGCGGTGTCCACCGCTGCCAGGGCCAGCGAGGTGATCGCGCCGACGGTGGTGGCCCGGGTGGAGGCGAACAGGTCGAACCAGACCCGCTCCACGGCTGCCGCGTCCTGGCCGGGGAGCCGGGGCAGCAGGTGCTGCTGCAGCATCGCCAGCACGGACCGCCCGCCGGTGCCGATCGTGTAGGAGTAGCCGACGCCGGTCCGGCCGTCGTCGGTGCGGATCTCGACGAAGACGGTCTCCTGCTTCAGAAACGCCTGCACAGCGTCGGTCCGCTCCTTCTCGACCTCCACATCGACCAGGTAGGCGTGTGCGCCGACGATCGTGGTCATGTCTGCTCGCCCCGACTTCCAGCGTGGATCGTATAGTTTCCATGAGGCTAGACCCACTTCGATCCCAGTCAAGATGCGTTACCTGATCGAAATGCAGGGCGATCGTGTAGGATCTGGGAAACTGCACGAGGGAAGAGAGGGGCAGGGCCGATGGCTCCGACGCCACGCAAGCAGGTGCTGGCGGACACGGTCTACGACACGATCCGGCAGCAGCTGCTGGAGCACGCGATCGAACCCGGTTCAAAACTGAACATCAACGCCCTGGCCGTGGCCCTGGACGTCTCGCCGACCCCGGTACGGGAGGCCCTGGCCCGTCTGGAGGCCGAGGGCCTGGCGCTGAAGCGGACGCTGGCCGGCTACACGGCGGCCCCGCTGCTCAGCACCAGGGAGTTCGACGAACTCTTCGAGCTGCGGATGCTGGTGGAACCCGCCGCGGCGGCCCGCGCGGCCGAGCACGCCGACGCGGCGGACCTGGACGTGCTGGCCGGATACCTCACCGAGATGCGCAGGGCGCAGGCCGCGGAGCCGCACGAGGCGCTGCAGTCGTTCGTACGCCATGACGCGCTCTTCCACGACCGCATCGCCGCCGCCGGGGGCAGCGCGCTGATGCGCGCCACGCTGGAGCGGCTGCACGCGCACACCCACCTCTACCGGCTCTACTTCCGCGAGGGCATCGCCGAGGACACCTGCCGGGAGCACGAGCGCATCCTCGACACCCTGCGCGAACACGACCCCGACGCCGCGGCAGCCACCATGCGCACCCACCTGAGCCGCGCACACAAGCGCCTGCTCAGTACGCTGCCGTAGCGGTCGGCGTTCAAGGTCCTTGGGAGGTCGATCATCCGGCCAGGGCGATGGAGGGTCCGCGGCCTGCGCGTATCGGCCTGGTGCCGCGTCAGATGGGGGCCGGTGCTCCGGAGCAGGCGCTCTGACGGAAGAGAACGGGGCTGAGGAGGTACGGCACCCGCCCCGGGCTCGGCTGGTTGCCCAGCCGGGGCCGCAGGATGGCGCAAGTTGGGCAAAGGCCCGGTCCGGCGGCGGGCCGGTGCGAACAGCCCGGGGGCGTCCTCGTCCTGCCGGCCCCGCTCCACCAGCCGCTTCAGCTTCGACCGGGTGCCCTCGATCTTCACGGCCGAGGCGTCCTCCTCCACCTTCACGGTAGAGACGAGCCGCCCCGAGCACAGCCCCAAGCGCCGCTCCCGCAACTCAGCCCTTCACTCCAGAGGAGTCGCACCCAGTTCCGATGCCGTGGGCGAGGAGGCTCTCGGCGGTGTCCGCGATGGTGTCTTGGATGGGACGTGCTCGCCACCCGAGAAGTTGCTCCGCCTTGGCGCTTGTGGCGTCCAGATCCCGGCCGAGCTGGTGCCTGAGCAGTCGCAGTTCCGGGTTCACGATGCCCAGTGCGCGCGCGAGCCACACGGGCAGTTCACGGGTCGGGGCTTTCGCGGCGCGCTCACCGAGGCGGTCATGCAGAATGCGTGCGATGTCGACGACGCGCAGGCTGCGTCCGGCGATGGCCAGGAAACGTTCGCCGGCGGCTGCCGGATCGGTCATCGCGCGCAGGTGCAGGTCCGCGACGTCGCGCACGTCCACGAAGCCCATCCCGAAGGGAGGGCACGCAGGAACCTGTCCCTCGAGCATTCTGCGCACCAGGCGCAGCGATGGCGGGTCGTCCGGGCAGAGCAGTGGGCCGAGGACCCCCACGGGATGAACGGCTGCCAGTTCCAGACCACCGCCTTCGTCTTGCACGAACTGCCAGGCGGCGCGTTCGGCGAGCGTCTTGGACCGCTGGTAGGGCGGGATATCGCTGTCGACGTTGGTCCAGTCCTCCTCGGTGAACGGGGTCGAGCGCGGGGGGTGCCCGATCCCGATGGCACCGAAGGCGCTGGTGAGGACAGCGCGGCGGACGCCGGCGTCGCGGGCGGCGCGCAGCACGCGCAAGACGCCCTCGCGTGCCGGGACCACCAGCTCGTCGTCGTTGGCCGGTGTATGGCGCAGGGTCGGCGAGGCGACGTGGAGGACGAAGTCGCAGTCGGCGACGGCAGCTTTCCAGCCGTCGGGGTGTTCGAGGTCGGCGCGTACGACCGTGAGACGGTCGTCGTCGAAGGGTGTGGCGGCGTGGAGCCAGGAGCGCAGTGCCGGCTCGCGCCGAAGGTCGCGGACGGTGGTGCGGACGGTGTGCCCGGCGTCGAGCAGAGCCGTCACGCACCAGCTCCCGATGAAACCGGTGCCTCCGGTGACCAGTACCTGTGTCATCTGTCTCTCCTCAACTCTCGACTCGTGCGCTAAGGGGTGCCAGTGGGTGCGGCGCGTGGTGCCGCTGGGCGGCGGCCAGGCTGCTTCCCAGGAGGACGTGGCCGATCATGATCGGGTAGATCACGGCGCGCTCGAACAGGCCGATGTTCCACATCCAGCCGGTGAACACGTCGGCCATGAAGACCGGGAATGCGATCAGTCCGACGGTGCCCAGCGCGATGCTCGCGATGGAGCGGCCCCTGGTGAGGCCGATGCGGGCACCGCCGGCTCCGACGGCGATCGCCATGAAGTTGCCGGCGAGCATGACGCCCTGCGCGCCGAAGGTGTGGAATGCGATCAGGCCGTTGCTGACGTCGGCGTTGGAGCCCTGGAAGATGCCGACGAGCGAGACCCCGGCGCCGGCGAGGACGGCGAGGATCAGGATGATGATCGGGCGGGTGCCCTTGCGCGGGTCGAATACGAGGAACGCGCCGACGATCAGGAGGGTGCCGTAGGCAACCCAGCCTGCGTCCATGACGGCACCCAGGGGGGAGTTGGCGACCTGTCCGAACGCGGTCTGCGGCGGGCCGGTCAGGCCGAGGTGGCTGACCCAGTTGTGCAGGGGCGAGTACGGCGGGTCCTGCCAGGCGGCTGCGGTGATGAGCTCGGCGACCCAGGACACGAGTGGGCCCAGGAGGACGAGGAGGGCTCCGGCGCGGGCAGCGGCGCCGGAGCGGACGATGGGGTTCACGCGAGAGCCATTCCGGGGACGCGCTTGCGGATGGCCTCCATCTCGGCTTCGTCGGAGACGCCCTGCCAGTCGTGGCGGGGGGTGTAGGGGGCCTCCAGGGCGCGCACCTGATCGTCGGTGAGCTCGACATCGAGGGAGGCCACCGCCTCGTCGATCTGCCCGATCGAGCCGGCGCCGACCAGCGGTGCGGTGACGACCGGCTGGCGTCGCAGCCAGGCGAGCGCGACCTGGGCGCGGCTGACGCCGTGGGCGCCCGCGACCTGTCCGACCGCGTCGATGATCGCGTGGTTGGCCGCCTCCTCTGTGGGCGAGTAGAGCAGGTCCGCGTAGGCGCCGTCCGTCTCGGAGCGCGCCGTCGAGCGGGCGTCGTCCCAGGCGCGGGCGAGGCGGCCGCGGGCCAACGGCGACCAGATGACCGTGCCGACGCCCTGGTCCAGGCACAGCGGGATCATCTCGCGCTCCTCCTCACGGGCGAGCAGGTTGTAGTGGTCCTGCATCGACACGAACCGCGCCCAGCCGTTCTGCTCCTGCAGGTGCAGCGCCTTGGCGAACTCCCACGCGTGCATGGACGAGGCGCCGAGGTAGCGGACCTTGCCGGCCTTCACGAGGTCGCTGAGCGCTTCGAGGGTCTCCTCCCAGGGGGTGGAGTGGTCGTTGCGGTGGATCTGGTAGAGGTCGATGTAGTCCGTGCCGAGGCGGCGCAGCGAGTGGTCGACCTCGGTCATGATCGCCTTGCGTGACAGGCCCCGGCCGTTGGGTCCCAGCCGCATCGGATGGCGCAGCTTGGTGGCGATCACCACGGCGTCGCGGTCGGCGAAGTCCTTGAGCGCGCGGCCGAGGATCTCCTCGCTGGAGCCGTTGGAGTACATGTTCGCGGTGTCGAAGAAGTTGATCCCCGCCTCCACCGCGTGCTTGATGAGCGGTCGCGCGTCCTGATCGCCCTTCGACCAGACCGGGTGGCCGCGGTCGGGTTCGCCGTAGGTCATCGCGCCGATCGCGATCGGGGAGACGTCGAGGCCGGTCGTGCCGAGCTTGATGTAATGCATGACGCTCCTTAGAGTATGTGGAGAGCTCTCCATTAAACGTAGTGGAGAACTCTCCACTTATCAAGGTGAGGTCCAGTGGTCCGTTCAGACGCCCGCGAGAACAGGGCGCGCATCCTCGCCGCCGCACGCGAAGCACTCGCGGCGGACGGCAGCACGTCGACGAACCAGATCGCCCAGCGCGCCGGAGTCGGCCCGGGCACCCTGTACCGCAACTTCCCCACACGCGAGTCGCTGGTCCTGGCCGTCTACCAGGACGAGGTGGCACGCATCACCAGCACCGTGCCCGACCTGCTGGCCCGGATGCCGCCGCTGGAGGCACTGCGCCACTGGACGACCGACCTCGTCGAGGCCATGCGCAGAAAGCACGGCCTCGGCGACGCCCTCGGCCCGGGCGCGCACCAGGCAATCACCGAGCAGAGCTACGGCCCCGTCATCGCCGCCCTCACACAACTCCTTGACGCCGGCAAGACAGACGGCACCATCCGCGAGGACGCCTGTCCCGGCGACTTCCTCCAGCTCACCGGCGCACTCTGGCGCGCCACGTCCACCCCCGAAGACCCGGCCCCCCGCATGCTCGCGCTCATCCTCGACGGACTTCGCACGCACCCGTAGATGCCGAGCACGAGACAGGGTCCGAACTCCCACCCCCAGCTCCCGTGAGGCCAGGGTCTGTACGGTGAGGGGTGGGAAGTCCCGGACAGCAAGCGCTAGTTGATGACTAGCGTGACGAATGGGACCGAGATCGCCGAGGGGGCCGTGCCTGGAGCTGGGGACGCTGGGCTGGAGGTGCTGGACCGGGACCTGGTCGGGCAGCTGGTGGCCCAGGCCCGGGCCGGCGGGATGAAACTGAGCGGTGAGGGCAGCCTGCTGGCCGAGCTCACCTGGCGGGTGCTGGAGTCGGCGCTCGAAGGTGAGCTGGCCGACCACCTGGGCCGTGGTCGGCATGAGGTCACCACCGGCGACCAGGTGCCGAACCATCGCAACGGGCACCGGTCCAAGACGGTGACCACCGAGGTGGGACCCGACGCACGGGAGATCTCCGCCCACCCGCGGGAGATCTACGGAACCGAGGTCTCCAAGCAGACGATCTCCACGATCACCGGCAGCGTGTCGGCGGGCATGGTCGAATGGCAGAACCGCCCCCTGGACGTAGCCGATGTCGCCAGCCAGGACGACGCCAAGCCCTACCGATGGGCCTTTTCTCGTTCCTGTGCCTGCTGGGCCCGGCGGGCCCGAGCCATCGTTGCGTCCAGCGCGTCGCGGGTGTTGATGAGGTCTGTGATGTGGGACGAGAGCTTCTCGCGTTCCTGGGCCATCCGCTCGAGCGCGGACCGGGAGTTGTCGAAGCTCGGCGAGTCCACGCAGGGCAGCAGCTCCAGGATGGTGCGGCTGGAGAGTCCCGCGGTATAGAGGCGCTGCAGGAACAGGACCCGCTCGACGTCCTCGTCCCGGAAGCGGCGTTGCCCACGCGCGCTGCGCTCGCTCGTGATCAGGCCCTGCTCCTCGTAGTAGCGCAGAGACCTGACACTGACGCCACTGCGTCGCGCGAGCTCCCCGATGCGCATGCCCGCCACTCCTCGCTGCGACCGATGTCCTGCCCACGTGACCTGCGCCACATGACTTGCCTCTGACATCAATGTCAGGTTCTAGCGTAGCTCGCGAGCCCGGGACGCGGGAAACACAGGGCGACAGCCGAGCCATCTGAAGCGGCCAAGCCATCGAGAAAGGGACCAGCGCCATGTCGGTTGTGATCACCGGAGCGACCGGACACCTCGGACGTCTCGTCGTGGAAAGCTTGCTCGAAGCCGGCACACCCGCCGACGACATCGTCGCGACGGGTCGGGATGCCGCCAAGCTGGAGCAGGTCGGCTCACGCGGCGTCACCACGCGCCGCGTGGACTTCGCCGACCTGGCGCCGTTGGAGGCGGCGTTCGCGGGAGCCGAGAGCCTCCTGCTGGTGTCCACGACCACCGTGGGCGAGCGGTTCGCCAACCACCGCCGTGCCATCGATGCGGCGCGCGCCGGCGGCGTCAAGCAACTCGTCTACACCAGCTCGCTGAACGCAGCCACGGCGCGCATGCGGCTGGCCGAGGAGCACCGTCGAACCGAGGAGTACTTGCGCGAGAGCGGGATTCCGTTCGTCATCCTGCGCAATGGATGGTATTTGGAGAACTACACCGGCCAGCTCCCGCTGATCCGCCAGCACGGCGTGCTGCTGGGCAGCGCGCGCGACGGCGCCGTCAGCGCTGCGAGCCGCCGTGACTACGCCGACGCAGCAGCGGTCGCGCTGACCCAAACGGGCCACGAGGGAGCCACTTACGAACTGGGCGGCGAACCATTCACGCTGTCCGACCTGGCCGCCACGATCGGCGAGGAGCTCGGCACACACATCACCTACCGGGATCTGCCGGTCGCTGCCTACGCCGAGGCGTTGACCGGCGCCGGGCTTCCGGCCGAAATGGCGACGGTGCTGGCCGATGCCGACGCCGGCCTGGCACGAGGCGAGCTGTACACCGACAGTGACGACCTGCCACGTCTGATCGGTCGCGCGGCCACCACCCACCGCGATGCCGTGCGCGCCGCGCTCGCCCATGGGTCAGTGAGTCCGACCAGCGCGTAAATCCTGCAGATGCGGTACAGCGCGCCGATCGTCGCCTCAGCGTCGCCGATGCCCGGGGAATCCCGCGCCCGCCGGGCAGCCAGCGAAACCGTGCAGGTCCAGGCCGGACCGACGGCGGGCAACTCCTTCGAACTCGATGCCATCGCCGCCGCCTTCATCGGCGGTGCCGCCGTCCAGGGCGGCGTGGGCAAGGTCGTGGCCCACAGCAGCGATCGGGCTTTCGCTGCTGTGGAGCTCCACAGCAGGGGCGGTTCACACCCCCGCACCGGCCGGGCCGTCCGGGGACGGCGTGGGGTCGGTCAGGGGTCCGGGTCGGCGGAACAGGCGGCGCCTGGGGTTCTGGTCGGGGAGCCAGCCGAAGGTGAGGCAGCTGCCGGCCAGGCCGAGCAGCAGCCCGACGATGAAGCCGCCCAGGTTGGAGGTGATCCAGCTGCCCAGGGTCAGCAGCACGCCCACCACGGAGTAGAACAGCCGCTGAGCCGGGTTGAAGAGGACCAGCAGGCCGCAGACCACCATCAGGCTCGGGACCAGGTAGGCCGCGATTCCCTCCATGCCGACGTGCATCACGACCGGGAGCGCGGCCTTCTCCGTCACCAGAATCTCGGCGCCGGAGAGGGTGAGCAGCAGACCGCCCCAGAAGGGGCGGCCGCCGCGCCACGCCTTGAACGCTCCCATCAGCAGGCCTTGTCGGAGAAGCTCAGGTTCAGACCCGGCAGCGTGAACACCGCCGCGGTGGTGGCGTAGTTGGTCTGCCGCAGGTTGTTGATGGTGACCGTGTCGGCCTGCTGGCCGAAGACGCCCAGCGGGCCCGCGACGCCGGCCTCGGTGAAGGTGCTGGCGTCACCGCCGATCTCGATGTTGTTGAACGAGGCGTCACCGGACACCAGCGTGGAGTCGGTGGTGAGGTGGCTGGCGCTGACCGGGCTGCTGCCGGTGCCCGCGGTGATGCGCAGGTTGATGCCGCCGAGGTCGACGCTCTGGCACAGGTTGGTCAGCGTCGCCGACTTGATCGCGGAGACCACGACCAGCTCCTGGCCGCCGGAGCTGCCCGCGTTCGGGCTGTTGTCGGCCATGTTGTCCAGGCCGCCGAACTGCTCAAAACCGGTGCCCTGCAGCTTGTCCGCGGTGACGGTGAAGGGCATTCCGGAGATGGAGAACTGGGCGGCCAGCGCGCCCTGGGCGGTGAGGACCATCATCGTCGCGGTCACGGCGACGGCCGGAACCGCCATCACCGCGGCCCGGCGCAGCCGGGTACGCCCGGGTCTGGTCGGGGTCTCCGCCGCGGGCGGCTCGGAGTCGTGAGAGGGGACGTCGGTGGGCAGGGCCATGGTTGCTCCTGGAATCGGGCCTGACAGAGGCCCACGAGAGTGGGCATGCACGAGCTTGCTGGGCACGATGTCCTGGCGCGGACGATGGCTGCGAGGTGTCACTCCCGGCTTCCCGGTCGAGCGGTGGGGTGGCGCGACTCACAGGTGGTGGCGACTGGAAGCTACCGCTTGGTAGTGAACACGTCAAGGGATGTGTGAACAAAGCGTGTTGACGGCGCGTCGGCCGTGCGCCGAATGCCCCCGGGCCGTCAGGGCGCCAGGCAGGGCGCCGACGAGGGCGAGAGCGCCGCGGCCGGGCCGGGGTCGGCGAGGCAGGGTCCGGCCTGCTCCGGGCCCAGGAAGGGAGCCAGGACGAAGAAGGTCAGGCCCGGCAGCAGGGCCGGGAGGTCGTCGGCTCGCCCCGCGGCGACGCGGCGGTAGATCGCGGCGTAGACCCCGCCGATCACGGTGTCCACCAACTCGGCTTCGGGGATCGGCAGTTCGGCTCCGGGGACGTCGGCGAAGAACCCGCGGAACCGTGCGAGCAGGGCCTCGCGCTCCTCGCGTCCGGCGGGCCCGACCGCGTCGATCTCGACGATGGCCAGGCTCGCGAAGGCGGGCGCCTCGGCGAGGATGCCGAGCAGCGCGCCGAGGCCGGCCCGGACACCGGTCGGCCAGTCCGGCGCCTGCTCGTACGCGTCCTCCATGGCCCGGATGACCAGTGCCGTCCCGTACCGGTGGGCGGCGATGAAGGCATCCTCCTTGCCCTTGAACAGCTCGTAGAAGACCGGCCTGGTGACCCCCGCGGCCTGGCAGATGTCGCTGATCCGGGCACGGGCGTAGCCGACCTGCGCGACCGTGCGGACGATTCCGTCGAGCAGCCGGTCGCGCTGGGTGGCGGCGACCACCTCGGGCGGGGTACGCCGCGGCCCGCGCGGTATCGATCGTTCCGGGTCACGGCCTGCCCGCGTGCCGGGGAGCACCAGGGGAAAGGGCGGCGAGGAACTGGCTCTCATCTCGAACTTCCTTCCAAGTGCTTGACTATGAATACCCATCAGGTTTACAACTCTCGCAGGTTTTCCTCTCCTGCAGGCCCGTGGCGCCGGGCCCTTGCGAGCCACCCTCCGAGGGAAACCGCGGCACCAGTCCTCCCGGCACGATCCCGTAGCAAGGAGCCCGTGCTCATGACCGTCTCCGCCCCGTTGGCGCGTTCCACATCGAGGCAGCCTGCCCGGACGGCATCCCCCGTCGACCACGTCCGGCGCACATCGGCACCACCACAGCTCCGCTGACCCCCCGGTCCCCCCGCGCTCCGGGCCTGCCGGACCAGCAGCCCCGCCGCAAGTTTCGCGGACCGGGGCAGCGTCAACAAGTACGCCGCCGGCGCGACCGCCGCGATCGAATCCACGTCAGCGACACGGACCCGACACCGCATGCGTGCCGGACCCCCGCGCGCGATACGCCATGTGTCGAGCGGTCGGCCCAAAGACCGCCGCTGCCGGTCCGAGGCGCAGGGAGAAGTCGCCTCCGACCGGCAGCGGCACCCAACTGCCGCCTGCCGCGCGCACCTTCCGTCACCGTTCCCCTGACGACCCCACCCCTTTGCTCTCCCCCACCCGAAAGAGGACTCCCCCATGCGCAAGCGCCCCGCCTTCGCCCTCGCCGTCGTCGCCGCCTCGGCACTGGCCCTGACCCCGATCACCTCCGCATCCGCGGACGACGCCGTGCTGACCTACGGCAGCGCCGGCGGCACCGCCGTCGCGGTCGGCGACGTACTGACCGCCCCGCTCGCCAGTGGCACCAATGCGACCCTCTACTCCAGCAGCACCGGCACCAGCGGGATCACCTGCACCTCCTCGCAGCTCACCGCCACGGTGACCAGCAACCCGGCCACCTCGGGCACCGCCACCGAGTCCGCGACCGCCCAGACGTTCAGCAGCTGTACCAGCAACGTCTTCGGCGTCCTGGCGGTCAAGAGCATCACGGTGAACGCCCTGCCCTACACCACGTCCGTCAACTCGAACGGCACCCTCACGGTGGCCCCGAGCGGCACCGCGATCCAGACCACGGTGGTTCTGAGCACCCTGCTCGGCAGCATCACCTGCGTCTACCAGGCGCCGAGCCTGAGCGGAACCACGTCCAACACCGACAACAGCATCACCTTCAGCAACCAGGCGTTCACCAAGTCCTCCGGCTCCTCGCTCTGCTTCAGCAGCGGCTACTTCACCGCCACGTACGCGCCGATCGCCGACAGCAGCGTCAGCGGCAGCCCCTCGGTCTACGTCAACTGAGGCGGGCCAGACCTCGGCGCGGCCCCGCGGTGCTGTCCGAGCACCGCGGGGCCGCGCCGACAGGGGCCTCCATCAGGCCGTGGCGTCCGCCGGGAGCGCCGCGACGATCCGGCTCCTTCCGCCGCTCACCGCGAAGTACAGCGAGCCGGAGACGATGACGCCGATGAACCAGCTGTACGGCCCGAGCGCCGCGCTGTAGCCGGCCGGCCCGTAGATCGGGAGAAGGCTGGAGAAGACCGCGCCAACGGCCCCGGCGGCGAAGGCCCGGATGTTCCAGCCGCCCTGGAAGCGGAACTCGCCGTTCTCCCGGTAGAGCGCCGGGACGTCGAGCTGCGCCTTGCGGATCAGGTAGTAGTCCACGACGATCACGCCGAAGATCGGGCCCATGGTCGAGCCGATGGCGTTGACGAAGCTCGGCGCGTTGTCCCACGGGTGCATCGGGTAGAGCAGGAGCGCGATGACGGCGGCGATCATGCCTCCGCGCCGGAAGTCGATGTACTTCGGGGCGACGTTGGCGAAGTCGAACGCCGGGCTGACGAAGTTCGCGACCACGTTGATGCCCAGCGTGGCGACCGCGAAGGTCAGGGCGGCGAGCAGGACGAGATAGACGCTGCCGAACCTGGCCGAGATCTTGGCGGGTTCCAGGATCACCTGACCGTAGACCTTGCTGGCCGCCGCGGTTGTCAGGGCGGCGACGAAGGAGAAGAGGATGAGGTTGACCGGCAGCCCCCAGATGTTCCCCTTGCGCAGCGTCTTCTCGTCGGGCACGAATCGCGCGAAGTCGCCGAAGTTGAGGACCAGAGCCGCGAAGTAGGTGATCCAGGTCGCCGCTATCGCCGCGATCGCGGCCAGCGAGCCGGGGGTCACGCTCAGGCCCGTCGAGCTCTTGGCCAGCGCGGCGAGATCCTTGGCCGGCATGTCGACGGAGAAGGACAGCGCGCCGGCCTTGACCGACAGGACGACGGCGAGGACCAGCATCATCAGCCAGACGACCGGCCCGGCGAAGTCCTGGAAGCGGCGCACCGTCTCCATTCCCTTGCTGATGATCAGCAACTGGGCGGCCCACACGCCCAGGAAGCACACCACCTCCAGGCCGCTGTGCCCGAGCAGGTGGGTGGTCGCGTCGAAGTGCCTGGGGCCGCTGTACCTGGTGAGGAACGCGACGATCGCGCCGGCCGCGGCGCTGGTCTGCGCCCCGTACCAGAAGGTGGCGACCACGGCCCGCACCAGCGCCGGGACGTTCGCGCCGAAGGTGCCGAACGAGGCCCGGGCGAGCACCGGATAGGGCACGCCGGTCTTCACCCCGGCCTTGCCGATCAGCGTCATCAGCCAGTAGATCACCAGGGAGCCCACGCCGATCCCGATGACGAACTTGAAGGTGTTGCCGGCGACGAGGAACAGGCTTGCGGCCAGGAAGTAGCCGTAGAGACTGTGCACGTCCGAGGTCCAGACGTTGAAGATGCTGAACGCCCCCCACTTCCGCTCGGTGGCGGGGGCCAGATCGTCGTTGTAGAGCCGCGGTGAGTAATCCGACGGGACCGGGGTCGCGCCTGGGTCCTCCGGGACGGGCGTGGGGGCCGTGCTCTCTGTCGCCGTCATGCTCTCTCCTTGCTGGGCCGACCTGCAGAAGCACTCTTGCGGCGCCGTTGCCGCAGATCAGGTGCCAGATGAAATACAGAGAAGGGCCAGCGCGTTTCGTGCCGATTCCGGCGGTGTAAGCGCCGCATCAACATCGGAAGCACGATTTCGCATGGTGGAATTGAGGTCGCGGCATCAAAGCGCGACGGTGGACCTGTCGTCGGACCGGCAGGTCCACTACCGTCACTGTGCGGTACCCGCTTCGGGGGGAGACAGGGATGGGACGAGTGTGGCCGGGCAGGTTCGGGCCCGGGGACCGGATGTCGGCCCGGTGCCGGAGGATCGTGGCTGCGGCCAACGCACTGGAGTCGTCCGTGCGTTCACGGTCGGATGCAGAACTGGTGGTCCTGGTCGAGGAGTTGCGGCAGCAACACGCGAGTGGACCGTCAGATGCGCTGCTGACGCAGGCCGCAGCCGTGGTACGGGAGAGCGTGCGCCGGGTGATGCGGCTGCGCCTGGACGATGTGCAGCTCATCGGCGGGATCGCCCTGCACCACGGCTCGATGGTGGAGATGAAGACTGGCGAGGGCAAGACCCTGGCGATCGTACTGCCCGCGTTCCTGGGCGCATTGGGCGGCTCCGGGGTCCATGTCATGACGGCCAACGACTATCTGGTGGAACGGGACACGACCGCACTGCGCCCGGTCTACGAGAATCTGGGGATGACCTGCGGGATGGTCCGGGAGGCGGCCGGTCCGCCGCAGGAGAAGCGGCTGCGGGCCCGCGCGGCGTACGCGGCCGACGTCACCTACGGAACCGTGCAGGCCTTCGTCTATGACTACCTGCGGGACAACATTGCCTGGACCGAGGACGAGACGGTCCAGCGCGGCCGGTACCTGGCGATCGTGGACGAGGCCGACTTCGTCATGGTCGACGAAGCGCGTCAGCGGCCGAACCTGTCCAAAACCGTGAAGCACACCGGCCCCGACTACCGCACCATGACCGCAGTGGTCGCCAGGCTGCGGGCCGGAATGCACTACACCGTCGACCCGCACCGCCAGCAGGTCGCCTTGACCGACACGGGTCTGGAGAGGGTGGAGGACCAGCTCGGTGTGACCGACCTCTACAACTCCGCCGGTCCCGACCTGTTGCGCGCCCTGGACGGGGTGCTCAAGGCCAGGGAGGTCTACCGGCGCGACCGTGACTACCTGGTCGAGGACGGCGAGATCCGCATCGTCGACCTGACCACTGGGAGGTTGAGCACCGCGACCTCCCTGGGGAGCGAAGTGATGCAGGCGCTCGCGGTGAAGGAAGGGCTGGAGATCCCGGAGCAGAGCCAGATCCTGGCTTCGGTCTCGGTGGACATGTTCCTGCGCGGGTACCAGCGGCTGGCCGCGATCACCGGTGTGGCCACCGAGCCCAGGGCCTACTCGCGGATCTACGGCCTGGAAACAGTGCGAGTACCCACCGCCCGGCCGGTACTGCGGGTGGACCATCCCGTCTCCTACTTCGCTGACGGGGACCTCAGACTTGCGGCCGCCCTGCGCACGACCGCGAAGCGCCGGGCGACGGGCCAGCCGGTGCTGCTCGGGACCACGTCCATCGCCCAGGCCGAGCAGGTGTCCGCAGCCCTGGCGGAGCAGGGGATTCCGCACGAGATGCTGACCGCGAAGAACCACGCCGCCGAAGCGGAGATCATCGCGCGTGCCGGGCGAGTCGGAGCGGTCACCGTGGTGACCCGGATGGGCGGGCGCGGGGTGGACATCCGGCTCGGAGGCGAGCACGCCGCCGACCGTGACGCAGTGGTCCGCAGCGGTGGCCTCTACGTCCTCGCCCTGGACCTGTTCGAGTCCCGGCGGCTGGAACTGCACATGCGCGGCCGGGCGGGACGCAGGGGCGACCCCGGGGCATCCGAGGTGTTCGTCGCCCTGGACGACACGTCGCTGGCACCGCTGATATCGGCCCGAATACTGGGCATGCTGCACCGGTCGCTGATGCTCAGCGGTGGTACGGAGCCCATTGCCGGTGCCGCAACGACACGGGCACTGGAGCGGGGACTGGACCGCAGGACCGAGCAGCAGGTGGAGAACCTGTGCCGGAAGGTGCGCTACGACGAGGTAGCCGGCGAGCAGTGCGACCTGATCTACCGTCGGCGCCGGGAGCTGTTGGAGAACCAGGGTGTCCGCGCCTGGGTCGCGGCCGCCGTCGACTCCAGCGTAGGACACCTCGTCGAAACAGCGGTCCCGGGGCGGGAAGGCGCCGAGCGGCTGCACCAGGCCCTGGCCGAGCTCTACCCGGTCGGCCTGCCCGTCGCCTCGCTGACCCAGGCCCCGGCCGGACGTGCCGCCGTGCCACCCCGGGAAGCGCTGGCGGCAGCGGTGCGCGCCGACGTGCACGCCGCCTACCAGCGGCGCGAGACATCCCTGTCCACCGCCGTCATGGAGGATCTGGAGCGCCGGGTCTGCCTGTCGGTGCTCGACCGGTCCTGGCGGCAACACCTGGAAGCGCTCGACGATCTGATGAACAACAGCGCCCTGCAGTCGCTTACTGGCGGCGACCCGTTCGACCACTACCGGCGTGAGGCCGACCGGCTCTTCGCACAGATGTCGGATCGCGTCGAACACGACGTCGTCGGCTACCTTTTCCACCTTGACGTGCAACCCTGACCTGACCCGACAGGAACCCGAGAACTACCGGTTCTTGAACTCCTCGATGGCCGCTCGGACCGTCTGCCCCATCGTGTCGCTGCCGGCGTGGCCCGAGTCCTCGATGATGTGCAGTCGCGCGCCCGGCCAGGCCTTCGCCAGCTTCCACGCCGTCTGGACCGGGCTGCCCATGTCGTGCCGGCCGTGGACCAGCACCGCCGGGATCCCGGCCAGCTTGTGGGCGTCGCGCAGCAGTTGGTCCTCCTCCAGCCATGCGCCGTTGCTGAAGAACTGGGCGCAGATCCGGACGAACGCGATCTGCGCGTCGATCTCGCGGTCGCTGTACATACCGGGCACACCGTTGGGCTCGTTGGAGATGACCGCGTCCTCCCAGGCGAGCCAGTCGGCGGCGGCCTTCTCCCGGACGGCCCGGTCGGGGTTCTCCATCAGCCGTGCGTAGGCCGCCAGCAGGTCGCCGGTCCGCTCCTGCTCGGGGACGCCGTCGCGGAACCGGTCCCAGGCCTCGGGGTAGAACCGTCCGGCGCCCCGGTAGAGCCAGTCGATCTCGGAGCGGCGCGTGGTCGTCACCGCCGGGATGACCATCTCGCTGACCCGCTCGGGGTGCTGCTGGGCGTAGGCCAGGATGAGCGTCGAGCCCCAGGAGGCGCCGTTCAGCAGCCACTTCTCGATGCCGAGGTGCTCGCGCAGCCGCTCCATGTCGTCGATCAGGTGCTGCGTGGTGTTCAGGCTCATGTCCGCCGCCGGGTCGGCGGCGTGCGGGGTGCTGCGACCGCAGTTGCGCTGGTCGAAGCGGATGACGCGGTAGCGCTCGGGGTCCCAGGCCCTGGTCGGCTGCCGCGACGCGCCCGAGCCCGGGCCGCCGTGGACGTTCAGGGCGGGCTTGCCGTCAGGATTGCCGAGTTGTTCGTAGTAGACGCGGTTGCCGTCCCCGGTGTCGAGGAACCCGTGGTCGTAGGGGCTGAGGGGAGGGTAGAAGTCAACCATGGAGGCGATCCTAGGGTTCTGATCGCGACGCACGCGAACAATGGACCGGATACCCTCCCCGCTGACAAATTACGTGGTGTTCTGCCTGCATACGGGGGAATTCTGACGATCAGTGGGCATTCAGGTGCCTATGATCCACATTCGTGACAGAGAGTCAGCCGATCCCGGCACGCGGTGAGACAGCCACCGTCATCATCCTCGGTGCCGGACCCGCCGGGCTGGTGCTCGGAAACGCTCCTGCGCCTGCTCACCGGGGCGTGGACCACCCAGGCCCTCGCGGCGTTCGCGGAACTGCGGGCACCCGACGCCATGGACACCGCCACCGGCATCGCAGCCGACGCGCTCGCCCGGGCCCTCGGCGCGCACCCGGACAGCCTGGCCCGGCTGCTGCGCTACCTCATGACGCTGAACGTGGTCACCGAGCACCCGGACGGCTTCCGGCTCACCGAACTCGGCGCCCTGCTGCGCGCGGGCCGCCCTGGGTCGCTGCGACCGCTCGCCCTGATGTACGGCGGTGTCTTCTACCAGTCCTTCGCTGACCTGGGCCGCACCGTACGCACCGGCGAGACCGCCTTCGACCACCGCTTCGGCGAGAACCACTTCGACCACTTCGCGCGCCGTCCCGCACTCGGAGAGCTGTTCGACCAGTCCATGGCCGCGAGCTCGCGCATGTTCGAACCGCTGGCCGCGCATCCGGTCATCACCGCCGCCGGCCGGGCCCCGGCACCCGCCACCGTGGTCGACATCGCGGGCGGGAACGGGGAGTTGCTCGGCCGCCTCCTGGCTGCACACCCACGGCTGCGCGGCGCGCTGCTCGAACGCCCGCACGTCGTCGAGGCCGCCCGCCGGTCGCTGGAGGCGGCCGGTCTGGGCGGGCGGTACGACTGTCTGCCGGGCGACTTCGCGGACGTGCCGCCCGGCGGCGACGTCTACCTCCTCTCGCGGGTGCTGCACGACTGGGACGACGACCGCTGCCGGGAGATCCTGCGCGGCATCGCCCAGGCCATGGCCGCCTCGGCCGACCTGCTCATCGTCGAGCGCGTACTGCCGGGCGACGGCTCGGCCTCCCTGGCCGCCGCGTGGGATCTGCACATGATGTGCAACGTCGGCGGCCGCGAGCGCCGCGCCGACCACTACGCCCGGCTCCTGGCCGAGGCGGGTCTGGCACTCGTGGACGTCTCGCCGCTGCCCCTGGACGCCTCTGTGCTGCACGCCCGAAAGGTTCCGGCACTCACCGCGGATGCGCGGTGAAAACCTCGTGCAGGATGTCCATGTAGGCGCCGTGGCCGCTGGCGCTGGGCCAGTCGGTGGACGACTCGACCGCCGTTCCCTCGCCCCATTCGTTGTAGGTCACCACCAGCTGGAACGGATCACCCGAGGTGGCTACGGTGGTGGCGTCCTGACGGAAGCGGGCGAGGTCGCGCGGGACCGCCGGCGTCTTCGCGTCGTTCTTCCAGAACCCGGGCGACAGGATCGCCGAGTAGCCCTGCTGCACGTCCAGGCCGGAGGCGTACTGGTGCCAGCCCTGCGGCTGGTCGGCGCAGTCGCGGTAGCCGCCGAACACCTTCAGCACGACGTAGTAGCCCTCGCCCCGGTTGGCCTGCGCCCACCGGGTGGCCATGGCGCAGCCGTCCCCGCCCGAGCCGTACACGAAGATCACCGGTTTGCCGTCGATGTGCAGCCAGGTCTTCTGGTCGGAGTACTTGCGCAGGTACTCCAGGTCGCTTCTGATCACCGTGGACGAGGGGTCGCCGTAGGCCTCCTCCTCGTAGTACACCGTCCAGGAGAAGCCGAGTTTGGCGCCCTCGGACAGCAGCAGCGGCAGCCGCTTGTCCTCGCGCTTGCCCGGGCCCCACCAGGAGGAGATGCCGGCCTGGAGACCGCCGTACTGCATGTCCTTGATCTGGCGGTCGACCGTGGCCGGGACGTCCACGGAGTACTGGCCGGCCGAGGGCGTGTAGTGGCTGCCCGCGCCGCTGAAGTTCTCGGGGTACCAGGGGTAGTAGAAGGCGGCCCGCACCGGGAGCCGGGTGTTGGTGACGGCCGCCGGCTTCGGTGCCGCGGCCTTGGGCGACGGCGTGGGGCTCGGCTTCGGGGTGGGTGAGGGGGAGGCCGCCGGCGCGGAGCGGGTGGCGGAGGGCTGGGCGATGCTACGCACCGCTGCCGGCGCGGCAGTTGCGGCCCGGGACGGGACGGCCTGCCCGGACAGGCCGAAGTAGGCGGCGGTGCCGGTGGCGGTGAACAGGGCGACCGAGGAAATCACCGCGGCCTTCCCGAACGAGACGCTCCCCGACGTCCGCGCGGCGCGGGTCACCACTCTCCCCGCCCTGACCGCCCTGACCGCTGCACGGCCGGCCGCGGCAGCCGAACCGGCTCCGCTCCCGCCCGCGGCGCCGCCGGCCGCACCCCACCCGGCCAGCCCCAACAGGACCGGTGGAACGGACACCAGCGCCACATCGGCCAGCAGCCGCTCCGCCGGCACCAGGTCGACGGGCACGCCGCCGCACATGTCGCAGGTGCGCACGTGCCTGGCCATCCGCTTGCGCCACAGGCCAGTGGGCCGCCCGTCCCAACCACGGAGCACGCGGTCCGCCTCCGGGCACCGGGGCACCGCCTTCAGCGCGCGCACGACCGCCCGCGCGACATCCAGCTGGGCTTTCATCCGCTGCACCCGGACCGCGGCCTGCGGCATCGGCAGCTTCATCGCGGCGGCCAGCTCACTGCGGGTGAGCCGGCCGGCGACCTCCATCCACCACAGCGACAGCAGCTGCCGGTCGTCGGCGTCCAGCCACCGCGTGGCCTCGGCCGCCTCCCTGCGCTGGCCGGACAGGCCCAGCACGGTGATGGTCAGGTCGACGAAGTCGGCTCCCGGATCAGCGAGCTGCGCCGCCTCGTCGAGGCCGCCGATCCCGTCGGTCGGCGGCGCGCTTCGCCGCAGCCGCCAGTGCCGGCGCACCTCCCGCATCGCGATGGCGACCAGCCAGGACCGGAACGCCTCGGGATCACGCAGCTTCCGCACGTCGCGGATCATCTGCAGCATGATCTCCTGCACGACGTCGTCGGTGTCGGCGGGGACGCCCAGCGCACGCCCCACGATGTTGTAGATCAGGGGCAGGTAGTCGGCCACGAGCAGGTCCAGGGCCCGCTGGTCGCCCTGCTGCGCGGCGCGCACGATCGCGGTCTGCGACCGGGGCGCCTGCGGCCCGCCGTACCCACTGTGCGAATTCTCGGTCATGGTTTGAGGAGGGTCCCCGCTCGGCGACGGCATAACAGAAACCGGCGCATCAGCTTCGCCCGGCCCCCGCCGCCATCATGACAGGGCCCGCTCCGGCCGCCGCAGGCGCGGGCCCTCCGCGCCACGGTGGCTAGAAGGCTCCGACGACGGTGAAGCTCTGGTCGACGAAGATGTGGTGCGGCCAGTTGACGCCGATGTAGTGGACCTCGTACTCGCCGTTGCTCAGCTGCACGACCCGGTCGACGACGCCGCCCGGGTAGGCGGCCAGCGCGGCCTGCGTCGCCTTGTTCGCCACTGTCCCGCTGACGATGGTCCCCGAGCCCTCGGTGTAGTTCGCCGGGATCTGGCCGACCTTCTTCGCGGTGCTCGGCGCACCCCGCTGGAAGGGGACCACCCCGGCGGCCGAGGACGCCGCGGATCCGCCGCTGCCGGCCGGTTCCAGGGTGACCTGGGTGGCGGTGATGGTGGTCCCGTTGGCCGTCCCGAGGACGAGGACGTTCTCGCCCGCCGTCACGGAACTCGCCGTGGTCGTACTCGTCCCGTTGAGGTAGGTCGTGGTGGACGCCTCGTTGACGGTCACCTTCTGACCCGCTGCCGTCGTCAGGGTGAAGCCCGACGTGGACACGCTGCCGACGGTGCCGGACGATCCCCCTGCGGCGGGTCCGGACCGGGCGTTGGAGCCCCCGCCGCCCGCCGCCTTGCCGCCGGCGGAGCTGCTTGCGGCCGCGCTCGACCCGGCTGTCGCCGAGGGAGACGAGGAGGGCGACGAGGAGAGACCGACCGAAGCGCCGATCACCGCGGCGCAGGTCAGCCCGGCAGCCGCGACCCAGACGCTCTTCTTCTTGTTCGACAGCAGGCGCCGCACGCCCTTGGGCCCGCGCCCCGGCTCAGCGGTGGCCGCCGGGGTCGGCTCGTCCTGGTGGGGGTTTGCTGGATCGTATGCGTTCATGGTGGCGCTCCTTCATTTCAGGCACCTGCACAAAGCCTGCCTCCCGATTGCATGGGAATACTGAAGGCGGCCTGTGACTATTCCGAAATGTCCCTGAGAAGCGATCTCATGCCGCAGAGCCTCGAACACGTCGCTCGCCGTCGCCGTCGCACGGGGTCATTTCCGCTGTCGCTGATAACAGAAATCAGGCCGGTCGAGCTGTATCCCACATCCGCCCAATGCGCCTTGACCCGCCGTCAGCCGCAGCCGTTGAATTCCCTCGACTGCGAGCGAGCGCCCGTTCGAGATATCCGGCGCAGTCCCCCATCGGCCCTCCCTCCCCCACGGAGAACCACCCCATGTCAGTGAACCACCGCAGGCAGATCTGGTCGCGCCGCAAGCTCCTCACCACGGCGCTCGGCGGCACCGCTGCCGCTGCGGCCGGCGCGTTCGGAATCGTCAAGGCCGCCTCGGCCGGCACGACCCGTGCGTCGGCCAGCGCCGTCGGAGACGTCGTCGGCAAGGTCACCGTCGGCTACCAGGGCTGGTTCGCCGCCATCGGTGACGGCGCCCCCATCAACGCCTGGTGGCACTGGAGCCCCGACTCCAGCAAGGCGCCGTCCCCGTCGAACACCGGCATCAAGTGCTGGCCGGACAACCGGGAGTACACGAAGACGTACCAGACCGGTTACGCCGCACTGGGCAACGGCCAGCCTGCCACCCTGTTCTCCTCCTACGACCAGCAGACCGTGGACACCCACTTCCTGTGGATGCAGCAGAACGGCATCGACACCGCGGCGCTGCAGCGGTTCAACCCCAACGGCAGCGAGGGTCCGACCCGGGACGCGATGGCCACCAAGGTCAGGAGCGCGGCGGAGTCGCACGGCCGCAAGTTCTACATCATGTACGACGCCACCGGCTGGACGAACATGCAGTCGGAGATGAAGGCCGACTGGACCAACAAGATGAAGGCCCACACCGCGTCCAGCGCCTACGCGACGCAGAACGGCAAGCCGGTGGTGTGCATCTGGGGCTTCGGCTTCAACGACGCCAACCACCCCTGGGACGCGGCCACCTGCCTGGACGTCGTCAACTGGTTCAAGGGCCAGGGCTGTTACGTCATCGGCGGGGTACCGCGCGAGTGGCGTACCGGCGTGAACGGTTCGCGAGCCGGCTTCTCCGGGGTCTACCACGCGTTCAACATGCTCTCCCCGTGGATGGTCGGCGCGATCAGCAACGCCGCCGACTCCGACTCGGTCTACCAGAACGTCAACGTTCCCGACCAGGCGGACTGCAACGCCAACGGCGTCGACTACCAGCCCTGCGTGCTGCCGGGCGACGTCTCGGCCAAGCAGCGCGCCCACGGCGACTTCATGTGGCGGCAGTTCTACAACATGGTCCGGGTCGGCGCCCAGGGCATCTACATCTCCATGTTCGACGAGTACAACGAGGGCAACCAGATCGCAAAGACCGCCGAGTCCCAGGCCTGGACACCGACCAACTCCGGCTTCCTCGCCCTCGACGAGGACGGCACCGCGTGCTCCTCCGACTACTACCTGCGCCTGACCGGCGACGGCGGCCGGATGCTCAAGGGCCAGATCGCGCTCACCGCCACCCGCCCCACCCAGCCGGTCGTCGCCACCGCGCCCGCGCTCAGGACGGTCTCCCTGCGCGCCAGGGCCAACAACGACTACGTGACTGCGGAGAACGCCGGCGCAAGCGCCCTCATCGCCAACCGCACCGCCGTCGGCCCCTGGGAGCAGTTCGACGTGGTCGACGCGGGCAACGGCAACATCGCGCTGCGCGCCCGTATCAACGGCAAGTACGTCACCGCGGAGAACGCGGGCGCCAACCCGCTGATCGCCAACCGCACCTCGATCGGCGCCTGGGAGACCTTCAGACTGACCACCAACTCCAACGGCACGATCAGCCTGCTCGCCCAGATCAACGGCAAGTACGTCACCGCCGACAACGCCGGTGCCAACCCGCTGATCGCCAACCGCACGAGCATCGGACAGTGGGAGCAGTTCGACCAGGCCACGGTGTGAACGCAGGTGATGACCCAGGTCACACGGCAACCCATGGTTCAAATTGGAACAAGGCAGGGTAGAGTCGCCCTGGTTCAAATTTGAATATGCCTGCTTGGAGGACGTCATGCGCGTCGCGATCACCGGCTCCACTGGACTCATCGGCTCCGCCCTCACCCGCTCGCTGCTCGCCGACGGCCACCAGGTGGTACGCCTGGTCCGCGACGGGTCGGCGCCGGTCGGCGGGGACGGCAGCGAGTCGGCGCCGTGGGACCCGGCCGCGGGCCGCGTCCGGCCCGGCGCCCTGGACGGCGTCGACGCCGTCGTGCACCTCGCCGGCGTGGGCGTCGGGGACAAGCGCTGGAGTACGGCCTACAAGCAGGAGATCCGCCGCAGCCGGGTCTTCGGGACGCAGACCATCGCACGGGCCTGCGCCGACTCCGACACCCCGCCCCGCGCCCTGATATCCGCCTCCGCGACCGGCTACTACGGCGACACCGGGGACGAGCGCATCGACGAGAGCACGCCGGCCGGCCAGGACTTCCTGGCCGGCGTCTGCGTCGACTGGGAGGCCGCCGCCGACCCCGCCCGGCACGCCGGCATCCGGGTGGTGCACCCGCGCACCGGCCTGGTGGTCTCCGCCAAGGGCGGCGCCTTCGGAAAGCTCATCCCGCTCTTCCGCCTCGGCCTGGGCGGCCGGCTGGGCTCCGGCGACCAGTACTGGCCGTTCATCTCGCTCACCGACCACATCGCAGCCCTGCGCTTCGCGATCGACGACCAGGACCTCTCCGGCCCGGTCAACTTCACCGCCCCCGAACCGCTGACGAACCGTGAGATCACCAGCGCCATGGGCCGCGCCCTGCACCGCCCGGCCATCGCCCCCGTCCCCGCCTTCGCCCTCCGGGCGGTACTCGGCGAATTCGCCTCCGGCATCACCTGCAGCGCCCGAGTCGTCCCGTCCGCCCTGCTCAAGGCCGGCTTCACCTTCAGCCACCCCACGATCGACGAAGCCCTCCACTCCGTCCTGCGAGCCGGCTGACCCCGGGCATCTTCGACTCGCAGGATCGCCTTCGGCCAGGGTGCAGGCACGTGCTGCTGAAACTCGCCGGCGGCGAGAATCCCACCCCGCCGGCCGGCTGGCAGGACTGGCCGGAGTGGGCGGCAGACCGCTGGCCCTCGTGCACGGACAGCTGACCCGACTGCCCCGCCTGCGCTCCAGATGGCCAAGATGGCGCTCTGCTGCGGCGGGGGCCGGAGGCGGCGCCGACCGGCGCTCAGTGCGACGGAGGCTTCAGCGCACCGAGCTCCAGCAGCATCGCCAAGTCGTCACGTACCGCCCAGCGTTCAGCAATCCGTCCGTCGACCAGCCGGTAGGCGAAGGCGACGTCTCTGCGGTAGGTTCCGCCCGGCACGTCGAAGCCTCGGAACGTTCCGCCGGGCCACTCGTGCTCTCGCACGCCGAACTGGACGACCAGGTCGCCCTCCGCGACGATGTGCGACTCCACCCAACGGGCCGGATGCCGGTCACGGCGGGCCCGTAGCAGGAACTGCCGCGTGCCCTCAATCCCAGCCGGCATGCCGGGCGCCAAGGCATGATTGACCATGTCGGGCGTACACAATGCATCCAGTCGGCCCAAATCGCCGCCACCATTGCCCAGCTCATCGAACTCGCGAACGACCGCCTTGTTGCGCTCCGAATCCACCCTACCGAGTGTCCAGTACTCCCCCGCCGAGCACAACGCGGCCCGCCCGTTGAGTGCCCGGGGTCAGCATCCGGCAATCCCTTGGGAGTACGGCACGGGGCTCGACTGACTGCCGGGCGACGTGAACGCGGTGAACCTCTGGTTGTCAGCACCATTGCCCGGCCAGATCTGGAGGGGGTTGCCCTGTACGAACGCCTTCGAGCCGGGGCCTCCCCACACATCCAGCCATTCCGATGACAGAGGTGCGAATGCCGGTTCCAGACTGAACGTACGCGTCTGGTCGCGTGCGCAGATGTACCACAGCTGGTTGGCGGCCCTGCCGCCGCCGGGAGATCCGTAGCAGGTGTAGGCCTGCACTCGGGTACCGGACGCATAGTGAGTGTTGTCGCCGTTGGTGACGTCCAAGCAGGACGGGCTTGTGCCGTAGTGGGCGAAGACCCAGAACATCTGTGCGTAGGCCGAGGAACCAACGGCTGGCGCTATGCACCACTGCTGGGCATTGCCGCCGTTCCCGGTCCACAGCCACACCGGCGTGTTCTGGACCCCGTTCTTGGAGTCGAGCCACAGGTCGTTGGCCACCCCGCCGTCGGCTGGGCTGCCGGGCGCGATTCCGAACCAGCCGTAGTCGCCCGCTCCACCGCACGCCGAGTCGGGCGGGGTCTGCGGCCGCAGCAGCCCGCTGGCCTGAATTGTCGTGCCCGCGTGGCTGGTGGCTGATGCCGTCGGCACGCTTGCGTAGCCGAGGGAGGAGGTTCCCGCCACGGTCGTGACCGCAGTGAGGACGAGTCCCAGGGCAGAGGCGAGCTTCTTGGCGAAACGCATGGCCATCCCTTCCTGGACAAAGCGTGCCTGAGCGGGCGGGACCATGACGCCCTGGATCCGTACAGCCCTGATGGCCCTCCGTTGTCGCTGTTGCTGTGTGCCTGCCATGCATCGTCGGTGATGTGACGGATGACTGTCTAGACCAATTTCTGTCATGTCACGGCGCACCCGGCATCGTGGACTGGCCGGCGGTCAGCCGGTGCGCCGGCGCAGGGTGGCCGCGCCGAGGGCGAGGGCCAGCAGGACGCAGCCCGCGACCACGGCGAGGTCCACGAGCACCGCCGCGCCGACGCCGGTCTCGGTGGTCAGCCTGGTCATCGCGTCCACGGCGTAGGACATGGGCAGCGCGTCGGAGATCGCGTGGAGCACCGCGTTCATCGAGTCGCGTGCGGCGAAGAGCCCGCAGAGCAGGAGTTGCGGCAGCAGGAAGGCGGGGAGGAACTGCACGGCCTGGAATTCGGTGGCGGCGAAGGCCGAGACCAGCAGGCCGAGGGCGGTGCCGAGCAGGCCGTCCGCGAGCGCCACCGTGAACAGCAGCCAGGAGGGGCCGGCGATGTGCAGGCCGAGCAGCCCGATGGTGAGGCCGAAGGCAGCCGCGGCCTGGACCAGGGCGACCAGGCCGAAGGCGAGGGCGTAGCCGAACAGCAGGTCGGCCTTGGCCAGCGGCATGGTGAGCAGCCGCTCCAAGGTGCCGCTGGTGCGTTCGCGCAGCGTGGCGACGCTGGTGACCAGGAACATCACGATCATCGGGAAGACGCCGAGCAGCGGCGCGCCGATCCGGTCGAACACCTGCGGTTCGCCGTCGAAGACGTACTTCAGCAGGACGATCAGGACGCAGGGGACCACCAGGAGCAGCGCGACCGTGCGCGGGTCGTGGCGGAGCTGGGTGAGGACCCGGCGGGCGGTGGCCAGGGTGCGGTGCAGGCTCATCGCGACACCTCCGCGGTCGCGCCGACCAGGTGCAGGAAGGCGGACTCCACATCCGTCGTACCGGTGGCGGTGAGCAGCGCCCCGGGAGACTCGTCGGCCAGCAGCCGGCCCTCGCGCATGAGCAGCAGCCGGGTGCAGCGGTTGGCCTCGTCCATGACATGACTGCTGATCAGCAGGGTGGCGCCGGCCGCGGCGAGTCGGTGGAACAGGGCCCAGAGGTCCTGCCGCAGCACCGGATCGAGGCCGACCGTGGGCTCGTCCAGGATCAGCAGTTCGGGGGCGCCCAGCAGGGCGGCGGCAAGCGAGACCCGGGCCCGCTCCCCGCCGGAGAGGCTGGCGACGCCCTGGCGGACGCGCTCGCCGAGGCCGACCAGTTCGGCGACCCGGGCCGGATCGGTCCTGGGCGCGCCGAGGACGTCGGCGAAGTAGCGGAGGTTCTCGCCGACGGTGAGGTCGGTGTAGACGGAGGGCGCCTGGGTGACGTAGCCGACCCGGGAGCGCAGTGCGGCGCTGCCGGCCGGCTGCCCGAGCACGGTCACCGACCCGGCGGTGGTGCGCTGGACGCCCACGACGGAGCGCAGCAGCGTGGTCTTGCCGCAGCCGCTGGGGCCGAGCAGTCCGGTGACGGACCCGGCCGGGACCTGGAGGTCCAGGTCGTGCAGCACAGTACGGCCACCGCGGACCACCCGCAGGCCGCTCACGGCGACGGCGACGGCCTCCGCGGGGGCGCCGCCCTTCAAATTCATCATGCGTTGAGTTTCAGTCCGCAGCTGTGCCGCTGTCAAGGCAGCGCGGACGTCAGTCGCCGACCAGGTACCGCTGGATGGTGGGGGCCAGCATCGGCACGAGTGCCTCGGCCGGGACCGAGGCGATCGGTTCGGCGGCGATCACATAGCGCGCCATCGCCAGCCCGACGATCTGGGAGACCGCCAGCTCCACCCGCAGCTCAGGATCGGGTACGTCCAGCTCCGCCGCGATCCTCCCCACCAGCTCCCTGACCAGGAATCCACGGAGCATCGCGGCGACCTCCTCGCTTCCGGCCGCACTACGCAGCAGCGCCAGCAGGCGGTCGCGCACCGCCGGGTCCTCCCAGAGCGTCAGCACGAAGCGGGCGATCCGCTCCCCGACCTGGGCGCGCTCCCCGGCGACGATCTGCTCGACCACCGCCCCGGGGTCCACCGGGAAGTCCAGCACTGCGAGGAACAGCCGGTCCTTGGTCCCGAAGTAGTGGTGCAGCAGGGCAGGGTCCACCCCGGCCGCCCGCGCGATCCCGCGCATGCTCGCCTTCTCGTACCCGTGCGCCGCGAACTCCGACCGCGCCGCGGCCAGCACCACCGCCTTGGTGTCCGCCTGGCCGGGCCGCCGCCCCACCCTCCGCGGAGCGGAAGGCGCCATGGCGTCACTGACTCGGGAACGGTCGTCTGCGGTCACCGTCGCATTATCCGCTCACCAGGTCGACTTGCGGTGTCGATTCGGGGCCGGGCTGTTCGTATAGGGGGTGAGAGGTCGGCAGGCGCCGACGGAACAGCCAAGGAGGACACCATGAAGCAGTACCTGCTCAGCGTCGTGCAGCCGGTCGGAGACGAACTGCCCGCGCCCGAGGTCCTGGCGGAGATCATGCGGGACCTGGAGGTCTTCCATCAGGAGCTGCGGGCCGCCGGGGCGTGGGTGTTCGCCGGCGGGCTGCACTCCCCCAGCACGGCTACCGTGGTCAGGGTGAAGGACGGGGACGTGCTCATGACCGACGGCCCGTTCGCCGAGGGCAAGGAATGCCTCGGTGGGATCTGCATCGTCAACGCGCCCGATCTGGACGCCGCCCTGGAGTGGGGCCGCAAGGCCGCGCGGGCGACCACCCTGCCGATCGAGGTGCGGCCGTTCCAGGGTGAAGTGGAGAACTGAATGACCGGCGTGCCGAGCCTGGCCGCCCCGGACGTCGAGCGCGTCTTCCGCCAGGAGTACGGCCGGTCCATCGCCGTCCTGATCCGTGTCTTCGGTGACATCGACCTCGCCGAGGACGCGGTCCAGGACGCCTTCGCCATCGCCCTGGACCGATGGGGGGAGGCCGGGGTTCCCCCGAGCCCGGCAGGGTGGATCATCACCACCGCGCGCAACCGGGCGATCGACCGCCTGCGCCGGGAGAGCTCCCGTCAGGCTCGGCACGACCAGGCCGCTCTGCTGTACACCCGTGACGAACCGGCCGAGGAGGGCCCCGTGCGCGACGAACGGCTTCGGCTGATCTTCACCTGCTGCCACCCGGCGCTCGCCGCCGGCGCCCAGGTCGCGCTCACGCTCCGGCTGCTGGGCGGCCTCACCACCGCGGAGATCGCCCGCGCCTTTCTGGTGCCCGAACCAACGATGGCCCAGCGGCTGGTCCGGGCCAAGGGCAAGATCCGCGAAGCCGGGATCCCCTACCGGGTTCCCTACGAGGCGGACCTGCCCGAGCGCCTGCGCGCCGTACTCGCCGTCGTCTACCTGATCTTCAACGAGGGCTACGCGGCAGGATCCGGCGAACAACTGCTCCGCGAGGACCTCGTCACGGAGGCCGTCCGACTGGGACGACTCCTCGTCGAACTGATGCCCGACGAGCCGGAGGCCCTGGGACTGCTCGCCCTGATGCTGCTCGCCCAGTCACGCACGGCCGCCCGTACCACTCCCGACGGAGAGCTCGTGGTGCTCGCCGACCAGGACCGCACCCGGTGGGATCGCGACCTCGTCGCCGAGGGGCAGGCCATCGTCCGGCAATGCCTGCGGCGCAACCAGCCGGGTCCCTATCAGATCCAGGCGGCGATCAACGCCGTGCACAGTGACGCGCACACCGAGGCCGCCACGGACTGGGGCCAGATCCTGCGGCTGTACGACCAATTGCTGGTGGTCGCCCCCAGCCCGATCGTGGCCCTGAACCGCGCGGTCGCCGTCGCGGAGGTGGACGGACCGCAGCGGGCACTCGCCCTCGTCGACGACCTCGCCCCCGGTCTCGACGCCTACCACGTGTTCCATGCCATCCGCGCCGACCTGCTGCGACGCCTGGGCCGAAGCCCCGAGGCGGCGCTGGCCTACGAGGCCGCGATCACCCACACGGAGAACACGGCCGAGCGCAGATTCCTTGAACGCCGCCGCCGTGGAGCTTGACTCCGGGCACCGCCGGCGCGTCAGACGGCGAAGGCATCGCGGTGGTCTTGCACCCAGATGTCGAAGCCGTGGGGCGGGCGTCCCAGGACGCGTTCCACATCACCGGTCAGGACAGCGCTGTGTCCTGACCGGATGAACTCGAGGCCGTCGATGACGACATCGACGAAGGAGGCGTTCATGCCGGACGCAAGCATCTGCTCGCGGGCCACGTCGAGGGGCACTTCGACGGTCCTGACCGCGCGTCCGAGCACCTGGCCGAGCCGTACGGCCCGGTCGGGGACGCTCAGCAGCTCAGGGCCGGTCAAGGTGTAGGCCTGGCCTTCGTGTCCGTCCGAGATGAGGGTCTCCACCGCGACCGCAGCCACGTCACGCGGGTCGACGACGCCCAGGGTGCCGACGCCCGTCATGTTCGGGACTGGATCGCCCGCACGAATCGGATCGGCCCACCTCAGCGTGTTGGAAGCGAACTCCGCTGGTCGCAGTAGCGTCCAGGCCATGCCACTCGCCTGCACAGCCTGCTCCCCCGGACGGTGCCAGGCCCCGACTCTGGCACTGCCGGTCTCACCGCTCCCGATGGACGAAACCTTCACCACCCTGCTGACGCCCGCATCTCGAGCCGGGCCGAGCATCGCCTGGTCGTGAAGCGAAACCGACGGCCCGGGCGCGCTCAGCAGGAACAGCGCCGTGGCTCCGCCCACCGACTGTTCCAGGGAAGACGGTTCGTCGAAGTCGCCTCGGACCACCTCGACGCCGGCAGGCACTCCTGCCCGGTTCGGGCTCCGTATCATGGCACGGACCTGCTCGCCCTTCGCTGCCAGGAGCCGGACTACTTCTCCGCCGATGGTGCCGCTGGCACCCGTAACCAGGATCATGTCGACCACGATGCCGACGCGAGGCCGCAGTCTCTAGGAAGTTTCGGCACCGCTGTGCTCGGGGCGCCGCGCCCCGGGGCCGCCTATCGTAGAGCCGTGAACGCCAGGAACGAGAGCGCATGGACTCCGTCGGCATCCCTGCGACCGTGGATCGCCGATATCAGCGTCCGGGCCATCGCTTCTGCCGATCAGCAGACCCTCACTCATGCGCCTGACAGCGCCACCGTGCTGGTGTTCCGCACGACGACCGCTCGACGCAGCGATCTCCTGGCCGTCGGACCACGCACCCGCGCCTCGTATCACACCGGCAAAGACGTGCCGTTCTGCGTCAGGGTCCGTATCCGACCCGGCCGCGCCCGGCCGATCCTGGGGGTGCCCGTCAGCCAGCTTGCCGACCGGGTCGTCCCGCTCGGCGAGCTGTGGGGCGAATCCGGCGACCGCCTGGCATGTGAGCTCGCCGATCTCGGCTCCGACCCCGAGCTCGTCCTCAAGCACCTCCAGGCAGAACTGCTGGCCCGTCTCACCGCTCAGACACCCGGCGACCTGTCGCGAACCGACCTCCTCCACGCAGCGACCCAGGCCCTGACGACGCACGCCCATCACCGACCCGAGCGGGTAGGGGCCCTCGCCGAGCGACTTTCCATCAGCGAACGCCACCTGCGCAATCTCTTCGCCGACGGCGTCGGACTCTCCCCCAAACACCTCGCCCGGATTGAGCGTGTGCGACGTGTGCTCGCGCGACCCGGCCGGCGAAACTTGGCGCAACTGGCCGCCGAAACGGGCTACTACGACCAGTCGCACATGACGGCCGAGTTCCACGGCTTCATGGGAGCACCTCCCCAGGCGTTCCACGCGGGCCGACTCCCCGCAGCCCAGCCGTGCTGACACCGTCAGTTTTCGGTGCTTGCTAGCGCCTGGTATCAATGTATAGCTACGATGGCGGCATGGCGAAGCAGACGAACATCAGACTGGACGACCAGCTGAAGGCAGCAGCCGAGGAGCGCGCGTCCCGGCGGGGGCTGAGTCTTCAGGGCTACGTGGCGGACCTGATCGAGCAGGACGTGAACGGCTCCCGCGCGGCGTTCATGGCCGGCGCCCAGGCGTTCATCGCCGCCTACGCCGACCAGTTCGAGGCGGAGTACGGCGAGGACCGGTACCCGGGTCTGCCGGAGCGTCCCGCTGCGGAGAACGCCGCGTGAACCTGAAGATCGACTTGGCCTGGATCCTGGCGGTGGCCCAGCAGATCCCCGGCGACCCGCAGGTCGTCGACTACGGGGTGCCGGTGGCGGCCGAGGCGCGGCACCGGGCGGAGATCCTCGACCACGAGGTCTACCCCGAACCGCACCACAAGGCGGCGGCGCTGCTGTGCGAGCTGGCGCGGAATCCGAGCCTGGAGGTCCGCAACCTGCTGTTCGCGGCGACCGTCACCGCCGCGTACCTGACCGCGTGCAGCCTACCGGTCAGCCCCGGCCTGGACACCGTCCTCCCGCTCGCCCGGGCCGCGCGGGACGGGCTGCCGGTGCGGGAGGTCGCGGCGCAGCTGAAGACCTGGACGAGCTGAGCGGTACCAGGACCGCTGTCCGGCCACCGGCTCGAAGGCCGGTGGCCGGACAGTCAGTCAATCAGTAGCCGAACTGCTGGATCTGTGCGTCGCCGGGGCCGTAGGTCCAGCCGGTTCGGGTCGTCGGATCGAGCTGGATGGCGTTGTCGGCGCCGCCGTGGCCACCGATGGTGAAACCGGTCAGGGTACGGAGCACCGTACCCGTCGTCAGGTCCACGACGAGCAGTCGGCCGGTGGAGTTGTTGTCCGGGACCCACATCCCCGCACCGAAGTACGCGGTGCCCGCCGGTGTCGCGTAGGAGACCACGGCGATCTTGTGGGTGCCGTCCACGGCGAACCCGGCCGGCTTGCCGAGCCGTACCGTGATTCCGGCGCCGGCTGCGCCGGTGGTCTCGTCGATCGAGCTGATGACACCGGTGGGGACGATGTTCACGCTGGGTTCCGTGGCCGAGAGGTTGTAGAGGCTGCCCGCGCCGTCCGAGGCGATGCCGTGGCTGCACTGCGAGGTGAAGCCGGCTGCCGTCACCGTCCGGGCAGCGAGGTCGACTCGGGCCACGGTGACGCCGCCGAGGCAGTTGAAGGGTCCGGCGGCCTTGGCCAGCAGGACGTCGCCCGAGGAGGGGTCGACGCTCAGCAGGCCGTAGCTCCCGGCCGGTACGCCGGTCGAGTCGGCGGGGATGGGGGCGCTGGTGCTTGCGTCGGCGAGATCGACCGGCAGCACGAGGTCGGCCTTGGCGGCGTCGTGCAGCAGCAGCGCGCCCCGCTCGTGGACCGGGTCCACCCGTCCGGTGAGGTAGGTGTTGTCGGCGGGCAGCGTGGTGGCGCCGAGGAGTGTGTCGGTGGCGGTGTTCCAGGTCTCCACCCGTACCGCGGTGCCGGGGACGGTGCGGTGCACCAGCAGGACCCGGCCGGCCGCGACGCCGACCACCGTGTAGCCGGAACCGGCGGCCGGGTCCGCGGTGATGACGGCTCCGTAGTGGCCGGTGACGGTCGAGTAGTGCCGGACCTCGGTGCCGCCGGAGGCGGTGGTGAGGGCCGCCACGGAGTCGCCCCCGGCTGCGGCGAAGCTCAGCACCGTCGAGCCGTCAGGGGCGGGTCCGTCGTCGAAGACCAGTGTGGACAGCGGTGAAGCCTGGCCCACGACGCGCCCGTTGCGGTCCAGGGCGAGCACCCGCACCCCATAGCTGTCGGAACCGGTCAGGCCCAGCGCCACCGGGTCCAGTCGGACCGATCCCGATCGTCCGGTCAGCACGCGGTGGACGACCGAGGGGCTGTTCACCGTGTCGTTGTCCAGGGCGGTGCCGTTGGCGTTGGTGAACGTGTTGAGCGAGCCGTGGAGGGTGGGGGCCGGCGCGGAGAGCTCCACCTCGGCGGCGCGTGCCCCGGCCACGGACCGTACGTCGTAGTGCAGTTCGAACTGCGGGGTGGCGCGGGTGACCTCGGCCGTGTGGCCCTCGACGCCGTTCGCCCCGGTGAGGGTCGGTGCGGCCGGGCGGTCCGCCGCGGAGCCGCCGGCCACCCGGACCGGCGCGAACTCCCCGTACACCACCCGGGTGGGGATGCCGCCGAAGCCGGCCTGGGCGATGCCGATTCCGTAGATCCCGCCGCCGTCGAAGGCATCGGCCGGAATGGTGACCGTGCCCTTGAGGGAGGTCAGCGGCTGGTGCCAGGCCGCGGTGAAGATGGGCGCGAGCACCGGGTTCCAGTGACCGACGGTGGACAGGACGAGCTGCGGCGACGAGGTCTTCGCCACCCCGGTCAGGTCGTAGTCCACGGTGACCGGCTGCCCGGCCCTGACGGTCGCCGGCGCCTTGGGCGCGGCGGCCTCGGCATAGCCGCCGTCGCTGGGACCGATCGCCAGGGTACGGGTGGCGGTGGCGCGGGTGCGGCCGTCGACCACGACCCGGTAGCTGACGGTGAGGTTCCGGTCCGCGGTGGCGGTGACCGGGAGCCCGGCGGCGGTGAGGAGTTGGGTCGGCGTCACCCGGATCGCGGGCGTGCCGGATCGGAACGCCCTGGAGCCGACGGTGAGGGTGTACTGGGCGCGGCCGGTCACGCCGGTGACGTCGCCGGCGAAGGTGACCGGACCGACCAGGCCCTCGCCGGTGCCGCCCGAGGCGCGGTCGCCGAGGTCGATGCGGTTCGGGTCGGTGGTCTCCAGGAACGCGCCGCCCAGGTCGCCGATGGTGACGCGGTGGGCCACGGACAGCCGGACCAGCGCGGGTGCGCCGGTGTTCCGGCCGAGCATCTTCTGTACGGCGGCCGTGACGTCGATCTGCGGGCCGACGTGCAGGGTCCGGTCGATCTGCGCCGGGGTGGACACGCTGCGGCCGGTCTGCTCCAGGATGTCCCGGACCTGACCGGGGGTCAGCCGGTGGCCGCCGAGCCGTCCGGCCTGGAGCACCACGGCCGCGGCGGCGGCGATCTCGGGAGCGGCGGCGGAGGTACCTCCGTTGAGGGACACGTTCACGTCCTGCGGGCTGCCCTGGCCCGTGTGGGCGAAGGCGATGATGTTGTCGCTGGGCGCCGAGAGGTCCACCCGGCTGCCGAAGCCGGAGGAGAAGCTGCCGAATCCGCTGATCCGGGTCTCGGCGGTGCTGGCGTCACCGCCGGTTCCGGCGGCCAGCGTGTCGTCCAGGGTGCTGCCGCCCGCGGCTATGGCGCCGCTGTCGGGTACCAGGGAGGGCGTGGTGGACTCCGCGTCGTCGTCGATGACGGTGGCCCGGCGGGAGTCGGACGCCAGGTCGGTCGGGGTGCTGCCGCCGTCGGGGCCCACCGACGCCGGGGTGTAGAGGCGGGTGCCGTCGTTGGAGGAGATCGTCACCACGATGCCGGCGCGCACGATGGACGTGACGACCGAGCGGATGACCGGATCGTCCTCCAGGTAGCGGCCGGGGAAGCCCTCGCTGTCGGTGCCGAAGCCGAGGCTGGCGGTGATCACGTCGGGCCGCGGTGACTGACGGGCGGCGGCCAGCAGCGCGCCCGCGATCCGGTCGGTGGTCGGCTGCTCCGGCACGACCAGGCGGTAGTCGGCGCCGGGGGCGATGCCGAGCAGGTCCGTGTAGCCGCTGCCGGTCGCACCGGGGCGCTGCCGGTCGTGGGTCAGCGGCGCCATCACGCCGAAGTCCAGCATGACCTCGCCCAGGGAGGGGTCCTGGTCCTCGGTGGAGGCGGCGCCGTCCAGGCCGCCGGAGTCCTTCGCCACATAGGCCGGGATCAGCGGCATCGACGGCAGGTCGAGGTAGCGCTGTCCGCCCCGGAGCACAGTCGTGGGGCCGTTGCCCTGCACATAGGTGTCGCCGGCGTCGGCCATCGACTGGTCGGTGAGGTCGCCGATCGACACATTGGTGATGGTCTCGCCGGCGCCGGGCTGCTGACCGTAGCGGCCCTGCAGCAGCGAGAAGGCGCCGACCGCGTCCACGCCGCCCGCGTTGAGGAAGGACTGCGAGGAATTGGTGAGGGCGTCATTGGCGGGAACGGCGCCGGGCGCCGTCGCGAGCGTGCGGGGCGTCGCCTTCGGGTACGTGCTCTGCGCCGTCGACGGCAGCGGCACCGCCCCGGTGTTCATCGTGTTCACATAGCGGTCGGGCTCGGCGTAGGCGATGCCGGGCGTGCCCTGCAGGGCCCGGGCCACCGCCGCGGAGTCCCGCTGGGTGGTCTGCACGACGTAGCTGCGCTCCAGGCCGGGGACCGACTGCTGCACCAGCGGATGCAGTGAAGTGGCGCCCACCGTACGGAGCTTGGCGTCCAGGGCGGGACTGCTGGTGTGCGGGGTGCGGGCCGCCAGCCGGGTGCCCGGCAGCGGCTGGCCGGTGACCGAAGTCCCCTGGTCGAGAGTGACCAGGACCTGGCCGGGGACCACGCCCTGACGTTCCTTCACCGGCGCGGGCGCCGTCTGCCCGGCAGCGGTCGCGTCCAGGGGCGTACGCGCCGACGGGGACGCACCGCTCGCGGGCTCCGCGGCCGCGGTGGACGCCACCGCCAGAGCGAGGACGACGGCGACGCGGACCAGACTGCTGCCCGATGGGTGGACACGCGGCATGGGATACCTTCCGGGGAGGGGCAGACACAGGACAACTCCCTTGTCTCCACGTGAAGATCTCAACCGCGGCACAAGTGGCACAAGGTTGCGGCAGTGGCCTACTTGCGCCAAGTGGCGGGAGGTGGCCAGGAACGACCGGAGTGAAAATGGAACTTGACGTCCTGGGACTCAGCAAGGAAACACAACTCGTCTACACGGCCCTGGTCGGGCTGCCCCGCAGCACCGCCTCGGCACTCGCCGAGACCTGCGCGCTGTCGGTGAGCACCACCGGACGGCTGCTGTCCGGCCTGGTCAGGGACGGCCTGGCGACCAGGTCGGCGGGGCGGCCTCCACACTTCACCGCGGCCGCCCCGGACATCGCCGTCACCGCCCTGATCCAGGAACGCGAGCACCGGCTCGACGCGGCCCGTTCACTGGTGCAGCAGCTCGTCGAGACGCACCGCGAGGCCCACCGGATCAGCAGGCCGGACATCGCGGTGGAACTCCTGACGGACTGGAAGGAGATCAGCGCGGCAGTGCACCGGCTCACCACCGGTTCCCAGCAGCAGGTCCGCGCGTTCGACCGGCCCCCGTACATCGACCGCCCGGGCAGCAACCTGGAGGACCAGGTACGGCGCCGGCGCACCGGAGTGACCCACCGGGTGATCTACGACCGGGCCGCGGTGGCCTGGCCCGGGCGGCTGACCGCGGACATCCTGCCGAGCATACGAACCGGCGAACAGGCGCGGGTGCGGACCGAGTTGCCGCTCAAGCTGGTGATCCAGGACAGCCAGGCGGCGATCATCCCTTTCAGCCTCGCCCCCGGCGGCCACTCGGCGGCCTACCTCATCCACCACTCACCGATGCTCGCCGCCCTGGAGGCACTCTTCGAGGCCGAGTGGGAGCACGCCGTGCCGCTGCGGGACACCAGCCCCCTCGCCGAACGCTCCGGACAGCCCGACGCCGAGACCCGTGCGCTGCTGGTCCTGCTCACCGTGGGCAACACGGACGCGGCGATCGCCCGCACCCAGGGCTGGAGCCAGCGCACCACGCAACGCCGGATCCACCGGCTGATGACCGAACTCGGCGCCTCCACCCGCTTCCAGGCCGCCACGCTGGCCGCCCAGCGCGGCTGGCTCTGACGGGGGCCGCCTCGGTCTCGCCATCGCAACGGGTTTCCCACTGGTTCGGTGTTCGAAAAGCAGCTGCCGTGGCGTGCCCCGGTGCCGCACCATGAGAGCTGCGGCGCAGCTGGGTGGCAGGATGCCTGCGACGTCCGACTCCGGCGAACCGGAAGACCTCTGACGAACCGAAAGCACGCTGCACAGGGGGCCTTGTGATCAAGCGAAACCAGCGCCGACGGAGAAGCCGCCGCCCATCCGGGGGGAACCGGCAGCCCACCCCGAGCCCACCGGCCACAACCGGGCGTACTGAGACTGTACGCACCGGAACCGTGCGGTGGCGGGTACACGCCGGAGGCGCGGTGTACTCGGCGCCGTATGTCGCCGACGGGACCGTCTACGTCACCGGCCAGGGCCTGTGGGCCGTGGACACGGCCGACGGAACCGTCCGCTGGACCAACCCCGACGCCGGACACCTGAGTTCTCCCACCGTGGTCGGTGACACCGTCTATGTCGCGGGCTCCGGCAGGTTCTTCGCCCTCGACGCCGCCGACGGCCGGCCCCGCTGGCGCAGGCTCATGAACTGGAACTCCCACACGCAACCCGTCGTCGCGAACGGGCTGGTCCACTATGTCAACGGCAGCCGGTATCTGCGGACCGTGGACTCAGCGACCGGGCGCCGCCGCTGGCGGGTGAAGTACCGGCGCAAGCACTGGAACGATTCGGCCCCTGTGCTCGCCGACGGCACCCTGTACGCGGTCGACGACCGCGGAATCGTCCGGGCCTTCGACCCGGCCACGGGTGAGCTCCGCTGGCAGCAGTCCACCTCCGCCCGGTGGCCTGTCACCCCGCTGGTCCACGACGGCACCCTGTACCTGGCAGAGAGCCTGGGCCCAGAGGTGTACGCCCTCGACGCCGCCACCGGCGAACACCGCTGGCATGCATGGCCCAGCTCGCCGAACTTCCACAGCGTCCGCACCACGCCCGCGATCCACGGCAACACCCTGTACGTCGGCTGCGAGGACCACCGCCTGTACGCCCTGAACGCCACCACCGGGGCGACCAGATGGCACGTCAGTACCGATGGGCCTGTCAGTTCCTCCCCTGTGGTGGCCGACGGCACGGTGTACTTTGGCAGCGACGACGGCCACGTGTGGGCGGTCAGCGCGGAGAACGGCCGTGTGCGGTGGAAGGTGAGGACGGGCGGCCCGGTGGAGTCCCCGGTCGTGGCCGACGGCGTGGTCTACGTCGGCAGCAAGGACGGATACCTGTACGCGATAGAGGGGGAACCCGGCCCCCGGCAGACCGTCGACCTGGAGGATCAACGCGCCCCCGGCCAGCCCGCCTGGTAACCCGCGAGCAGGGGGATCGTGCCACTGCCGTCCAGCACTGAGACGGCGAACGGCCGGTCGAGGCGCACCGGGGCCGTCCGCAGTAGCTGCCCCGGGCCGTCAAGGTAGTCGCGGCCCGCCCAGCGCCGGTCCTCTGCGGTATCGGCCGAGAACTCGGAGGTCATGCCTTCCTCGTCGAACCGTACGAGGCAGCGCTGGACAGCCCGCTGCGCTGCCAGTTGGGGCGACACCTCGATGTCGCCCGAGAGCCGGAGACGCGGCAGCTCCAGCAGCACTGCTTCGGGGTGTCTGCTGCCGCGACTCCCGCGGATCGCCCTTCCTTGAGCGGCCGGGGCCCAGGAGGCCGATATCACCTCTGCAGGCGGGACCTGCCGGTCCTCACCAAGGGCGAAACGGACCCTGACCGGCTGTGCGGGGGGCGCTGCACCCCCGTCCCCTGCACTTGCCCGCAGTTCGACCACCGTGACCCGGCCGTGCGGCAGTGCGAGGGTCCAGGCGTCCTCGACCGGTATTTCCGCGACCATGGTGGGCACGTGATCGGTCACACCCTCCGCATCGGTGAAGGGAAGCCGCACGGCCCCAGCCGACGACTCCCCGCAGCTCCTCGCGCGTCGCCCCCTCGACGCGGGCCTCCAGGGCCGCCAGCGCCAGCCACAGACCAGCAGGCGAGCAGATCACGTCACCCCTGGCACCACGGACCGGATCGTCGAAAAGCAACTCCAGCCACAGCTCGCCCAGGGCCATGACTGCCCCGGCGCCGTCGGTTTCCGTGCGCACAACGGTCCTCCTGCCGGCAGCTCCGCGGGGAGCCGACGTCGTAGCGTGACAGTGCGTTCCAGGTGTTCCTGACGAGGTTACGGACGTTGCCCCGCCCCCGCCCCGCACTCAGGGGAGCAGCATGCACGACACCATGAGCGGGACGAGGTACAGCCCCGCCGCCGTCACACACGCGGGCCACGGCGACCGACCCCGCTGGAGCAGGGACGCGCCCCAGGCGATGACCACCACCACGGCAGCGACCAGCCCCAGCCAGGGGGTGAACGCCAGCACTCCCACATGGTCCGACTGCCCGGGGTGCCGCGCCTGGTACCCGGCGCCGACGTTTGGGGCGGCGCTGCTCAGCTCCCGAGCCGCGCCACCAAATCGTCGGTCGCAGTCTCCCAGTACGCCAAGCTCCGAACATCGGCGTACCCGATCGAGTGGTTCACGGCGACCATGTAGACGTTGTCCGACGCAGTCGTCGTCGACACCCGTGCCAGATCGGGCCGATCCGCCATCAGCCGACGCATCATCTGCGCCTTGATCGCGCGCCCGAGGCCGTGACCGCGATGCTCCTTCCGCACTGCGGTGTCCATCTGCCGAGCATGGTCGGGGTCGCCGGGCCGGATGAAGAGTTCTGTTATGCCGACGACCTCCCCGCTGTGCTCGTGGACGGCGACGACGATCCGATAGTCCTGCCCGGCCGCGGCGAACACGGCTTCTTCATCGCGGACTCGTTGCGGCGTCCAGTCAGTCTCCTCCCAGGCCAGATCCTGGGACGGGGCGTCGGCGATGGCTTTGCGGGCCTCGGCGTACGAGACGATGAACTCCTCGGGTACGGCATGCGTCCAGCCGTACAGGCGGTACCCGTCCGGCACGGAAACGTCCCACAACGCCGGATCAACGGATTCGACCTCCAACGTCTGCAACAGGTTCCGATAGGTGCAGACGAGCCCCATCGCCTCAGCGAACTGCTCGCCGTCGGACCCGCCGGTGATGTTCACCGCCAGAACGCGCGGCCTTCCCGACACCTGCAACGACGGCAGCAGAGCCCGGAGGAACGCGGTGCCGATCCCCTGGCGACGACGGTCGAGATCGACCTCGATGAAGACCATCGCCATGTCCGTGTTCTCGCGGTCCGGCAGCATCACCGTCGCGAACCCGAGGAGGCAGTCGGCCTCGCGAGCCGTCCAGAAGGTCCGCGGACCCATTCCGTCGTCCGAGGTCATCAACTCGACGGTCGCCATCAGGGACAACGGCGGGGTCCCAGGCCGGTCGACGGCGTGCATGCGGGCCCGCAACTCGGTGATGGCTTCATAGTCCGCCTCGGACGCGGAGCTCGGATCAAAGGGGGCGAACTCCACGTCGGCAGGCCTCACCACTGGACGACAAAGGTCGTCGGCCAGGATGTCGATGCCGGACCCACACGTCCAGCGAATTTCCGGCGACGCCGACGCGCAGCCCTCGCGGGCGTTCAGTATCGAGGACCTCAGGCCCAGAACTCGTCCGCGGCGGCGATGTCCTCCACGCATTCGTCGAGGTCGGTGACCTTCTCGCCGACGATGCGGAACACGATGCCGCCCGCCATGTCGAGCTTCTTGCCGGCCTGCTCGGCAGTGACCTGGTGCACGGCCATCACATGGCCCCGTCCGTCGACGAAGAGGTTGCGCAGCTCGGCCCTGAGCGTCCCGTTCGTCGCCGCGAACAGCTGGCCGTAGTAGCCGAGGACCGCGTCCAGACCCTTGAAGTCACCGGACAGCCGGTGGTTCCCGGGGACGTGGTGGGTGCAGTCGGCCGTCATGATCGTCCTGAGGGTGTCCATGTCGCCCCGCGAGAACGCTTCGTACCCCTTACGCACGAGTGCCGCGTGCGGATGTTCAGCCATGGCAATTCGCCACCTTCCAAATCGAACAGGTATGTGGCTGACGTACTCAGCCTGTCACTGCGCGAGCCGGTGGGCCACTCAGCCGCTTCGAACGCCCACGGCCACCGCCCCGACCGGCCGCCCCCGGGTGCGGGAGTCCCTGACCGCGACGACGATCGACGGTGAGCGCGGTGCGCCACGCACCGGCCGGAGATGGAGAGCGAGAGGAAGAAGCCATGAGGATGCTCTTGACGGTCCAGATGGACACCGAGCTGGCAAACAAGGCGATCAAGGACCATTCGCTGCCGACGATCATGAAGTCGGCACTGGGGGGCCTCAACCCGGAGGCCGCGTACTTCGGGGCGAAGGACGGCCTGCGCACCGGATACATCGTCTTCGACCTGAAGGACCCGTCCGACATCCCCTCCGTGGCCGAGCCGTTCTTCCAGGCGCTCGGAGCCAAGGTGACCTTCACCCCCGTGATGACCTTCGAGGACGTCCAGGCGGGCCTCCAGCGAGCCTGAGCGGGCTCGCCGGGCCCCACGGCTGTGGCCTCCTTCCGGAGTGGAAGGAGGCCACAGCCGTGCCCGGCGACTCCCCTCCCTGGACCGCGACGACTCACCGCGACGCTCAAGGGCATGCGGCGTCGGCATAGGCCGGTCAGGGATCGCCGCAGCGGTCACGGGCTCCGCGCAGCGTGACGGCCGCGACCCCGCAGACGAATACCAGCCCGGCGCACAGGGCGCCGCCCAGGTCGTGCGGCGGACGGGCCGGCCAGAGCCACGGGGTGGTCTGCGCGGGCGGGTGCCACTGGGTGTAGAGCGCGTACACAGCCGCGACCAGATATCCCGTCGGTCCGGTCCAGGACACGCCGCCGTCCAGAACTGTGGCGCACAGCAGGCCGATGCCGGTGATCCCGGCGACGTTGCGCAGCACGTCCAGCGTGCCGCCGGCAAGGTGCCCGCCGGTCCCGGCAGCGGCCAGCAGGGCGATCGCCGTCACGGTCAGCACGACCGTGACGGCCATCCGCAGGAACGGGAGCCACCGGCCGGCCACACGTTCCGGCTCGCCGAACGGGCTCGGCGCGGTGGCCGCGATGCTCACCGCGGCGGCGGCCTCGAAGATCAGCGGCAGTTGCAGCGCGCCGTACGCGTCCCAGTGCCCGAGGAGCGTGAGCCGAAGTCCGACGGCGCAGGCCGCGATCGACAGCACGGCGAGCGGGACTCTGCGGCCCACGGCGTACAGCCGCACCAGCCGGACGCCGGTCACGGGATCTGCGCCAGGGTGATCCGGCCGGCGCGCAGCGCCGCCAGATGCTGCACGAGCCAGGCGTGCCGCGCGGGGGCCGACAGTGCGGCGAAACGTTCGGCCGCCGCGTAGACCGCAGTCCCCGGCGTCACGTCCGGCCACGGGTTCGCGTCCGGTTGGCCCGGTCCTGTGGATGCTGCCTGGGTCGCGGGGACCGCTTGCTGTGCCGCCACCAACAGCAGCGCTTTGGCCACCGCATCCTGTGCCTGGGATTCGCCGGGCTGGTAGTCGACGAGACGGGCGACCAGGTTCGGGCCGTCCGACTGAGCCGCCTGGCTCTGTATCTTGTCTGCCAACTGTTCGACCGTCATGGAAGGCCCCGGCAGCTGATCGGGAAGTACCAGAGGGAACACGTGCGACATACCGCTGACTTGCGGTGCGCCTGGCCGGATGCTGATGCCGTTGACGGTGTCATGCCGGTAGCTCACGGCCACCTGGAGGATCCGGGACGGCACGCCCGGCAGGCCGGCGAGTTGGTCGAGCAGGGGCGCCAGGGCGTTCGTCACGACCGGCAGGTCACCGGCGTAGGCGGGATTGAGGCAGACCGGGATCGTCGTGGCGCTGCACACCGGCGTGAACCGGAGCGGCTGATCGTCCGCGGCGTTGTGCAGCGCCGGGATGTCGATCATGCCCTGCGCGTCCATGGTGCCGGTCCCGGCCAGCACCACCGCTGTCCCGGCCGCCAGCAGACCGGCCCCGGTGAGGCCGGCCGCGGCTACCCGCACCGACCGGCGCGCCCAGCCTGCGGGCAGCGCGAGTCCACCGAGCAGCGCGGCGGTGACCCCGGCGAGGAACATCACCTGCGCGATGGGCAGGTCGGGGACGAACGGGTAGAAGGTCGCACCACCCGCCTGCGGGCCCAGGTCCCAGGGCCCCGTGACGACGGGAGAGATCTGCCAGGCGGACTGGCTGCCGTGGATCGGCTGGGTGCTCAGCGCGAGGAGGAAGAACGAGGCGATGGCCGCCAGCGGCGCGGTGAAGCGGCTGGGCAGGAAGGTGCCGATGGCGAAGCCGAGGGCCGAGAACGCGGGCAGGCTCGCGGCACCGACCGCGGCCGGCCACCACAGCGGGCCACCCCATCGGGCCTGATGCTCCGTCACCCCGTACAGGACGGCCACGCAGCCCAGGTAGGCCGCCATGGCCCAGATCGTGGTGGCGGCCCAGGGGGCGAGCAGCCGCGCCCACCTCGGCCTGGCGGTGGTCGTCACCTGGTCGGTGACCCGGCGTCGGGCCTCTCGCGACCCCATCCAGGCCGCGGCTCCGGTCACCGGGACGGCGAAGTCGAGCACCGCGCCGCTCTGCAGTCCGGCCGCGCGCAGGCTCCACAGCGGCAGCATGGCCATGTCCTTGCGGTACGTGGTGAGCCAGAACAGCCCGATCGCCACCGGCAGCAGCCACGCCATCGCGTTGTGGCGCAGTTCCAGCCGCAGCAGCCGCAGCAGCCGGAGCACCACCAGACTCCGGGCCCCGGCGGGCCGAAGCCGGGCAGCTGCGGGGGCCGTCGTCGCCGCGCTCATGACCGCGCCTGCGCGAGGACGGCGCTGTACCCGCGCTCGATCGGCGTGTCCCCGGCGTCCTGTCCCTCGCCTCGGGCGGCGAGCCCGTCCGGCGTGCCGTGGAAGACGATCCTGCCCCCGTCCATCAACGCCACCCGGGCGCAGGCGGTCGCGACGTCCTCGACCAGATGAGTGCTCACCACCACGGTCGCGCGCTGCCCCAGTTCCCGCAGCAGCGCACGGAACGTCACGCGCTGCTGCGGGTCGAGGCCCGCGGTCGGCTCGTCGAACAGCAGTAGCTCCGGCTCGTTGACGATGGCCTGCGCGATACCGACCCGGCGCAGCATGCCGCCGGACAGGGTGCGCAGCCGGGCCTTCCTCCGGCCGCCGAGTTCGACCCTGTCGATCGCGGTCGCGACGGCGACACGGATGCGGGCCGGCGGCACCTCCTTGAGCAGCGCGAAGTACTCGACGTACTCGGCCACGGTGAACCCCGGGTAGTAGCCGGGGTTCTGCGGCAGGTAGCCGAGTCTGCGCCTGATCTCGCGACGCGGACCGTAACGGCCCGGATCACGGCCGAGCAGCCGCAGGTCGCCCGAGGACGGCGACATCGCCGTCGCCGTCATCCGCAGCAGCGAGGTCTTGCCCGCGCCGTTCGGCCCCAACAGCCCGAACACTCCCGGGCCCACCTGCAGATCCACCCCGGCCACCGCCGCGACCGCGCCGAAGCGCCGGGTCAGGCCGGTCATCTCGATGTTCATCGCGCTCCTCCCCTACCGGATCCGGTTCCCTGCTAGACCGGTGATGGGCTCAAGGCTGCCCGCCGGGCCACGCCGGGTCGTCACACCGGGGAGCGCGATACGCGGTGCTACCACGGTGGGCGGTCCGCCCCGGGCACGGGCGAAGTCATACCTGGGTATGACCGTTCAGGAGTGATGGCCGGGCGGCCCCGGCCGCCTACGCTGTGACCGTGAAACGGCTGTCAGCAATCGCGTCGGCGGCCCGGCACGCCCTCATCCAGGTGCTGACCGGACCCGATCCGGCCCCGGCATGGCGCCGGCCCTCGCAGCAGCAGCGCCGGGCGGAGTACGCCGCGCTGGGCGTGGCGACGCTGGCGCTGTGCTTCGTCAATGCGACCCACGTGAACCAGGCGGCCTCCGGCGGCGCCCAGTCGCCGCCCGGTGCCTGGCAGGTGGTGCTCGCTATCGCGGCGGTGCTGCCGCTGCCGCTTGCGGTGACGTACCCGATGGCGGCCTGGCGGGTCGGATGGTTCGTCCTGCTGCTGTCGCCGCTGCTGCCCGCCGCCTGGTGGGGCGGCTGGCCGTGGGGTCCGCCGCAGGTGCTCGCGATGCTCGGGGTCTTCTGCCTGGCGGCGGTCCGGCAGCGGCGGGCGGCCGTGTGGTGGATGTGGTCGCTCACGCTCATCCCCTGGGTCGGGTGGCTGGCCAAGGACATTCCGAACCTGAACGGCCCGGCCGCCGCCACGGTGGTCTTCACAGCCGTGGCGATCGCGGTGGACAGCGTCGGCTCCAGACTGCGCACCCAGCGCGCGCTGGCCGCGCAGACCGTCCGTACCGACACCGAGCAGGCCCGACGCGCCGTGCTCGAAGAGCGCACCCGGATCGCCAGGGAACTGCACGATGTGGTGGCCCATCACCTGTCGCTGATCGCGGTCCAGGCCGAGACCGCGCCCTACCGACTCGGCGAGCTGACGGAACCGGCCCGCGCCGAGTTCAGCTCGATGAGCGAGGTGGCCCGGGAAGCGCTGACGGAGATGCGCCGGCTGCTCGACGTGCTGCGCCAGGACCAGCCGGCCGGGCTCGCGCCGCAGCCGCAGCTGACCGAACTGCCGACGCTCATCGACGCCGCCCGGCGGGCGGGCGTGGAGGTCGAACTGTCGGTGCCCGCGGAGCTCGGCAGGGTGCCCGCCGGCGTCGGGGTGTGCGCGTACCGGATCGTGCAGGAGTCGCTGTCCAACGCGGGCCGGCACGCCCCGGGCGCAGCGGTCTCGGTGTCGGTGGATCAGGACGCACGCGCCGTCCGGCTTCGGGTCGCCAACGGCCCGGGCAGTGCCGCCGCCCGACCGGGACGAGAGCGCGGACGCGGCCACGGACTGAGCGGAATGCACGAGCGGGTCGCGCTGCTCGGCGGGTCACTCTCGGTCGGGCCGACACCGGCCGGCGGCTTCGTGGTGTCCGCGCTGCTCCCACTCGGCGAGACCCCATGAGCGCGGCCGGTCCTGGTGCTACGCGCTGCCTGGTCGCGGACGATCAGGCCATGGTGCGCGAGGGCTTCGCCGCGGTCCTCGCCGCCCAACCGGACCTGCAGGTCGTGGGACAGGCCGCCGACGGCGCCGAGGCGGTCGCCCGGACGCGTCAACTGTCGCCTGACATCGTGCTCATGGACGTGCGGATGCCGGTCATGAACGGACTCCAGGCAACCAGGGAGATCCTGTACGGCGCGGCGGAACAGCAGCGGCCGCGGGTGCTGATGCTCACCACCTTCGACCTGGACGACTACGTGTACGAGGCGCTGCGGGCCGGGGCCAGCGGATTCCTGCTCAAGGACGCCACCGCCGCCGAACTGGTGCACGCGGTCCGGGTGATAGCCGGCGGTGAGGCGCTGCTCGCCCCGTCGGTGACCCGGCGTCTGATCGCCGACTTCGCCCGGCTGCCACGCCAGGACCAGCCTCCCGCGCCCGAGCTCGGCGTACTCACCCGGCGCGAGACCGAGGTGCTGCGACTGATCGCCCGCGGCCTGTCCAACACCGAGATCAGCAGCGCGCTGGTCATCGCCGAGCAGACCACCAAGACCTACGTCGGCCGGATCCTGGCCAAGCTCGACCTGCGCGACCGGGCCCAAGCCGTCGTGGCCGCCTACGAAACCGGGCTCGTCACACCGGGCTCCCGATAGCCGGCACTCCGAGGCGCACCCGCAGCACGGTACTGGCCGCGCAAGCCTGAATGGTGCGCTCGGCCGCCACCTTGGCCCGGCCGTAGGCGTTGGTGGGGGCACCGGGCGACGCTTCGTCGTTGTCCGCCGACGAGCCGTCGAAGACGTTGTCGGTGGAGATCAGTACCAGTCGGCGGCCGCAGGCTGCGAGGTTGGCGGCGACGGCGGAGTGCAGGTCGCCGGCCCGCTGCGGGTTCTCAGGAGCCGCGATGAGCTGTCGTCGGGGGGCGAGGACGGCCGTTCTTCCGTGCTGTTCAACCCTTGCTGCGATGGCCCGACCCACGAAGCCGCTGCCCACGATGAGGATCCCGTGCTGTTTCCGGGTCGGCTTCGGTCACGGCGGTGGCCGGGATGCTGCGCCGGCCGGGCAGCATGGTGAGGGAGACCGCGACGGCCAGCACCATGAAGCCGGTGGCTGCCAGCAGGGCGTCCCGGTAGCCCGTCGTGAGGTTCCCTGTGGTGATCGCGTGCTGGGCGGCTGCTGAGCGGGTTGCCCGGGTGGCCACGTTGGTGAGGACCGCGAGGCCGACGGCCGCGCCGATCTGGGTGGAGGTGCCCAGGACGCCGGAAGCGAGCCCCGCCTCGTCCTCGTCGGCTCCCGCTGTCGCGGCGACGGTGAAGGCGACGAAGACCACGCCGCCGGCACCGAGCAGCAGCAGCGGGCCCAGGATCTCGTCGGGGTAGGAGCCGCCGGAGATCCGGGACATCCAGCCCACGCCGATGCCGAAGAGCACCAGGCCGGTGGTGCAGCAGGTACGCACGCCGAAGCGGTTGATCAGCCGCCCAGACATGGTCGAGACGAGGGTGCTGGTCACAGCCAGGGGCACCACTGCCACCCCGGAGCGGAACGCGGAGAAGTGCAGAACCTGCTGCAGGTACAGGCTCAGGACGATGTAGATGGGCGAGACCGCCATGTTGATCAGCGCCGCCACGGCGTTGGCCCCCCGCAACGAGCGGCGGCGGAACACGCGCAGGGGGATCAGCGGACTGCTGCTCCGGGCCTGGACCAGCAGGAAGGCGGCGATCAGCGCAACGCTGAGCGTGCCCCAGGCGGCGGTCCGGCCTGCCGTCCATCCGGCGGTGCCCGCGTTGACCAGGACGAAGACGAGCAGCGTCAGGCCGGCGGTGATGGTGATCGCGCCGGTCAGGTCGAATCGGCCGCTTCTGTCGGCGCGCGGGTCGGCGGGCAACAGGCGCAGGCCGAGCAGGGCGCCGGCGAGGGCGACCGGAAGATTGACGTAGAACACGGACTGCCAGCCCAGCAGGTCGGTGAGCACGCCTCCGGCGAACAGGCCGACGGAGCCGCCGGCTGCCGCCATGGTCCCCATCACGGCCAGCGCGCGGTTACGGGCGGCGGCACCGTGCTCGCTGGTGTCCGGAAACACCGTCAGCACCAGGGACAGCGCCGCTGGGGCGATCACGGCAGCGGCGAATCCCTGCAGCGCACGGGCCGCGATCAACCAGCCTGGCGACGGGGCCAGGGACCCGGTCAGCGAGGCAGCCGCGAAGAGCACCAGCCCGCCGGTGAACAGCCGACGCCGACCCAGGTAGTCGCCCAACCGGCCGCCCAGGACGAGGAACCCGCCGTAGAGGAGCGTGTAGGCGTTGGGTATCCAGGACAGGTCCTGCGCGGCGAAGCCGAGGTCCCGACCGATCGACGGCAGCGCCACACCGACGATCGCCGAGTCGAGGATCAGGATGAAGTGGCTGGCCGCCAGCAGGGCGAGCACGAGACCGCGCCCTCGCGTGCCTGCTTGAGCGGAGTTGCTGTCCATGGCGGTCTCTCCAACAAGGGGACGGGGTGGGTGGGACTGGCGGGAGTCGGCGGAACTCAGCCGGTGGCGCAGGGCACGGGGCCGGTGGAGGACCCTGGAACGTTTCGGTTGGTCGCGACCGATGTTCGACCTGTTGGACTACCGCTCGAAGCCATGGAGATGTACCGCTCCCGGCCGGACGAGTGCCAGCGGCTCTTCTCCAACGCGCGGCGTACGGCTCGCGGATTCACCTGGTTCTGGGCTGCGGACCTGTCCCCTGATCGTTCCGCGGGTCAGCGGACAAGACCGGCCTCCTCTGCGGCGACGGGAGGGGTGGGCGGCACTGCTTGGACCATTCCGTTCTCCAGGACGACCGCCGAGCTGATCCGCGCCCCGCACGCCGGGGAAGACCACGCAGCGCTCGACCAGACCCTGCCGACGTCCTCCCAGTGCCCGCGCACCGGATATCCCCAGATCTGCTCACCGGCGGCGAGCATGCCCGGGATGACATCCCTACTGATGTCGTGCTGCCAACTAGTGCAACTGCATCCACGACTACCCCGCTCATCGGACACACCGTCACCTTGAGTTGCTGGCAACAGAGCCAATCAGTCGGCGTACGTACTTGGCAAGAAGATCCAGAAACAATCAGCAAGAGTTTACATGCAGCCGTTCGACAATTCCCTAATATCCGTCAATATTCAACAATGTTCGATTTGATGCATTGTTGGGGGCACCTATGGTTCCCGCGCGAGAGCCCTCACTCCGCACACAGATCAGATCGCCGGCCCCATGCTTGGTCACGCTCGCGCCGTCGCCGACACCGTCTCACCTGTGGCTGCGGTGCGCCGTCGCCGGGCCTAGCAGGGCGAGCAGGTCCAGCGCGTCGACGCCGGACGAGCCGGGCGGCGGGGTGAAGACGAACAGGCGCTGGTCCTCGGCCGGGGTCAGCAGGACCTCGGAGTCGAAGACGATCGCCCCGATCTCCGGGTGCAGTACCCGCATCCGGCCGCGGCGCCGCACGCCGACCTCGTGCGCGTCCCAGAGCCGGCTGAACTCCTCGCTCGCTCCGCGCAACCGTCTGAGCAGGGCGGCCGACACCTCGTCGGTGCCCCGGCGGGCGACGGCCGCGCGCAGATCGGCGACGGCCTCGCGGCTGTGCTGGTCGTGCTCCTCGGGCGGGTACGCCTCGCGCACGGCAGGGTCGGTGAACCACCGCCACACGACGTTGCGGTCCGGCCCCTCGACCGTGCACACGCAACCGAACAGCGCCTCCGCCAGCGCGTTCATCGCCAGCAGGTCGCCGAGGTCCCCGACGAGCTGGGCCGGGGTCTCCCGCAGGTGGTCGAGCAGGTACAGCATGCTCGGCCGCACATGCGTCCCGGCCAACCGTCCCACCGGCGGCGGGTATCCCGCCAGCAGGTACAGGTGGTCCCGCTCGTCCTCGGTCAGCCGCAGCGCCCGGGCCAGGGCGGCCAGGATCTGCGTCGACGGCTGCGGGCTGCGGGCCTGTTCGAGCCGCATCACGTAGTCCGCCGACATCCCGGCGAGCTGCGCGACCTCCTCCCGGCGCAGCCCCGGCGTCCGCCGGTGCCGCCCCTGCGGCAGGTCGGCCTCGCGGGGCTGCAGCCTGTGGCGCGACTTGCGCAGGAAGTCGGCGAGCTGACGGCGGTCCATGTCCATGCGTCCCATCATGCGATGTCAGGCGGTCGTTTCGGGGGCGTCCGGGCGGCTCGGCCTAGGACGGCTGGTCCTAGGGGACCGCGTCCGATTCACACGGCGGCGCCGTGACGCCACCGTGAAGGCATGACTCAGACACAGCTCGAAGCCGTTCAGCACATGTTGCGCAACCGGCCCGTGCTCGACCTCGCCACCGACCTCACCGAGCAGCGGCGACTGTTCGACGCGATGCGGGAGTCCACCCCGCTTCCGGACGGCACCACGACCACGGACGGCGAACTCGGCGGCGTGCCGGTCGTCCTCGTCGAGGGGCCGAACACCGGCTCCTTCGATTCCTCCGGCTCCTCGGTACCGGTCGTCCTGTACTTCCACGGGGGCGGCTATGTGCTCGGCACCGCCGCGACCGGGGTGGCACTCGCCGTGGGCCTGGCGGCCCGCGTGGGAGGGCGCGGCATCTCGGTCGGATACCGGCTGGCGCCCGAGCACCCCTTCCCTGCGGCGGTGGAGGACGCGCTGGCCGCCTACCGTGCGCTGCTCGACGACGGAGTGTCGCCGTCGCGGATCGCCTTCGCGGGCGACTCGGCGGGCGGCGGGCTCGCGGTGGCGGCACTGATCGCCGCGCGGGACGCCGGGCTGCCACTGCCGTCGGCTGCGGTGGCCTTCTCCCCCTGGACCGACCTCACCCTCGCCGGAGCCTCCGTCACCGGCAGGGCCGACGACGACCTCGTCCTCACCGCGGACATCCTCGTCCACGCCGCCGCCGACTACCTCGGCTCCGCCGACCCCCGGTCCGCCCTGGCCAGCCCCGGCCTCACGGCCGACCTCAGCGGCCTGCCCCCGCTGCTCATCCAGGTCGGCTCGCACGAGATACTCCTCGACGACGCGATTGCACTGGCCGCCCGCGCCGCCGCCTTCGACGTCCCGGTCGACCTCCAGATCGGCCCCGGGCTCCCGCACGTCTTCCAGCGCTTCGCCGGCACCGGCCGACTGGACCAGGCGGACGCCGCGATGGACGCCGCGGGCGACTTCCTGCGGCGCGCGCTCGCGTCCGCTCCCGTGATTTCCGGCCAGGGCCGAGGACTTGGCTTCTGAGCGGCGGCCCCGTCGGCGCGGTCGGCCGGGCGGGCGAGCGGACCAAACGCTCGTCCGCTCGCCCACGACCGGTCGACGTCAGGCCTTCGTCCACTTCTGGTTGCTGCCGCCGTTGCAGGTCCAGAGCTCGACCCCGGTGCCGTTGGCGCTGGCGCCGCCGCCCTTGACGTCCAGGCACAGGCCGGACTGGACGCCGGTGATGGTGCCGTCGGCGTTGACGTTCCACTGCTGGTTGGTCTGGCCGTTGCAGGTGTACAGGTCGACGTTGGTCCCGGAGGTGGTGCCCTGGTTGTAGGCGTCCAGGCACAGGCCGAGCGTGCGCAGGGTCCCGCCGGAGTAGGTCCACTCCTGGTTGGGGCCGTGGTGGCAGTCCCAGATCTCCTGGAGGGTGCCCGGGGTGGTGTTGGAGTTGGGGTCGTCCAGGCAGCGCCCGGAGGCGGTGCTCACGTACTCGGTGGCGGTGCTGGTGCCGGGCGGGGTGCGCAGCAGCTGAACCGCTCCGGGGCCGAGGTTCACGCTGTAGGTGCCGCTGATCGTGCCGATCGAGGAGCCGGTCCACAGGTCGGTGGCGGTCGGCGAGCCGGTGATCCCGACGGAGGCCAGGTTGACGCTGACGGTCTGGCTGCTGCTGCCGGAGTAGTTGAACAGCCCGATGATCACGCTGCCGTCCGACTCGGTCTTGCTGAACACCTGCTGGTTGCCGTTGCTGACGATCCGGGAGGCGTCGATGGCGTCCTGGTCGACGGCCAGCACGGCTGTGTTCTTGAGGTAGCCGAGGTCGGTGGAGTCGAGGTGGGTCAGGTCGGTGCCCAGGATCAGCGGGGAGGCGGCCATCGCCCAGAGGCTGAGCTGGGACTGCCGCTCCGGCGCGGTCAGCCCGTCGTTGGAGCCGTTGCCGACCTCGATCGAGTCGTAGTCGTTGAACGCCCCCGGGCCTCCGTAGGGCTGCCAGGCCGCGACCTGGGCGTAGCGCTGCTGGATGTTGCCCCAGTCCGTCAGCGGAAAGCTGCTGCCGTTCGAGCCGCAGTAGCACTCGACGTCCCCGCCGGTGCGCCAGCCGTTGGAGTACTTCGCCCAGGTGCCCGCGCTGCCGATGGCGAGGTTGTTGGACAGCTCCAGGTGGATCGGGCGGCCGCTCTGCTGCAGCGCGGCCGACCAGGCCGTGACGTCGCCGACGTCGCCGGTCCCGACGCCGTCGATCTTGACGTAGTCGACGCCCCAGGAGGCGAACTCGTTGGCCCAGGAGTTGATGAACGCCTGCGCGCCGGGCTTGCTGTAGTCGATCCCGACCATGCCGCCGCAGTTGTAGTTGCTCTCGGAGCTCGTGGTGGCGATGTCGTCCGCGTGGTAACTCGTGCCCTGGATGGGGGTGTTCTGGGCGACGGCCTGCTTGGAGATGCCCGGGGTGACGTAGATCCCGAACTTCAGCCCGTCGGCGTGCACATGGGACGCGACCACGGCGATCCCGTCGGTGGAGCCCGAGGACGGGAACTTGGTGGTGTCGGTCGCCCAGCGGCCGTACTGGTCCACCGCCGGGCCCTGGCTGCCGGGGCACTGGTAGTAGAAGTCGTCGATGTTGACGTACTGGTAGCCGATGGCCGCCAGCCCGCTGCTCTTCATGGCGTCGGCCTGGGCGTCGATCACGGCGGCGGTCGGCGCGTACCGGACGTAGCTCCAACTGCTCCAGCCCAGCGCGGGGGTCAGGCCGACGCCGTTGCTCTCGGCCTGGGCCTGCGGCATCGGCAGCAGCGCACCGGCCAGAGCCGCCGCGCCGGCGGTCAGCACGGCTACCAGTCCGCGGGCCCTGCGGCCGAAGCGCCTGGGGATTCCTGAACGCATGAGTCTCTCCGTCCTCGGTGTGCATGGGTGGGGGACATGCCGAGAGGAGCCTCTGAGCAGGGCCGCCGACCGAGGTCGGCGCTGCTGCCCTGTCATGTGCGAGGCGACTGGAACTCAACCTCACAGCTGACACAAAGTCAATATATGTTGCAGCATGGGCGAACCGGCTCTTGGATTTGTTTGATTGTGGCCATCGAGGAGCCAGCGGACATCCAGGTTCACATCCTTGACGCAGCATCAGCCCACCGCGATAGTGAGGCCGTCTCGCTGCCCGAGCAGCATTCCCTGCGCGTTGCGGACGGGAGTCCCCTCAAGCGAATTGTTAACGCTAACAAAGGAGTTGGCACATGATCGTTCCAGGATGGATGCGCTGGACCCGGCGCTCACTGACGGCCGCGGGGGCGACGCTGGCCCTCGCCGCCGGCCTCCTCGTCGGAACGGCCTCGACGTCGCAGGCCGCCGCGCAGGGGCCGTGTGACATCTACGCGGCCGGAGGCACTCCGTGCGTCGCCGCCCACAGCACCACCCGCGCGCTGTACGCCGCCTACAACGGGTCGCTCTACCAGGTCAAGCGCTCGTCGGACAGCGCCGTGCTGAACATCGGCGTCCTCAGCGCGGGCGGCTACGCCAACGCCGCCGCACAGGACTCGTTCTGCGCCGGCACGAGTTGCGTCATCACCGTCGTCTACGACCAGTCGGGCAAGGGCAACAACCTCACCCAGGCCCCCGGCGGCGGCGAAGCCGGCGGACCCGACACCCTCGCCAACGCCTACGCGGCGCCGATCACGGTCGGCGGCCACGAGGCCTACGGCGTCTACGTCGCCGCCGGCACCGGCTACCGCGACGACAGCACCTCCGGCATCGCCACCGGCGACGCCGCCGAGGGCATCTACGCCGTCTTCGACGGCACCCACTACAACGGCGGCTGCTGCTTCGACTACGGCAACGCCGAGACCAGCAACAACAACACCGGCAACGGCCACATGGAGGCCGTCTACTTCGGCAACATCAAGGTCTGGGGATACGGCACCGGCAACGGCCCCTGGGTCATGGCCGACCTGGAGAACGGCCTGTACTCCGGCGTGAACGCCGGCTACAACGCCGGCAACCCCACCGTCAGCAGCCGCTTCCTGACCGCCGTCGTCAAGGGCGGCCCCAACCAGTGGGCCATCCGCTCCGGCAACGCCCAGTCCGGCAGCCTGTCGACCTCCTACAGCGGCGCACGCCCGGCGGGCTACAACCCGATGCACAAGGAGGGGGCGATCCTGCTCGGCATCGGCGGCGACAACAGCAAGGGCTCCGCCGGCACCTTCTACGAGGGCGTCATGACCTCCGGCTACCCCTCCGACGCGACCGAGAACGCCGTCCAGGCCAATATCACCGCGGCAGGCTACAGCACCTCGACCGCCGCCGCAGGGACGCTGACCCCCGGGTCGCGGATCTCCCTGCGCGCCACGACAGCGTGCTGCACCTCGGACTACGTCCGCCACGACGACTCCGACAGCCAGGTCGTCATCTCCGCGATCAGCTCCGCCAGCACGGCCACCGACAAGGCCGACGCCACCTGGATCGTCAGGGCCGGCCTGGCCAACAGCTCCTGCCTGTCGTTCGAGTCCGCCAACGACCCGGGCCAGTACCTGCGCCACTCCAATTTCCAGCTCTACCTGGTCGGCACCGACAACAGCACCCTGTTCGCCCAGGACGCCACCTTCTGCCCGCAGACCGGCCACAACGGCCAGGGCTACTCGTTCCAGTCCGTCAACTACACCACCAAGTACCTGCGCCACTACAACTACACCGTCTACCTCGCCAGTGACGGCGGCAGCAACGCCTGGGACAGCGCCACCTCCTGGAGCGACGACTCCAGCTGGCTCGTCGCCCAGCCCTGGGGCTGACCCCGGGGCCCGAAATGCGGGCGGACTCATGCACGACAGGACGCGTGACCCACGCCCCGCTGTCCCACAGCCTGGCCCTTGCGGGCGACGCTGTGGGACGCGTTGGTGTCCGCGTGCAGCACGGTCCCGCAGGCCCTAAATCGGGAAGACAGCCCTTGCCGGACTCCATAAGGTTGCGATCATGACTGTCGAATCACAGAACCTCATATGGCGCCCGATGGCCGTGTCCGACGGCGCGGCGATGGCCGACCTCCTGAACGCGATCGACGCGGAGGACCACGTCTGGGGGCAGTACACCGCGGAGGACGCGGCCGAGGAGCTGGACTCACCGGTCGACGACCTCCCGACGTCCACTCTGGCGGTGTTCGACGGCGCGACGATGCTCGGCTTCTCGGCGGTCCACTACAAGCCGACAGCCGAGATCGTCCACCGGGTGCAGGCGGCCGGCGCCGTCCGCCCCACCCATCGTCGCCAGGGACTCGGGACGAAGCTCATGCAGCACGGGCTGGCGACCGCCGAGGCGCTGCACGCACTGCACCACCCCACGCTCCAACTGGTCGTCGAATCCATCTACGGCGAGCATGTTCACGGGGCCGTCGCCCTGTACCGTGCGGCAGGCATGACGGCGACGAAGTGGGGCCGGCACATGAAGCATCCGCTCGGCACCGCCATTCCGGACGCCCCTGTCCCCGACGGCCTGCGGATCGAGGGCTACACGGCCGAGACCGACGAGGAGTTCCGCGCGGTCCGCAACGAGGCCGTCCAGGACGACTTGAGCAGGTCGCAGCTCAGCGCCGAGGAGTGGAAGGTCTGGGCCGTGAACGCGAACTTCCGGCCCGAGTTGAGCTTTCTGCTCCGTGACGTCGAGACCGGGACGGTGGCCGGGGTCCTCCTGGTCGTCTCGTGGGAGGCGGACACGGTGGCGACCGGCATCCGTGACGCGTACGTCAGGGTCATCGCCACGCGGCCCGCGTACGAGGAGCGCGGCGTGACCGAAGCCCTGATCTCACACACGCTTCGGGCCGCGCAGGACCAGGGCTACGGACGGGCCAGCCTCAGGGTCGACGCCGATAGTTCGAGCAAAGAGTTCGGAGTCTACGAGAGTGCCGGGTTCGTCACCCAGGACACCCAGGTCCACTACTGCATCGAACTCTGACACACTCCACCCACAGCCCACTCGATCCTCAATGAACCGGTGTTCACCGAGTGGTCGGAGGCAAGACCGGCGCCACCCGGATCCAAGCGCACCGTGCCGGACGTGGCCGCGGTGGCCGACCTGAGCACCGGCTGAGCGATCTACGAGGCGGGCTCCTGGCAGGAGTTCGACGGCACCCGCGCTGCCGCGCACCTCAGCTGAACGAAGCCGGGCCGTAGCCCGTCCTCGCCGTGACTGCCCGCCGACCCCGTCGGCGGGCAGTCACGTTTCCGCAGCGAGCGCACCGCGCCGCCCTCGCGGGCGCCGGTGCCGCAGGCGTTAGCGCCGCGTCGGCGCGGCGTTAGCGGGGCGCAGCAGGGTGTGTCCCCAAGGAAGCCCGGGGACGGGGCGGCCTAACGACCTGTCAGGCACAGGAATCCCGGTGGAGTTTCGGGATCTACCCCATGGAGTGACCATGCAGGCAGCCCGCCGACGCATCGCCGCGTCAGGCCTGGCCCTCGCCCTCAGCGGCGCCGTTCTCGTCCTCGGCACCGGCGGCAGCGCCCACGCGGCCACCACCTGCTCGCAGGACTACCTCCCGCTGCCCGACCCGGTCTGCACCCCGGGAGCGCTCAACCCGAGCGTCACCCAGAGCACCATCGGCAGCACCATCTGCGTGTCCGGCTGGACCGCCACGGTGCGCCCGTCCTCCTCCTACACCACCGCGCTGAAGATCACTCAGATCGCCGAGTACGGCTACGCGGACACCACCACCGCCGACTACGAGGAGGACCACTTCATCCCCCTCGAACTGGGCGGCGCCCCGAAGGACCCCAAGAACCTGTGGCCCGAGCCGCACTCCGCCGCCAGCGGCGGCAGTTCCAGCGGGAAGGACTCGGTCGAGAACAAGCTCAAGAAGGCCGTGTGCGCCGGAACCGTCACCCTCGCCCAGGCCCGGAACGCGATAGCCACCGACTGGACCACCGCGCTGGCCGACCTCGGCCTCAGCTGACCAGCCGGCCCACGGCCGGCTTGCTGCCCCGAACCGCCCACCAGACCTGAGGAGTGACCATGTCGCACATCTCGTTCTAGACCTGACCCACCGTCACCGACTTTACGTCGCGCCGCCGTTCCCGGCGTGCGCAATTGCCCGGCCCGGCCCCCCTGCGGGCCGGGCACTCCCCCGCACCACCGACCCCTCCGAGACCCGTCCCGATCGAGGTGCTGCCGTGTGCCGACGATGCCCGCCCTCAGCCCGTGCGCACTACGGCTGCCCGCTCTGCGGCGGCTGGGGCGAGGTTCTCCAGCTCACCGACGGCCGGCTCGTGGCCGGTTCCGGTGGGCCCGGGTGCCGCCCCTGCCCGCACTGCGGGCCCCCGTCGAACCCCGGACTCCCCGCTGTGTCGGACTCACCCGCGCGGTCCGGCCGGTCCGGTCACGCATCGTCGGCGCCGTCGATCGCCTGCTGACCCCCGGGCGCGGTCCCGCCGTCCGGAGCGAGCAGGGCGTTGATGGCCTCGGCCTCGGGACGTCCGAGCGGGGCCAGCAGGTCCAGCGACTGCCGCAACGTCTCCGCTGCCTCGTCCGGTCGCCCCAGGTCCTTCTGGAACTGCCCGATCAGGTGCAGCGCCTGCGCCTCGTAGGCCGGGTTGCCGTACTCGCGGGCGAGCCTGACCGCCTCCCTGGCGCAGGCGATCGCCTCCTCCTTCCGGCCGAGCGCGTGCAGCGCGTCCGCCGTGGTGACCAGCGAGGCGAGATGCGTGTGCGAGGACGGCGCGTCCGCGGTCAGCGACCGTGCCTGCTCGGCGCGGTCGAGCGCCTCGCCGGGCCGGCCGAGCAGGTTGAGCACATGGCCGAGGTTGTTGAGGTTCTGGGCCTGCGCGGGGACGTCCCCCAGCTCCCGGGCCTCGCTCAGGGCCGCTTCCATGGTCTCCCTGGCCCGTTCCAGTGCGCCGGTCCCCATGTACCCGATGGCGAGCCGGAAGAGCGCCAGGTAGCGGGTGGCACGGCTGCCGGACTCCTGCGCCAGCTCCACCGCACGCTCCAAGTAGTGCAGTGCGGACGCATGGTCGCCGCGCTCGTCCAGGGCCATGCCGACGTCGGCGTGCAGCCGGGACCGGCCGGTCAGGTCGCCGTGGAACTCCGCGGCGCGCAGCCCGGCGAGGCTGGCGGCCACCCAGTCGTCCACATGCTCCGTACCGAAGTACAGCGGCATGCTGTTGCAAGCGAGTTGCCAGGCCTGTCGGGCCCGCGGCCCCTCCGCGGCGGCGGACACCAGCGCCCGCACCGCCGCCGCCTCGGTCCGGAACCAGATCGCCGAGGCCTCCGCGCCGGTCTCCTCGGCAGCGGGCTCGGCAGAGAGTTCGCGGGCCTCCGCGGTCTCCGGCCGGTAGAGGTGCTTCTGCGAGCTGACCCGCTCCGCGGCGGCGGCCGTCGCGGCGAGGTAGTGGTCGAGCAGCCGGCTCTGCACGCTGTCCCGCTCGGCGGCGCCCAGGCTCCGCTCCGCGAGCTGCACGGTGTAGAGCCGGACCAGGTCGTGGCGGGCGAAGCGCCCGGCTGTGGTCTCCTGCACGAGATGCGCCGACGCCAGCGCGGCCAGTGCCTGCCGGGCGTCGGACTGCGTCCCGCCGAGAAGGGCTGCCGCGGTCCGGCGGTCCACGTCGGGGCCGGCGTGGAGGCCGAGCAGTCGGAACAGCTCGGCGGCCGGTCCCGGCAGTGCGCGGTACGACAGTTGCAGGGCGGCCTCCACTCCGAGATCGGCGTCGTCGGTGGTGAGCGAGGCCAGCCGGGCCTGCTCGTCGGAGAGTTCTTCGACCAGGTCGGAGACCGTCCAGTTGGGATGCATCGCGAGCCGGGCCCCGGCCACCCGCAGCGCCAGCGGCAATCCGTCGCACAGACGGGCGAGTTCGCGGGTGGCCTCGGCCTCGGCGGCGACCCGGTCCCGGCCGACGGTGCCGGCCAGCAGGTCGCGCGACGCGTCCGGAGGCAGCGCCTCCACCCGCAGCACCGTCGCCCCCTGCCGGGCGACCAGACCTCCGAGCAGATTCCTGCTGGTCACCACGGCGGCGCAGCCGGCTCCCGAGGGAAGCAGCGGCAGCACGTCGGAGACCGCCCGCACATTGTCGAGGACCACGAGCACCCGCCGCTCGGCGAGCAGCGACCGGTAGAGGGCGACCCGCTGGTCCAGTCCCGACGGAATGTCGGCCTCGCGGGCGCCGAGGGCGTGCAGGAACCCGGTGAGCACGGAGGCGGTGGCCACCTGGGGGGCGGCGGAGAAGCCGCGCAGGTCCGCGAAGAGCTGGCCGTCGGGGAATCCCGGGGCGCTCCGGTGCGCCCAGCGCAGCGCGAGCGAGGTCTTGCCGACGCCCGCCGGTCCGACGACCAGGGCGAGGCCCGGATCCGCGGGACCGCCGACGCCGCAGACCGATTCGAGAGCACCGATCTCGGTGGTGCGCCCGACGAAACCCGCTCCCTCGCTGGGCAGTTGGGCCGGCGCCGACGGACGTCCCGGCGGGGGCGGCGGCGGACCGAGCAGCACGGTGCCGGCCGTGTCGAGGGAGCCGGCCGTGGAGACGGACGCCGTGGCCGGTTCGGCGCGCAGCACCGTCTCGTACGCGGCCCGGAGCGGGGCGCCGGGGTCCAGGCCGAGCTCGGTGCTGAGCAACTCGCGTGTGCGGTGGAAGAGTTCGATGGCGTCGCTCTGCCGGTCGGCCTGGTAGAGGCCGAGAACGAGCAACCGGACCAGCGGCTCGCGGAACGGGTCCTCCCGCACCGCCTGCTCCAGCGCGGTCACCGCCTCCTGCCCCCGGACCAGCCTCAACTTGCGTTCGGCCCAGGACTCCAGGGCGGATATTCGGGACCCCGCGAGCTGTGCGGCCACGCCGTGCCGTAGCGCGCTGCTGGACAGGTCGGCGAGCGGAGGACCCTGCCACAGGTCCAGGGCCCGGCCGAGCAGGTCTGCGGCGGCCTGGTCGTCCTCGGTTCCCGCAGCCTGCTCGCACAGGGACCGGAATGCGTGCAGATCCACGTCCGAGTCGGCGCCCAGCAGGGCGTAGCCGGGGTCCCGGGTCACCAGGGCGAGGCCGGGTGCGGTACCGGTCCCTTCCTCCGCCCCGGTCTCGGCCAGCAGCCGCCGGAGTGCGGACACGTGCCCCTGCAGCGCGGTGCGCGCCCGTGGCGGCGGCGCGCCGTCCCAGATCAGGTCGAGCAGCCGCTCGACGGGCACCACCCGGTTCAACTCCAGTGCGAGCACAGCCAGCACGGCGCGACGTTTGGGCGCGGCGATCGGCACCGTCGCGCCCTCACCGTCGGACAGTTCCACCGGACCCAGCAACCGCACCCGCATGATCACCTCTCGACCGCCCACCCGGCCCCGGTCCGGGCACCGATCGGCATGAGCAGACTAGCCAGGTCCGTGCCCGGTCGCAGCTGTGGGGCCGCTGTGTCAGTGCTGGCCGAACTGAACACGGGTCGGTTGCACGACGTCCGGTCGCAGTGCGATGCCGTCGACGACCACGTGCTCTCCGTAGATGTCGGTGACCCTGATCGCGCCGCCGCAGCCGCTGCCATGGGCGGAAAGGAAGTAGTTGTAGTCGGTGCGTGGCAGTTGAAGCCAGCCGCCGCCGGTCCGGACCTCCAGCTGCGCCACCGGGTTCCGGTGGCCGATCACCTGGATGCCGCACCAATAGCGACTGGACCCGGCCTTGTAGCGGATCGAGATGGTGCCGGATGTGCTGGGGCTCAGCAGACTCCAGGTGATGGGGATCCGACCACGCGAGAGGGGAGCGAGCTTGGCGAACGCCTGGGTGCTGAGGTCGAGTTGCCCGGGCGCGCAGGGCGCCGGGCACTCGTTGGTGATCCGTAGCGTAATGGAGGCGCCACCGGACGTGCGGACGAGCACATACGCACCGCATGCCTTGGACGACTCGTAGTCGGTGTAGTTCATCGCCGCGATCATGAGGTCGGCGCTCGGGCCGTACAGGCAGGCGCCGTCGCCGTTCCCGGCGTCATAGGCGGTGGCGACTCCCTGGTAGCCGACCCCGGGCCGAATCCGTCCGGCCAGCGGCGCTGCCGCCGAACCCGTCCGCACCGTGCCCGTGGCCGACGGCCGAGCCGCCGCAGTGGTCGCCGCCGGCTTCGCCCTCGGAGACGGGGACGCCGCTGACGTCTGCCGCTCTGACGCGGTCGACGGGACGACCACCGGCTCGGAGGCCACGGTTGTCACCGTGACCTGCCCGACAGCGGCCACCCGGGCGGGGCTTCCACCCATGACCAGGTAGGCGACGAGCCCGGCCGCCGCCACGGCAACGGCGGAGACGAGGGCGATGCGCCGCCGACGGCGGGAGATGGGTTCCACGAATGAGTCCTTACCTGTTTCGGGAGAACACGTGATCCGCGTGAGACTCCGGCGAAGAGAACTTCCCACACACCAGTGGTCGCCCGGCCCAGAAAGGTTGCCTCCGTTCCAGCACCAGCTTTCAAGGGCGGGTCCGCTCGGCCCACGTGGCCACGGGTGGACCGGCCAGTCCGAGCGCAGCCAGGAACGCGCCGAGCAGCAGCCACCCCGCCTGTCCCAGGCCGAGGCAGACGCTGGTGAGGATCACCGGGGCGAGGGCCTGCCCGGTGTCGAATCCGAGGCCGAGCAGCCCTTGGTACTGGCCCTGGGCGTGGTCGGGTGCCAGACCGAAGCCGAGCGAGAATCCGGCCGAGGACTGCCACACCTCGCCGAGGCTGTGCACAGCGACGGCGACGATCAGCAGAGCCGGAGCGACCCAGGCCGGAACGTCGGCAGTCAGTGCCACCAGCGGACAGCTGACCAGGAAGAACAGTCCGGCCCGCCGGAACGCCCTGCCGCCCTGGCTCGTCGTCTCCACCGCGGAGCCGATCCTGGTCTGGAACAGCACGCACACACCGGAGTTGACCGCATAGACGGCGGCCACGGTCCAGCGCGGCGCGTGTGTGTGGACGGAGATCCAGATCGGCAGGAGCAGGGAGACCGCCTGGTACTGCAGACCCATCGCGCCGTCGAGAGCGGCGAATACCACGAACGGCCGGTCGGCCAGGGCCTCCAGCCTGCGGCGCTTTGCCGGGACCGGTGGTGCCCGGTGCTCCGGGACGCGCAGGAGCAGCAGCGCACAGCCCAGGTAACTGGCGGCGTTGCCGACGATGAGCGCCGTGTAGGCGGCCCTGGTGTCGATCTGGACGGCGACACCGGCGCCGAGGGTCCCCAGGACGACCCCCAGGTTGACGAAGGTGCGCAGCCTTGCCCGGAACGCCGCAGGGCGCTCGCCCCCGACACGGGCGATGAGGGCGCCGCGCGCCGCGTTGTTCGCCGAGGCGGCCAACAGGTCCAGGGTGGCAACCAATGTGAACAGAGCCCAGGTGTGAACGAAGACGAACGCGATCATCGTCGCGGTCTGAACACCGAGCGTCGCCAGCATGACGCTGCGAGGTCCATGACGGTCCGCCAGGTGACCTGCCGGAACACCCGCCAGCAACCCGACCAGTCCCGCGATGGTCAGCCCCGCACCCACCTGGGTCGCGGGCAGGTGCACGACCAGTGTGAAATAGAGCACCGCAGCGGTGTTGAACAGCCCGTTGCCGACTCGGTTGACGAAGCTGGACAGAATCAACGCCCGCTGTGACGACCCCTCCTGCGGGAGCACAGCGGATATGCGCCGCACCGGTCCGCTTCCGATCATGCGCTGCACGCTAGCAACGGACATGCGCGATGGTGTCAGCGGTCCGGGGTGAGGAGGGGTTTGACGTCCAGGATCGGGGTCGCGTCGAGGGCTTCGAGATTGCGAACGTGGACGCGCGTGCCCGCTACGGCGAGGATGTGGACGGTGTGCAGGCCGATCGGGTTGGGCCGGTCGGGTGCGCGGGTGGCGAAGACTCCCGTACGCGGCCGGCTCGCATCGCCTCGCGGGTGGACGGTGAGCGTGTCGCGGTCGGCGCGGTCGAGCCAGGTGAGCAGGAGCACGTCCGTGCCCGGGGTCAGACCTTCCAGCGCCGCGGCGTAGCGGTCGTCGAAGACCAGCCAGGCGTCGGGGGCGCCCTCGTCGGGCTGTCGGGGTGCGGTCGCCCGGTCGGCCAGCGCCGACTCGACGCGCCCGATCGCGCGCAGCGGGTATTCGGTCAAGGGGATCGGGTCCTTTCCTGATCAGGCACAGGCATCGACTCTCCTGCGCAGAGCGTAGGCCGCGGCGCCGAGGACGAGCACCGCGCTCCCCCACAGCACCGAGCCCAGTGGCAGGGCGAAGGCCAGGACCAGGCAGCCGAACGCGCCGACAACGGGCACGATCCCGGCGGGGCGACCCTCCGCCGGGCTCAGGGTCCAGGCGGAGGCGTTGGCGATGGCGTAGTAGGCCAGCACGCCGAACGAGGAGAAGCCGATCGCGCCGCGGACGTCCGTGGTGGCGGCCAGGACGGCGACCACCGCGCCGACCGCGAGTTCGGCGCGGTGCGGTACCTGGAAACGGGGGTGGACGGCGGCGAGGCCGTACGGCAGGTGCCGGTCGCGGGCCATCGCCAGCGTGGTTCGTGAGACACCGAGGATCAGTGCCAGAAGCGAGCCGAGCGCCGCGAGGGCCGCTCCGACCCGCACCACCGGGGCCAGGCCGGGAACCCCGGCCGCCCGGACGGCATCGGTCAGCGGCGCCGTGCTGTGGGCGAGGTGGTCCGGGCCCAGCACTGCCAGGACCGCGACGGCGACAGCCGAGTACACGGCCAGGGTGATGCCGAGCGCGATCGGGATCGCGCGTGGGATGGTGCGCTTCGGGTCGCGGACCTCCTCGCCGAGGGTGGCGATCCGCGCGTAACCGGCGAAGGCGAAGAACAGCAGCCCGGCCGCACGGAGCACCCCGCCGAACGTGGCACCCGCCCCCACATCGAGATGCCCGGCCTCGGCGGTGCCTCCGGCCAGGCAGCCGGCGACCACCGCGGCCAGCACCGCCAGGACGACCGCGACGATCCCTCGCGTCAGCCATGCCGCCTTCTGCACACCGACGTAGTTCACGGCGGTCAGCGTCACCACCGAAGCCACCGCGACGGCGTGCGCCTGCCCGGGCCACGCATAGGAACCGACGGTCAGGGCCATCGCCGCGCAGGACGCGGTCTTGCCGACCACGAACCCCCAGCCCGCCAGGTAGCCCCAGAAGTCCCCGAGCCGCTCCCGCCCGTAGACATAGGTGCCTCCGGACTGCGGATAGCGGGCAGCCAGCCGGGCGGAGGAGGTGGCATTGCAGTACGCGACAACCGCGGCCAGCGTCAGCCCCGGCAGCAACCCGGACCCCGCCACCGCCGCAGCCGGCGCGAACGCGGCGAAGACCCCTGCGCCGATCATCGACCCCAGGCCGATCACCACGGCGTCGAACACGCCCAGGTGCCGCTTCAACTCCCCCGTCCCAGCGGCGCCGCCGACGTACTCATGGCGCGATCCTAGCCCGCGACCACACGCGGCCCGCGGACCCTGGCTCCGTGACGGACCACTTCCCCGGTCACCCGCGCCGGAGTCGGGCTTGCCGTCCGGACGACGGCTTCCTATTCTGGGTGAATGAACATTCATTCGGAGGTGCTGGGATGAGCTGGACCGCTGCGGACATTCCCGACCAGCACGGCCGGACGGCCGTCGTCACCGGTGCCAACGGGGGGCTCGGGCTGGTGACCGCCCGCGAGCTGGCCGCGAAGGGCGCGCATGTGGTGATGGCGGTGCGCAACCAGAAGAAGGCCGCCGCCGCGGTCGAGGAGATCCGCGCGAGTGTGCCCAAGGCCTCGCTGGAGCTGGTTGCGCTGGATCTCTCCTCGCAGGCTTCGGTGCGCCAGGCTGCGCAGGAGATCCTGGCCGCGCACCAGCGCCTCGACCTGCTGGTCAACAACGCCGGAGTGATGGCGATCGGCGAGGCCAGGACCGTCGACGGCTTCGAGATGCAGTTCGGCGTCGACCACCTGGGCCACTGGACGCTCACCGCGCTGCTGCTGCCCGCACTGCTGCGCACCTCCGGTTCCCGGATCGTGACCGTCACCAGCACGGCGCACCACATGGGCCGCGCCGTCGACGTGGCCGACCCGCACCTGAACGGCCGCTACGGGCCGTGGCGTGCCTACGGTCAGGCGAAGCTCGCCAACTTCCACTTCGGTCTGGGCCTGCAGCACGAGCTGGCGCGGGCCGGCGCGACCACGGCCAGTCTGATCGCGCACCCCGGCCTCTCCGACACCAACCTGCAGACGGTCAGCGTGGAGGGCTCCGGCGGGGGCGCGACGCAGCGGTTCGCACTGTCCATGACTCGCCGCACCGGCATGTCCGCCGACGACGGCGCACTCTCTCAACTGCGCGCCGGCACCGACCCCGCCGCGAAGGGCGGCGAGTTCTACGGCCCCCTGTTCGTCAACAACGGCGCACCGGTGCGCAAGCCCGTCCTCCGCAGGATCGGGATGGACCGGGCCGTCGCCAAGCTCTGGGAGGTGTCCGAGCGCGAGACCGGCATCGCGATCGACGTGCGCACCCCGACGGTCGCCTGATGGCGGCACCGACAGACCGCGCACCGACAGACCGGGCGGCGGCCGTGCGCAGCGCACTGCGCACGCTCGTCGCCCGCAACGGCTTCCACGGCGCCTCGATGAGCGCGGTGGCGCGCGAGGCGGGGGTGGCCACCGGGACCGCTTACACGCACTACGCGTCCAAGGACGAACTGGTGCTGGCCGCGTACTGCGAGACGAAGGCCGCACTCGGCGTCGCGGCCACCGCGGACCTGAACCACGACGCCGCGATCGACGAGCGGTTCCACACGCTGTGGCTGGCCTGCTACCACCACCTCCGGGCCGACCCGGAGCGCGCGCAGTTCCTCCTGCAGGTCGAGCACTCCCCCTACCGCTCCGCCGCCCACGAGGCGGCCCTCGCCGACGAGAACGACCCGCTGCTGGCCGAGGTGGCTCTGCCCGACTTCTCCGCACGGATCCTCCAGCTGCCCCTGGAGGTGCTCTACGAGCTCGCCCTCGGCCCGGCCATCCGGCTAGCGGCCGGCGAGGTCGAGCTGACGGAGACACAGCTCGACGACATCGCCGACGCCTGCTGGCGCGCGGTCAGCCGTCCGGACTGAGGACCGAGGATCGAGGCGCGGCATGCGTGCGTACGTGCGGGGTGGGCCGGGAAGCGGATGCCCGGCCCACCCCGCACCGGTGTGGTCAGCTGCTGCTGAAGGCCTGCAATTCCCACAGGGAGTAGCCGTACTGGGTGGCGCGTGCGGTGCCGTTCATCCGCAGATAGCGCCCGGAACCGGTGACATTCAACGTCTGCACGCCGCCGGTACCGGTCGTGGTGGAGTAGATCGTGGACCAGGTCGTCCCGTCATTGGAAGTCTGCAACTGGAACGCCGTCGCATACGCCGTCTCCCAGTTCAGAACCACCTGACAGATACTCTGAACCGAACCCAGATCCACCTGCAACCACTGCGGATCCGAGAACGCACTCGACCAACGCGTACCGGTATTACCGTCCACCGCATTCTGCGCCGGAGTACCCGCATTCTCCGCCGAGGACGCCGTCGCCGTCTTGTTCAACGCGACGTTCGTGGTCCCGCACGCACCCCCGCTCGTCGTTCCGGCGAAGGCCTGCAGTTCCCACAGGGAGTAGCCGTACTGGGTGGCGCGTGCGGTGCCGTTCATCCGCAGATAGCGCCCGGAACCAGTGACGTTCAACGTCTGCACGCCGCCGGTACCGGTCACGGTGGAGTAGATCGTGGACCAGGTCGTCCCGTCATTGGAAGTCTGCAACTGGAACGCCGTCGCATACGCCGTCTCCCAGTTCAGAACCACCTGACAGATACTCTGAACCGAACCCAGATCCACCTGCAACCACTGCGGATCCGAGAACGCACTCGACCAACGCGTACCGGTATTACCGTCCACCGCATTCTGCGCCGGAGTACCCGCATTCTCCGCCGAGGACGCCGTCGCCGTCTTGTTCAACGCGATGTTGGTCGTTCCGCACCCACCGCCGGCCGCGTTCACGACCCAGCTGAAGGCGGTCGATCCGACCGCGCCGGTGCTGTCGGTGGCGGTCACCGTCACGTTTGAGGTGCCTGCAGCGGTCGGGGTCCCGGAGATCAGGCCGGAGGTGGCGTTGATCGACAGCCCGGCGGGCAGTCCGGTGGCGGCGTAGGTCAGCGTCTGGCCTGACGCCGAGTCAGTCGCGTGCACCTGCACGCTCGCTGCCGTACCCACCGTCGTGCTCTGGCTGCCGGGGCTCGTCACCGTCACCGTGTTGGCGGTGCCGCCGCTGGGCAGCGTCCACTGCTGCTGGGCGGAGTCGGTGCAGGTCTCGATGTCGAGCCGGGAGGCGGTGTTGCCGCCCGGATCGGTCAGGCACAGCCCGGAACTCGGGTTCAGCAGCTCGCCGTTGGCCTGGTGGGTCCAGCCCTGGGCCGCGGTTCCGTTGCAGGGATACCAGTCGACGTTGGTGCCGCTGGTCGTCCCGGCGCTGACCACGTCCAGGCAGCCGCCCTGGACCCGGAAGGTGTTGTCGCTGTACGGCGACCACTGCTGGCCCGCGCTGCCGTCGCAGCCGCTCACGGTGATCGGGTTGCCCTCCGTGTTGAGGGAGTTCTGGTTGGCCAGGCAGAGGCTGTTGATCCCCTTGACCGCGCCGGTCGCGGTGGCAGTCCCGGTGGGGGTGGAGTTGCCGCCCTGCTCGTACACGGCCACGTATCCCACGCTCATGGCCGCGCCCGAGGTCGTCGCCGCCGTGGGGGTCGCGGAGCCGTTGACCCCGTCCGGGTAGTTGCCGCCCATCGCGAGGTCCCAGATGATGAAGAACCCGTGGTCGATGGCCTGCTGCCAGGCCGTGGTGCCCACCGACGCCTCGGTGACGGTACTCTCCACCGTGCCGTCCATCAGGAACTGCAGGGTCTCGGCGCTGGTGTTGGTCCGGTCGATGATGACCGAGTAGGTGTGGTAGCCGGTCTGGCAGGTGGAGCCCGCGCCGGGGCAGGCGATCAGCCCGTGTCCGGGGCTGTTGGCCGAGTCGTGGAGGGTCTGCGAGGCCTGGTTCAGGCCGTTGACGTCCTCCATCATGTCGATCTCGCCGGACTGGGGCCAGCCGCCGCCGGCCCGCATCGGGGATCCGAGGGCCCAGAACGCCGGCCAGTAGCCCAGGCCGTTGGCGGGATTGGGCTGCTGGATCGAGGCGGTCATCTCGAGTTTGCCGCCCGCCGGGGCCTGGAAGTCCTCGCGGGTGCTCTCCAGCCGTGCGGAGGTCCAGGTCCCACCGTTGTTGATGGCCTTCAGGACGAGGTGGCCGTTGCCGTCCAGGTAGGAGTTGGCGGTCGAGCTGGTGGTCTGCTCGCTCTCCCCCGTCCCGTAGCCGGTGCCGATGTCGTAGAACCAGTTGGCCGACGACGGGGCGGAACCGGCCGCCCCGGCGAAGTTGTCGCCGAACACGGTCGTCCAGCCCGACGGCGCCGGCGGCACGGTGTCCGCCTGCGCCGCCGGGGCGGCGACCATCGTGGTGGCGACGGCGCCGGAGAGGCATCCGGCGATGAGCGCCGCTGTGGCCAGGATCGAGCGTCCCCTCGCCGGCGTCCTGGACGCCTGCCTTCGAGGTTCGCTTCGGCGGCCGACTCTCCGGCCGATACGCGGTATGACGAACACGTTGCCTTCCCTTCAGCGCGGCTCGCGCCTTCCCGGTTCCAGCAGCGGGCATGGCGAAGCTGCGGCCGGGTGAAGCCGCAACACGCCCGCCCGTAGGGCCGGTTGGCGTTGTTCGTGCGGAAGAGAGCGCTCTCTCGCCAGCTGATTTCTACGGTGCATGCACATGCCTGTCAAGCGTTCGCACGCACAAGCCCGACAGAATCCGATCCACCGTCAGGGGTCCACCGCCCGACGGTCCGGCTAGTTTCTCCGGGTCCAGGTGGGTTCGGTGTCCTGCCAGTCCCGGTCCCAGTTCCGCAGGTCGACACGGTTCAGGCGGGAGCGGGCGAGTGAGGCGCCGACAGTCATCAGAACGCCGCCGCCGAGGAGGGACAGGCCACCGAGCAGGACCGCCCTGCCGACAGAGTCGGCCGCGCTCACGGGCGGAGCTGTCACCTGGTCGGCGCTGTCGAGCCACACGGTGACCCTGGCTCCGGCCACGGTGCCGGGATCGACAGCGGCGCGGGACTGGTGCGACGCGCCGGTCGGGCCGGTCCAGCGGATTTCGGCGGTGACGTTGGCGCCGTAACCCGCGTGGCTCTGATCGGCGTTGGTCAGCGCCACGGCCTGGGTCTGCCGCAGAGTGGCCGCGTGGCGGGCGGCGGCGGCCCGGTCGCTCCGGTAGAGGCCGAGGGCGAGCAGGGCCGAGAGGGCCGCGACGGCGATGAGGGCGAGCACGAGTAGGACCCGCAGTCGGCTGCGCAGGCTGTCGGTGCGTCGCCACAGCGGGTTGTGGCGACGGGCCAGTGTGACAGCCAGTCCTGATCGGCGGGGTGCTGGGTGGGACGGAACAGGTGCGGCTGCGGGCGTTGCCATCGGTCTCGCCTCCTCGGCTGCGGCTGGGGCCGCCGTGGGTTCCGGTGTGGGTTCCGGTGTGTTGTGACCAGTCTCGGCCGCCGACGGTGTGTCGGCGCAGGGTCGTGCGGGACCTTCCGGCAGGGCCGGTGGTCCCTGGCCCGCTGGCCGAGCAGCCGGGTGCGGCGGCGGAGTCAGTACAGCGCCTGGAAGTCCGGCGGCGGTTCCGTCCGGTGCGGGTGGTCCAGGCGCACGTCGACGTCCACGACTCCCTCTACGGCACGGGCGACCCGGGCCAGGACGGGGACCATCGCGGTGTCGTCCAGTACGCCGCCGATCACGGCCCTTCCGTCCTCGACGGTGACGGTGAGGCCGCCGATGTCCGTGTCCGGCATCGCCTGCGCCAGCTCCGCCAGCACGGATGCGCTCAGCTGCTCGTCGCTGACGAGGAACACCTTGAGCAGGTCGCCGCGGCTGACAATGCCCAGCAGCTGCTCGCGGCCGTCCACGACGGGCAGCCGGTGGACGTGGCGGCGGGCCATCAGCCGGGCCGCCTCGCTGAGCGTGGCATGCGGGCCGATCACCGCGACGGGGACGGTCATGATGTCGCCGGCGGTGGTGCCGCCCGCCTTCTCGATCTCCTCCAGGTGCAGCAGGACCTCGCGCCGGCTGGGCAGGCGGTCCCGGTATGCCTCCTTGGGCAGCAGATCGCCCTGGGAGACGATGCCGACGATCAGCCCGTTCCCGTCCACGACCGGGACGGCGCTGATACGGCGCCGGCTGAGCACCTCGGCCACGTCCTTGAAGGGGGTCTGGCGGGTCACCGTGACGGCGTCGGTCGTCATCACGTCGCGGACCTTGCGGGGGGTGGGCATGGCGTCTTCGCTCCTTCTGGGTCGGTGGGTCAGAGGTGGTGCGGGCGGCTCGGCACGGCGAGGTCGTCGATGTCCCAGCGCAGCGTGTCGGCGACATCGACGACGCCCTCGACGGCGCGGACGCGGTCCAGGAGGGCGCCGGCCTGGCTGCGCTTCGTGGTGTGGGCGTCGAGCAGGATCCGGCCGTGGTCGCAGTCCACCCGCAGGGTGGCGCGGTCGGTTCCGGCGTCCGCGGCGACGGCGAGGTAGAGGACCTCGGAGCGGATCTCGGCGTCGTCCCGGCGCACGGCGCCCAGCAGGTCGCAGAGGCAGACCATGCCGACCAGCCGGCGCCGGTCGTCGGTGACCGGCAGGTGGTGGACCCGGTGGCGGACGGCCAGCAGGGCGGCCTCGGCGGCGCTGGTGTCCGCGGTGACGGTCCAGGCGGGGGTGGTCATCAGCTCGCCGGCGGTGACCCCGGCGCCCCTGCGGCGCAGCGCGCGGACCCAGCGGGGCTCGAACCGCATGCCCTGGTGCGGCAGCACGGTCAGGGCGAGCTTGGCGAGCAGGTCCGAGGCGGCGACGATTCCCATCACCCGGCCCTCGGCGTCGACCACGGGCAGCAGGTCGTGGTGGTGGTCGCCCACCGCGGCGACCATGCCGGCGTGGTCGGTCCTGGGGTCGACCGTGACGACCCGGCGGGTCATCAGATCCCGGACCGGGGTGTGCCGGGGCAGTCCGTCCCAGGGGATGCGCGCGGTGGCGGGACGCGGCTGGCGGGCCGCCGCCCCGGTGCTGTCGTAGTGCCGTGTCGCTGCCATGGCCCTCTCCCGTTGTCCCTCGTCCTCGACTTCACGATGCGCGCGCCGGCGGGGTACGGCATGGGGCCGGACGGCCCCGATCGCGCGCCGGACGGCACCCGGCGGGGTGACGGCGTCACCGGCGACGCGGGCGCGGTACGGGCCGCGACATCGGGGGCTACCGGCAGGGGGGTAGGGCCGATCGGTCCCTGTGCCGTGGCGGCGGCCCGGCGGAGAGTGAGATGTGCCGGCACAGCCGCACGCCACGCCGCCCGTAAGCCACGCCACAGAGGAGTCCCACCATGGTCAGGACGCTGTCACAGCCCGCAGCCGCGGACGCGCTGCTCAGCGACGGGAGCACGGTCACCATCCGCCCGTTGGAGGCCGACGACCACGCTGCCGTGCTGGACCTGCACGCGAACCGGATGTCGCCGGGCAATCAGCGGATGCGCTTCTTCGCGATGAGCAGGCGCGCCCCGGAACTGTGTGCCGACCGCCTGTGCGCGCCCACCCGCGCCGGCTTCCTCGCGCTGGGCTGCTTCGTCGCGGCCGGGCTGGGCGAGGAGGAGTTGCTCGGGGTGGTCGAGTACGACGTGGACAGCCAACGGCCGATGGTCGCCGAGATCGCCGTGGCCGTGGCCGACAGCCGGCATCACCTCGGTGTGGGCACCCTGCTGATCGAGCACCTGGTGCACGCGGCACTCGACCGCGGCGTGCGGATCTTCGAGGCCGAGGCGCTGAGCGAGAACCGGGCGATGCTCCAGGTCTTCCACGATCTCGGCCTGCGCGTGGAACGCCACGTCGAGGGCCCCGAAGTACGCGTCGTCGTGCGCCTGGACGAGCGTGACGAGACCTATCTGGCCACCCTGGACGAGCGCGCCGCAGGCGCCGACGTCCTCAGCCTGGTCCCGCTGCTGCACCCGCGCTCGATCGCGGTGGTCGGCGTCTCCGAACGCGCCGGCTCGGTGGGGCACACCGTGCTGCTGAAGATCCGCGCGGGGCACTTCGAGGGACCGGTGTGGGCGGTGAACCCGCATGCCGCAACCATCGACGGCCTGCCGTGCCACCCCTCGGTGGCCGCGCTTCCCGGCGTCCCCGACCTCGCCGTCGTGGCCGTGCCCGCCGACCAGGTGCCCCAGGTGGCCGTGGACTGCGGACGCCTGGGCGTGCGCGCGCTGGTCGTGCTCACCTCCGGCCTGGACCGGCAGCAGTCCCGCAAGCTGCTCGACGCCTGCCGCCGGCACAGCATGCGCCTGGTCGGCCCCAACTGCCTCGGCATCGCCCAGACCGACCCCGCCGTACGGCTGGACGCCCAGTTCGGCGCGGTGGTGGCCGCCCCTGGCAGCGCCGGGGTCGCGGTGCAGTCCGGCGGGGTGGGCATCGCCCTGATGGAACGTCTGAACGCGCTCGGCATCGGCGTCTCCAGCTTCGTCTCGCTCGGCGACAAGTACGACGTCAGCGGAAACGACCTGCTCCAGTGGTGGGAGCACGACCGGCGCACCGAGCTGGCGATCCTGCACCTGGAGTCCTTCGGCAGCCCACGCGCCTTCGCCCGCACCGCCCGCCGGGTCACCCGCACCATTCCGGTGCTGACCGTCGACGCCGGGCGCTCGGCCGCCGGACGCCGGGGCGCCGCCTCGCACACCGCGGCCGCGGCCACCCCGACCGTGACCCGGCAGGCCCTGTTCGCCCAGGCCGGCATCACCGCCACCGCCGGGATCAGCGAACTCGTCGAGACCGCCGCCCTGTTGCACGCCCAGCCGCTGCCCGGCAGCACCGGGAAGGTCGCCGTGGTCTCCAACGCCGGCGGCATCGGCGTCCTGGCCGCGGACGCCTGCTCCGAGTCCGGACTGGTCCTGCCGGAGCTGCCCGCCGAGCTGGCCCGCAAGCTGCTCGCCGTGCTGCCCCAGGGGTCCAGTGCCGCGAACCCGGTGGACACCACCGCGGCCGTCAGCCCCGAGGCCCTGGCCACCGCCGTCGCCCTGCTGGCCGACAGCGGCGCGGTGGACGCGGTGCTGCTGTGCCTGGCCCCGACCGCCCTGGGCACCGACCCGGTGCGAGAGCTGCTGAGCACCCCGGCCCGGCGCACCCGTCCGATCGCGGTGGTCCGGCTGGACCAGCGGGCCCCGGTCGACTACCTGACCACCCAGGACGGCGGCAGGCTCCCCTGCTACGCCGACCCGCAGTCGGCAGCCCGCGCCCTGGCGCACGCCACCGACCGGGCCCGCTGGCTCGCCCAGCCCTCCGCCGACGTCCCCCGGCCCGAGGGAATCGACCGCAAGGCGGCCGTGGCGGTCGTGGACAGCTTCCTCTCCGAGCATCCCGAAGGAGGCTGGCTCGACCCCGTGGCCACCGCCCGGCTGCTGGACTGCTACGGCCTCCCGCTGGTCCCCAGCGCCTGGGCGACCGATCTGCACGACACCGTCGAGGCGGCCGGCACCCTGGCGCCGCTGGGGCACGAGCACCGCGTGGTCCTCAAGGCCTACTGGCCCGGCCAGGTCCACAAGAGCGACGTGGGCGCGGTCCGCACCAACCTGCACGGCCGCGAGGCCGTCCGGGACGCCTACCGCGGCTTCGTCCGCGACTTCGGCGACCGGCTGGCCGGCGTGGTGGTCCAGCCGCAGGCCTCCCCCGGCACGGAGCTGTTCGCCGGGATGGTCCAGGACCAGGTCTTCGGCCCGCTGGTGCTGTTCGGCATGGGCGGCACCGCCGTGGACCTGCTGGACGACCGCGCGGCCCGGCTCGCCCCGCTCACCACCACCGACATCCGCACCCTGCTCACCAGCCCGCACGGGGCGCCGCTGCTGTTCGGCTACCGCGGCGCCCCGCCGGCCGACCTGGATGCCCTGGAGGACCTCCTGTCCCGGCTCAGCGCGCTGGCATCCGACCTGCCGCAGCTCACCGACGTCGACCTCAACCCGGTGATCGCCTCCAAGTCCGGCATCGCCTGCGTCGACGCCCGGCTGCGGCTGGAACCCCGCCCCGCCCCCGACCCCTACCTGCGCAGGCTCCGCCGTCTGCCCGACGCCCACGAGGAGTGAACCGCCATGCGACACCGCACCGTTCAGGACGTGATGACCCATCAGGTGGTCACCGCGCACCGTGACACCCCGTTCAAGGCCGTGGCGGCCCTGCTGGCCCGCAACGACGTCAGCGCCGTCCCCGTGGTCGACACGCAGCAGCGACCGATCGGGATCATCTCCGAGGCCGACCTGCTGCGCAAGGAGTCCGCGCAACCGGACCCCGAGGGCCGCGCGACCGGCGTGTGGATGCGGCCGCGTGACCGGAAACGGGCCGAGGCCGAGACCGCCGAGGGCCTGATGACCACCACGGTCTTCGCCGCCCGGCCCGAGTGGAGCCTGGTGGAGGCGGCCCGGATGATGGACCGTCACCACATCAAGCGCCTGCCGGTGATCGACGCGGCCGGGGTACTGGCCGGCATCGTCAGCCGCGGCGATCTCATCCGGGTCTTCCTGCGCCCCGACGGCGCCATCCGTCAGGAGATCGTCCACGAGGTGCTGGAGCAGACCCTGCTCATCGCGCCCGCCGACGTCCAGGTCGAGGTCAGGGACGGGGTGGTGACCCTGCGCGGAACCCTCGAACGGCAGACCCTGGTGCCCGTCGCGGTCCGGCTGTGCCGGGGTGTCGACGGCGTGGTCGCCGTGCACGACCAGCTCCGCTACACCTTCGACGACCGCAGGATCGACCTCGGCCCGGACCGGGTCCACGGCGTCGTCCACCCCCCGCACCACCACTGAGCAGCAGCGTCCGCGCAGTCCCAGCAGCAGGAGGAAGCCATGACCCGCTATGTGTCCGACTTCGCCGAGGGCGACCGCCACCAGGCGGACCGGCTCGGCGGCAAGGGCGCCAACCTCGCCGAGATGACCCGGATGGGGCTCCCCGTCCCGCCGGGTTTCACGGTCAGCACCCGCGCCTGCCGCTACTACCTGGTCACCGGCCAGGAGCCGGAGGGCCTGGCCGAGGAGATCGCCGGCCACCTCGCCGCCCTGGAGCAGCGGATGGGCCGCCGCCTGGGCGACCCGGACGACCCGCTGCTGCTGTCGGTGCGCTCGGGCGGGCGCTTCTCGATGCCCGGGATGATGGACACCATCCTCGACCTGGGTCTGAACGACGACACCGTGCAGGGCCTGGGAAAGGCCACCGGCCAGGAGCGCACAGCCTGGGACTCCTACCGGCGGCTGGTGCAGATGTACGGCAGCACCGTGCTCGGCGTGGACGGCGCGCTCTTCGACGCCGCCCTGGACCTGGCCCGCGCCGAGGCGGGCGCCGCCACCGACCTGGAGCTGGGGACGGACGACCTGCGCCGGCTCACCGCCGCGTTCCACGCCATCGTGCGCGAGAACACCGGCCGCGACTTCCCGCAGGACCCGGCCGAGCAGCTCGCCGGGGCGGTGCGGGCGGTGTTCGAGTCCTGGCGCGGGGAGCGGGCCAGGATCTACCGTCGACGCGAGGGCATCCCGGACGACCTGGGCACCGCCGTCAACGTGCAGGCCATGGTCTTCGGCAACCTCGGCCCCGACTCCGGCACCGGCGTGGCCTTCACCCGCGACCCCGCCACCGGACGGCGCGGCGCGGCGCCTACGGGGACTACCTGTCCGACGCGCAGGGCGAGGACGTGGTCGCGGGCATCCGCAACACCGTCGCGCTCCAGGAACTGGCGACCCTGTCGCCCCGTTGCCACCGCGAACTGATGGGCCATCTGCGCACCCTGGAGTTCCTGCCCGACCGTACCGAGCTGTCGGTACGCCTGGCCACCCAACGCGCCGAGGGCCGCGCCGTGGACCCGCACGACGAACGGCTGCTGGAGGCGGTGAACCGGATGCACGAGGAGAACCCGATGCTGGGCCTGCGCGGGGTGCGCCTGGCCCTGGTCGTGCCGGGCCTGGTCGCCATGCAGGTCCGCGCGGTGGCCGAGGCGGTGCTCGCCAGGCGGCGGGCGGGCGGCGACCCGCGCGCGGAGATCATGGTGCCGCTGGTGGACACCGTCCAGGAGCTGCGCCTGGTGCGCACCGAGATCGAGCGGGTGCTGGCCGAGGTCGGAAACGGGATGGAACTGCCGATCGGCACGATGATCGAGCTGCCCCGGGCCGCGCTGACCGCGGGCCGGATCGCCGAGGCCGCCGAGTTCTTCTCCTTCGGGACCAACGACCTCACCCAGACCACCTGGGGCTTCTCCCGCGACGACGTGGAGGCCGCGTTCTTCACCCGCTACATGGAACAGGGCGTCTTCCGGGTCTCCCCGTTCGAGACCCTGGACCAGGAGGGCGTCGGCCGACTCGTCGAGATCGCCGTGCGCGAGGGCCGGGCCTCCCGTCCGGGCCTGCAGACCGGGGTGTGCGGCGAGCACGGCGGCGACCCCGCCTCGGTGCACTTCTTCCACCGGACCGGCCTGGACTACGTCTCCTGCTCGCCCTACCGCATCCCGGTCGCCCGGCTGGAGGCCGGACGCGCCGCCATCGGGGCCGAGCCGCCGGCCTGACCAGCACGCAGCGGCAGCGAGAACCAGACCGCCTTGCCGTCCCCGGTGGGCAGCGTGCCCCAGGACGCGGCCAGGCAGTCGACCAGGGCCAGTCCGCGGCCCGACTCCTCCTCCGGGCTCGCGGACCTGGCGCGGGGCAGCACAGGGCTGCCGTCGCACACTTCGACGCTCAGTTCGTCCCCCGTCTGTCGCAGCCGCAGCCGCAGCGGGCCGCAGGCGTGCCGGACCGCGTTGGACAGCAGCTCCGAGGCCAGCAGGCAGGCGGTGTCGCTGAGTTCCTCGCAGTCCCATTCCCTCAGGGTGTTGCGCAGGAACCGCCGTCCCGCGCCGACGCTGACCGGCTCAGCGGTCAGCGTCGCCGACACGGCGGTGACCGGCGCCTGCGGGATCCGGGCCAGCAGCAGGGTCACGTCGTCGGCGTAGTCCTCCGGGTCGGGCAGCAGTGCTGCCAGTACGGAGTCCGCCGCGGCCTCCAGCCCGCCGGTGTCCGCCACCGCCTTCTCCAGGGCGATGCTGAGCGCGTCGATCTGCAGTTCGATGTCGCTGACGGGTGTCTCCACCAGTCCGTCGGTGTAGAGGGCCAGGACCGATCCTGGTTGCACCGGCAGCCTGGTCTCCTGGTGCGGCACCTCGCCCACGCCCAGGGGGACGCTGACCGGCACGGGCAGCCTGCGCACACGGCTGTCCGGGTCGACGAGCAGAACCGGTAGATGCCCGGCCGAGCACACCGTCAGCTGGCCCTCGTCGGGGTCGAGGACCAGATAGCAGCAGGTCACCAGCTGGTCGGGGAGTTCGCTGACCACCGCGTCCAGGGCCCGCATCAGCTGCCAGGGCGGCATACCGGTCTTGGCCAGGGCATGCGAGGCCGAGCGCAGCTGCCCCATCACGGCGGCTGCCTCCAGGCCGCGGCCCATCACGTCGCCGATCAGGATCCCGACCCGGCCGCCACCCAGGGCGATCAGGTCGAACCAGTCGCCGCCCACTCCGGCGCCCTGACGGGCCGGGAAGTAGCGGCTGGAGGTGTCCATCCCGGGCAGCGGGGGCGGGGAGCCCATCAGGCTCCGCTGCAGGGTCAGCGCGACGTGCCGCTGCTGCTCGTAGAGCTCGGCCAGCTGGTCCTCGGTCCGCTTGCGCGCGCTGACGTCCCGGATGGCGGCGGAGACCAGGGTGCCGTCGGGGGTCTCCAACGGGCTGAGGCTGATCTCCACCGGGAACTCCGCGCCGTCCTTGCGCAGCCCGTACAGCTCCAGGCCCGCGCCCATCGGGCGGACCCGGCGGTTGTCGACGTAACCGTGCCGGTGAGCGGGGTGATGCTGGTGGAACCGCGCCGGCACCAGCACCTCCACCCGCCGCCCGAGCAGCTCCTCCCGGTCGTAGCCGAACAGCGTCTCGGTCTGGGCGTTGACGAGCTGGATGACACCGGCGTCGTCCACGATCACCATGGCGTCGGGGGCGGCTTCCAGAAGTCCGCGGAAGCGCTCCTCGGCGGCCTTGCGCTCGCTGACGTCGCGGACGGCGGCCGAGATCAGCAGCCCGTCCGGGGTCTCCAGCGGGCTGAGGCTGATCTCCACCGGGAACTCCGCGCCGTCCTTGCGCAGCCCGTACAGCTCCAGGCCCGCGCCCATCGGGCGGACCTGCTGGTTCACCGAGTAGCCGAACCGGTGGCCGGGGTGCTGGGCGCGGAAGCGGTGCGGCACCAGGATCTCGATCGGCCTGCCGAGCAGTTCGTGCCGGGGGTAGCCGAACAGGGCCTCGGTCTGGGCGTTGACCAGCCGGATCACCCCGCTGTCGTCCACGATCACCATGGCGTCGGGAGCTGCCTCCAGCAGAGCTCTGAAGGGCTCCTCGGTAGTGGTCGCCATGGTGCTGCCGCCTTGTGGTCGCCCGACTCTGCGTGCAGGACATCCCAGCACGAACCGGACCGGCCTTCGTCGGTTTGTCCCCAACCTGCCTGGGACCGACCGTTTGCGATCAGCGGCGCACAGCGGACGACCAGGGCGGGATCAGCCGACCGGGACCACCGCGACCGGACACCTCGCGTGCTGGACCACGGCCTGGCTCACCGATCCGAGACGGCCCACTGGGCCGTCCGGGGTACCGCGACGGCCGACGACCAGCAGCTGCCGGCTCCCGGAGACGGCCACCAGGCGCTTCGCCGGTCCGGAGCGGACGATGTCCTCCGCCACCGGCACGCCGGGGTACTTCTCCCGCCACCCGGCCAGGAGCTCGGCGACCAGCCGGGCCTCCTCCGCCTCCACATGGCCGAGCTCGTAGACCGGCGGAGCCGGGTGCCCGGACAGCCTGATCAGCGGGTAGCTCCAGGCGTGCACAGCCGTCAGCGGAAGCTGTCGTCGCTGGGCGGTCTCGAAGGCGAAGGCCAGCACCTCGTCGTCGGCCTGGCGGCCGTCCAGTCCGACGGCGACCCCGGCGCCGGGCTCCGGGGCGTTCCCCGGCACCACCACCACCGGGCAGGCGGCATGCGCGGCCAGGTGGAGACTGGTCGAACCGATCAGCAGTGCGGGGAACCCGCCGCGCCCGCGCGAGCCGAGGACGAGCAGCTGGGCCTCGGCGCTGAGGGCGGTGAGCGCCTCGCGCGGGGGCACCTCGACGGCGCCGCTGGTGATCCGCAGCTCCGGGTGCCGGTCCGCCGCCCGACGGACCAGGGCGTCGAGCATCTGCGCGCCGCTCTGCCGGGCCTGGTCGGCGTCCTCGGGTCCGGGCCCCTCGGGCTCCCCCTGCCGGGCGTGGACCAGGTGCAGCCGGGCGCCTCGGAGGTCGGCCTCGTCGGCGGCCCAGTCGACAGCGGCCCCGGTACTCGCCGCGTCATCGGCTCCGACGATCACTGGGTGCGACATGACCGACTCCTTTCGTCTGTGAAGGACCGACGCCGAAGAACCGACGCCGACGGTGTGCCGACGCCGGGACCTGGCCCGTACCGATCGTGGAACGCCCCCCGCGGGCCGTCAATCGCCCGGGCCTGCCGAGGACGCGGCCGGGTGGCGGCCGGGCGGCGACTCGGCCAGGACCTCCGGCACCGGACGGCGCGGCGTGGCGGGGCCCTCGGGCCCGTACCCCACCCGGAGCACCATCTGCGGACTCCCCGCGCCGGAGGTCCCGGGGTCGCGCAGCAGCCACCGCAGGTCCGGCCACTCCAGGGCCTGGTACAGCAGCGACGCCCGCAGTCCGTGGGCCGTCAGCAGCAGCAGGACGCGTTCCAGGGCCATTCCGGCCCGCAGCCAGTCGGCCGGGTGATCGGCGCCGGTGGAGAGCAGCAGCAGGCGGGGACGGTCCTCGAAACGCTGCGGCGGCGGCACGGCCCGCCCGCGTTCCAGTCCGGTGAAGTCGCGCATCGGCACGCGCGCCTGCGCGTCGCGCGGGCCGAGCGCCGCGTAGGGGATGCCGAAGGGACCCTCGTTCGAGTCCTTGAGCCAGGACCGGGTCTCCTCGAGCCGGTCCCGGGCCGCGGTACGGCGCAGTTCGGCGTCGGCCGTCAGCGACAGCAGGCGCGCGGACTCGGCCGGCCCCGGGCTGGTCAGCACCGCCCCCTCGGCGCCGGCGGCCTCGAACAGCTCGGCCAGGACGGCGCCGGGCAGTTCCTCGCCGGTGAAGGGCAGCCGGCTGCTGTGCCTGCGCGCGATGGACGGGTAGAGATCGGGGCCGCCGTCCGCGGCCGTGCGCGGCGGTCCGGCCAGGCGTACCGAGGCGAGGTGGCCCGGGTCGCTGGTGGTGGGCAGCAGCCGAAGCACGGGCTCCCACCCCAGGTGGGCCACCGCGACCCGGAGGTTGAGCACCGCCGCGCCGACGGAGACGTGCAGGGCCCGGCCGTCGGGATCGGCCAGCGGCAGCGCCCGCTCCCAGGCGGCGTGCACCTCGACGGTGCGGCTGTCGCGGTCCAGGTGGAACCGCCAAGGCTGGGTGTTGTGGATCGAGGGCGCGGCGGTCGCCGCGGTGACCAGGGCCTCCGCGGTCGCGGTGTCCAGCGTCGGGTCGCTCTGCATGGGAATCCCCTCCTCGGGGGGACAGGCTGGTACTGATTCGAGTATCGGGCGTCGCGGCGGGTCAGCCGTTCCAGGTCCAGTCGGCGACCTCGGGCAGGTCGGTGCCGTGGGCGCGGATCCAGTCGTGGTGGCGGGCCCGGACGTCGGCCATCTGCTGACGCACCCCGGCCGCGCGCACCGCCAGCCCGGGGACCCGGTCGATGACGTCCATGACCAGGCGGTAGCGGTCCAGGTCGTTGCGCACCACCATGTCGAAGGGGGTGGTGGTGGTCCCGGACTCCTTGTAGCCGCGCACATGCAGCTGGTCGTGGTTGCTGTGGCGGTAGGCCAGCCGGTGGATCAGCCAGGGGTAGCCGTGGTAGGCGAAGATCACCGGCTTGTCGGGGGTGAACAGGGAGTCGTACTCCTTGTCGCTCATCCCGTGCGGGTGCTCACCGGCGGGCATCAGCCGGGCCAGGTCGACCACATTGACCACCCGTACCGCGAGCTGCGGCAGGTGCTCGCGCAGCAGCTGGGCGGCGGCCATCACCTCCAGGGTGGGCACGTCCCCGGCGCAGGCCAGCACGACGTCCGGGTCGCGACTGCCGTCCTCGGTGCCGGCCCACTCCCAGATCCCGGCGCCGCGGGCGCAGTGCACCCGGGCCTGGTCCAGCGAGAGCCAGTCGAAGCAGGGCTGCTTCCCGGCCACCACCACGTTGACGTAGTCGCGGCTGCGCAGGATGTGCTCGCCGACGCTGAGCAGGGTGTTCGCGTCCGGCGGGAAGTAGACCCGGACCACCTCGGGGCTCTTGTTCAGCACGTGGTCCACGAAGCCGGGGTCCTGGTGCGAGAAGCCGTTGTGGTCCTGGCGCCAGACATGCGAGGTGAGCAGGTAGTTCAGCGAGGCGATCGGGGCCCGCCAGGGGATCTGACGGGTCGTCCGCAGCCACTTGATGTGCTGGTTGACCATGGAGTCAATGATGTGCACGAACGCCTCGTAGCAGGAGAACAGGCCGTGACGGCCGGTCAGCAGGTAGCCCTCCAGCCAGCCCTGGCACAGGTGCTCGGACAGCACCTCCACCACCCGGCCGTCGCGGGCCAGGTTCTCGTCCACCGGCAGCACCTCGCCCTGCCAGGCCTTGCCGGTGGCCTGGTAGACCGCCTGGAGCCGGTTGGAGGCAGTCTCGTCCGGGCCCACCAGCCGGAAGTCGCGCCGGGCGGCGGTGTCGGCCATCACCTGCTCCAGCAGGTCGCCGAGGATCCGGGTGGGCTCGTGCATCGTCGCGCCGGGCTTGTCGACCGGGACGGCGAAGCGCTCCAGCTCGCGCAGCGGCAGATCGCGCAGCAGCAGCCCGCCGTTGGCGTGCGGGTTGGCGCCGAGCCGGCGCTCGCCCTCGGGGACGTGCGACAGCACCTCGGCGCGGGGCCGGCCCTGCTCGTCGAACAGCTCTTCGGGGCGGTACGAGCGCAGCCACGCCTCCAGCTGCCGCAGGTGCTCCGGGTTGGTGTGGATCCCGTCCAGCGGGACCTGGTGGGCCCGCCAGGTGCCCTCGACCTGGAGACCGTCGACCTTGTCCGGTCCGGTCCAACCTTTGGGGGTGCGCAGCACGATCATCGGCCAGCGCGGGCGCTCGGTCGCGCCCTCCTCACGGGCCGCGCGCTGGGCGGTGGTGATCGCGTCGTGGGCCCGGTCCATGGCGTCGGCCATCGCGCGGTGCACGGTGATCGGGTCGTCGCCGGTGACATGGATCGGCTCGTGGCCGTAGCCGCGCAGCAGCTCGTCCAGCTCGGATTCAGGGATGCGGGACAGCACGGTCGGGTTGGCGATCTTGTAGCCGTTCAGGTGCAGGATCGGCAGCACCGCACCGTCATGGACCGGGTCCAGGAACTTGTTGGCGTGCCAGGAGCCGGCCAGCGGGCCGGTCTCGGCCTCGCCGTCGCCGATCACACAGGCCACCAGCAGGCCGGGGTTGTCGAAGGCCGCCCCGTAGGCGTGGGCCAGGGAGTACCCCAGCTCGCCGCCCTCGTGGATGGAGCCCGGGGTCTCCGGTGCGACGTGGCTGGGGACGCCGCCGGGGAAGGAGAACTGGCGGAACAGCTTCCGCATCCCCTCCTCGTCGCGGGTGATGTCCGGGTAGGCGCCGGTGTAGCTGCCCTCCAGCCAGGAGTTCGCCAGCACCGCCGGGCCGCCGTGGCCGGGCCCCCAGATGCAGATCGCGTCCAGGCCGCGGGCCTGGATCAGCCGGTTCAGGTGGGTGTGCACCAGGTTCAGCCCCGGCGAGGTACCCCAATGGCCCAGCAGTCGTGGCTTGACGTGCTCGGCCCGCAGCGGCTCGCGCAGCAGCGGGTTGTCCAGCAGGTAGATCTGACCCACGGCCAGGTAGTTGGCCGCACGCCAGTGCGCGTCCAGGGTCTGGACCTCGGCGTCGGTGATGGACTGGTTCATGGCGGGTCGCTCCGGTGGGAAGAGGGACAAGGCGGGAGGCGGCGCAGCACGGTGGCCGAACCTGTCCGCTCCAGACTGCCCCGGCTCCGCGGGCCCGGCACAGGGCCGAACGGGTCCAAGAGCGGGGCCTCGGTCCAGGGCCGATAGGCCCTGTCCGGCCGATCGTTCCCGCCGCGATCCGCACCGCGTTGCGCTGTTCGGCCGCAAGGCGGGGACCGTTCGGCCCATCCCCGGGCCCGGCGCAGGGGGCAGTCTTGGGCTACAGGCAACATGAGAACACGTCTCCCGGAGGAGGCCGCGATGAACGTCAGCACCGCACACCGCCCGCTCGACGCCGGAGCACTGGAACAGCTGCTCTCCGCGGCCGCGGCCGCGCCCTCCATCCACAACACCCAGCCCTGGCGCTACCGGCTCCGCCCGGAGACCGCGACCCTGGAGGTGCGCGCGGTTCCCGAGCGCGCGCTCCGGGCGATCGACCCCTCCGGACGCGCCCTGCACGTCTCCATCGGCGCCAGTCTGTTCAATCTGCGGGTGGCCGCGCGCCACCTCGGCTGGGAGCCTGCGGTTCGTCTGCTGGCCGATCCCTCCGAACCGCAGCTACTGGCCACCGTCAGACTCTCCGAGAGCCGCGGCACGTGCGCCGGGGCCGGCCCGGATCTCTTCGACGCGATCTGGCGCCGCCACAGCAGCCGCCTGCCGTTCACCCCCCGCACCGTTCCCACCGGCATCATCGCGGAGCTCGCCGAAGCCGCCCATGTCGAGGGCGCGGTGTTCGAGGTCGCCGCCGAAGCCGAGGTGCGGCGGGTGCTGGGCCTGACCGCCGAGGCCGAGCACCGCACGCTGGCCGACCCGAGCCGCAGCCAGGAGAGCCGGCAATGGCTGCTGCGCGCCGAGACCGGCCCCTACGGGATCCCGGCCGCGGCACTCGGGCCCCAGGACGCCTTCGAGCGCATCCCCGTGCGCGACTTCACCGCCGAACGGTATGCCGCACGGCTGCCGGCCGCCCCCTTCGAGCTGCACCCGCTGATCGCCGTCCTGTCCACCGCGCACGACAGCCGCGTCGACTGGCTGCGCACCGGTCAGGCCCTGCAGTACGTGCTGCTGCTGGCCACCGCCCACCAGCTGCGCAGTTCCCTGCTGCACCAGGCGATGGAATGGCCCGACCTCCGCACCTCCCTGCGCGACCCGCGCCGGGGACACGGACACGTGCAACTGCTGATCCGCCTGGGCTACGGGCCCGAGGGGGCATCAAGCCCCCGCGGGGCGTGCGAGCTGGGCATCGCCGCGTCGCAGCAGCCGAGTTCTCCCTGACTTCCACCACCAGCCATCCAGGAGATGAAGATGTCGATCACCTGTGTCGTCGCGGCAGTCGACGGCTCCCCCGCAAGCCTGCACGCGCTGGACTGGGCCGCGGACGAGGCCGCGCGTCGCGACGTGCGCCTCCTGGTGGTCTACGCCTGCCTGTGGGAGCGCTACGAACTCCCGGAGATGGACGAAGGCGACCCCACGTCAATCCGGGCCGTGGCCGACGACGTGGTGGCCGACGCACTGCGGCGGGCCGCCACCCGACACCCCGAGATCGAGGTACAGACCCAGATCATCCCCGAGGACACCGTTCCCGCCCTGCTGGGGCTGCACCAGCTGGCACCGCTCCTGGTGCTCGGCAGCCGTGGTCACGGCGGCTTCGCGGGGCTGCTGCTCGGCTCGGTGAGCCTGCGGGTGGCCGGACGGGCCACGTACCCGGTGGTCGTCGTGCCCGGCGCGGTCCAGGAACCGGGACACCGCAACGGCCGGATCGTGCTGGGCCTCGGTATTGACGACCATCCTGGCCACGCCCCGTCCTTCGCCGTGGCGGAGGCGCAGCTCTGGGACGCCCGCCTCGACCTCGTCCAGGCCTGGCCGCTCCTGGCCGGCGCTCCCGACCCGGTGGCCGCCGCTCAGGAGCGGCTGGACGCGATGAGCCTGCCGGGTGCGCAGGCCGCGGGCATCAAGATCCACCGGCAGGCGCTCCAGGGCGGCCCCGCCACGGCCCTGCTGGCCGCCGGGGCCGACGCCGACCTCATCGTGGTCGGGGCCCGGCGGCGGCACGGACACCTGGGCCTCGGACTGGGCGCGGTCAACCACGCGGTCCTGCACCACGCCCCCTGCCCGGTCGCTGTGGTGCCGGAGCCGTAACCACGGGCGACGTACGGCCGCGGTCCCCCGGGCCCAGCGGTCCCTCGTTGGGGACCGAACGGCCCTGGGGACCGCTGTGCTGACGGGCCGACAGTAGGGCGAGGAAACCCTATCGTCCGAGGCCCGCCCTTCCAGGAGGCACGAGAGCCATGCAGCAGCACACCCTCGCGCCCGGCGCGCCCGGCGCCGTTGACTGCCCGTCATGACCGTCGACGCCCCCGCCCCGGACCACTCCTCCGACACCCCGGCACCGGCGGCCCGCACCGCCCACGCCCTCAAGCGGCTGGTGATCGGCCAGGCCCTGCGCAGCGAGGACCTGGGCCGGACACTGCTGCCCAAACGGCTCGCCCTGCCGATCTTCGCCTCCGACCCGCTGTCCTCGGTGGCCTACGCGACCCAGGAGATCCTGCTGGTCCTGGCCGTGGGCGGCACCGCCTTCCTGTACCTGGCCCCCTGGGTCGCCGCGGCCGTGGTCCTGCTGATGGCGGTGGTGGTGCTGTCCTACCGGCAGGTCGTGCACGCCTACCCCAGCGGCGGCGGCTCCTACGAGGTGGTGCGCAGCAACCTGGGCCCCAACGCCGCCCTGGTCGTCGCCGCCTCGCTGCTGGTGGACTATGTGATGACCGTCGCGGTCTCGGTCGCCTCCGGGGTGGACAACATCATCTCCGCCCTGCCCTCGCTGGCGGGCCACCGGGTGTCGATGGCAGTGGGGTTCGTGGTCCTGCTGGCGGCGGTGAACCTGCGCGGGGTCCGCGAGTCCGGGCGGGCCTTCGCCGCACCCACCTACCTGTTCATCGGCGGAATCCTGCTCATGGTCGGCACCGGCCTCTTCCGCGTGGCGATGGGGCACGGCCCCGTCGCCTCCAGCGCGGTGTTCGGCATCGTCCCGGTGACCGGGAAGGACTCCCTGACCGGGCTGGGCCTGCTGCTGCTGGCCCTGCGCGCCTTCGCCTCCGGCTGCACCGCCCTGACCGGTGTCGAGGCCATCTCCAACGGCGTCCCCGCGTTCCGCGTGCCCAAGGCGAGGAACGCCGCCACCACACTCGCTGTGATGGGCACCGCCGCCGTGGCGATGTTCGCCGGCATCACCGTGCTGGCCCTGACCGCGAAGGTGCACATCACCGACAGCGCCTGCCGGCTCAGCGGCTTCCCGGGCGACTGCCACACCGCCGCCCAGCCCACCGTGATCGCCCAGCTCGCCGCCGCCGTCTTCGGCGGGAACCACAGCATGCTGTTCTACGGCATCCAGACCGTCACCGCCCTGGTGCTGATCCTGGCCGCGAACACCGCCTTCAACGGCTTCCCGCTGCTGGCCTCGATCCTGGCCGAACACCGCTACCTGCCGCACCAGCTGCACACCCGGGGCGACCGCCTGGCGTTCTCCAACGGCATCCTGGCCCTGGCGGTCGTCGCCGCAGCACTGCTCTGGATCTACGATGCCAGCGTCACCAGCCTCATCCACCTGTACATCCTCGGCGTCTTCACCTCCTTCACGCTCTCGCAGTTCGGCATGGTCAAACACTGGAACCAGGTCCTGGCCACCCAGGCCGACCCCCGCGCACGCCGTTCGACCATGAGGTCACGGGCCATCAACACGGTGGGCGCCTGCGTCACCGCGCTCGTCCTGGTGATCGTCCTGATCACCAAGTTCACCGAGGGCGCCTGGCTGGCCGTGGTCGCCGCACTACTGCTGTGGACGACGATGCCCGGCATCCACCGCCACTACGACCGGGTCGCCGAGGAGCTGGCGGTCCAGGATCCGCACGCCGACTCCGTCCGTCCGGCCCAGATCCACGGCATCATCCTGGTCGCCAAGGTCCACAAGCCCACCCTGCGGGCCCTGGCCTACGCCCAGGCCTTCCGCACCACCACCCTCACCGCGCTGACCGTCTCCGTGGAACCCGACGCCACGGCACGGCTGGAGCAGCAGTGGGCCGACTTCGACATCGACGTCCCGCTGCACGTGCTCGACTCGCCCTTCCGCGAGGTCACCCGACCGGTCGTCGGCTACGTCCGCGAGTTCCGCCGTACCAGTCCCCGAGACGCGGTCGCCGTGTTCATCCCCGAGTACGTCGTGGGCCACTGGTGGGAACAACTGCTGCACAACCAGTCCGCGCTCTGGCTCAAGAGCCGGCTGCTCTTCACACCCGGGGTCATGGTCATCAGCGTCCCCTGGCAGCTCACCTCCTCCCACCACGCCGACCATCCGGCCCGCCGGGCCCCCGGCACCGTCCGCCGCGGTGAACCGCACACCCTCGCCTCCTTGGCCACCGTGCGCGAACGGCCCCCGTCCGGGCTCTGAGGGCTGCTGCGCCCGGCACGACGCGACAGCGCCACCGCAAATGGGGCCGACCGGCCCTGGTCCTGAGTCCCGTGGCAGGGAAAGATTCACTACAGCCCGCCGCAGCGGACCGAGCCAGGAACACGGAGTCGTGCCATGCCGGAGAGCACTGAAGGAGCCAAGTCCAAGGGACCCGTCCGGGTCTTCCTCCTGGACGACCACGAAGTGGTGCGCCGTGGTGTGCACGACCTCCTGGACGCCGAGCCGGACCTGGAGGTGGTCGGCGAGGCCGGCACCGTCGCCCAGGCCCTGGTCCGGGTGCCGGCCCTGCGCCCGGACGTGGCGGTTCTGGACGTGCGGCTGCCGGACGGCGACGGGGTGAGCGTCTGCCGGGAGCTGCGCTCGCAGATGCCGGAGCTCGCCTGCCTGATGCTGACCTCCTTCGACGACGAGGAGGCGCTGCTGGACGCGATCATGGCGGGCGCCTCGGGCTACGTCCTCAAGCAGATCACCGGCACCGACCTGGTGGCCGCGGTGCGCACGGTCGCCTCCGGCCAGTCCATGCTCGACCCCGGCGCCACCACCCGGCTGATGGCCAGGATGCGCGGTGACGCCGTCAAGGACCAGCAGCCTCCGGACGCCCTCTCGGCCCTGACCGAGCGCGAGCGCGAGATCCTGGCCCTGATCGGCGAGGGACTCACCAACCGCCAGATCGGCCAGCAGCTGTTCCTGGCCGAGAAGACGGTCAAGAACCACATCTCCCGGCTGCTGGCCAAGCTCGGGGTGGAGCGCCGCGTCCAGGCCGCGGTCATCGCCACCCAGACCAACGAACACGCCGCGCGCAGCGCGTCGGCGACGGGCCGCCCCCGCGCCTGACCGTCACCCGGGCGGAGACCCGTACCCGGCCCCTGCGGGCCGGCTAGGACCGCTCCAGCGGCGCCCGCCACACCAGGCGGGTGCCGCCCTCCGCCGCCGCGGACGCCTCGAAGGACCCTCCCAGCCGTCCGGCGCGCTCGGCCAGGTTGGCCAGCCCACTGCGCCGCCCCGCGGGGGGCATGCCTACTCCGTCGTCGTTCACCGTCAGGACGACTTCCTTGGCGGTCGCCTGCAGGGCCACCTCGACACGGGTGGCCTGCGCGTGGCGGGCTGTGTTGCTGAGTGCTTCCGCGAGCACCGCCATCACCTCCTCGGCCAACTGCTGCGGCACGTCGGTGTCGAGCAGGCCCTCCATGCTCAACCGGGGGGCGAAGCCGAGCAGGTGCTGGACCTCCCCGACCGCCTGGGCAGCCCGCGCCCGCAGGGCCTGCCCGCCCTGGGCCTCCCGCGCGCGCAGCCCGAAGATCGTGGTCCGGATGATTTTGATGGTCTCGTCCAGGTCCGCGATCGCCCGGAGGACGCGTTCCGACGCGCCGGGGTGCTCGATGAACCGTGCGGCGCTCTGCAGGGTCATCCCGGTGGCGAAGAGCCGCTGGATGGCGAGGTCGTGCAGGTCGCGGGCGATCCGGTCGCGGTCCTCCAGCAGGGCGAGCTGGTCGGCATCCCTGCGCCGCACAGCCAGTTCCATGGCCAGCGCGGCCTGGTCCGCGAAACCCAGCAGCGGCCCGATCTCCTCGGCGGTGAAGACGGGTTCCCCAACCGCCCGGGCAAGCAGCAGCACCCCTTGGATCTCGGCGGTGGGCGGGGCCCCCCGCGCCCCCCCCCCCCCCCCCCACCCCCCCCCCCCCCGCGGGCCCGCGGGGGCGGGCCGGAGCCGGCGCCCGTGCCCGGCGGGGGGGGGGGGCCGCCCCCGCCCCCCCCCCCCCGGCCCCCCCCCCCCCCCCCCCGGGGGGGGGGGGGGGCGCCCCCCCCCCCCCCCCCCCCCCCCCCGACCCCATCCCCTCGAACCTGCGCGGCCCTGCGGGGAAGCGCAGATCCGTGCGCAGATCCGCGCTGGTCTCCGGAGAAGCGCCGGCGAAAGCGGCACCGGACAGGGTGCCGTTGACCGGGATGGTCAGCCCCAGCCGCGCGGGGGCGTCCGCACCCAGGGCGAGTTCCACCACGAGCTGGTCGGTACCGGTAACCGGCACCGTGACGTCGGCGAGCACGGCCCCGGTTATGTCCATGCCGCGCTGAGCGATCAGCTGCAGCACCTCCAGGCGCTCCTGGCCCGACAGCAGGCTGCGGGTGATCTCCGCGCCGGCCTGCAGCCAGCTCTGCCGGCGCCGGCCCTCCTCGTAGAGCCGGGCGTTGTCGATCGCCACGCCGGCGGCCACCGCCAGGGTGGCGATCACCGCCTCGTCGTCGGCGTCGAAGTCCTGGCCGCCGTTCTTGTCGGTCAGGTAGAGGTTGCCGAACACCTGGTCGCGGACCCGTACCGGGACCCCGAGGAAGGTGTGCATCGGCGGGTGATGGGCCGGGAAGCCGTGTGAGGCGGGGTGGTCGGACAGCTCGGTCAGCCGCAGCGGTTCCGGGTGGCGGATCAGCTCGCCCAGGATCCCGTGCCCCGAAGGCAGCGAACCGATCGCGTCGACCTGGTCCTGGTCCAGCCCCACCGTCAGGAACTGCGACAGGGTCTCCCCGTCCGGGCCGATCACGCCGAGAGCCGCATAGCGGGCGTCGACCAGGACCGCGGCGGCCTCCACGATCCGGCGCAGCGCCTGGGCCAGGTCCAGCTCACGGCCCACCGACATCACGGCCTCAAGCAGGCTCTGCACCCGGTCCCGGGTGCCGCGGGCCGCGTCGATCCGCGACTGCAGCTCCCCCAACAACTCGTCCAGGCGAAGCTGGGGCAACCGGGCCGTCGCCTCTTCCCCACTCACGGGCTACCTCCACAGTGCTGCATATGCCGAGACCTGTCGGAGGTCACCGTAGCGGGTCAAGGCCCTGATGGTGAGCCGTGCCGAGCCTTGCCGACGCGGTGCCAAGGGGGCCGATCGGCGGCTGCGGCGGGTCCCTCGGCCCATGCCGGGACCCGCCGCACCGGCGAGAGTGGAAGAGGAACAGGAACTGGCCGAACCCCGTCCAGTCACCCGCTGACCACCGCTACCGGGAAGGAAATCTGACGATGCGACACCGAATCGTGGGAGAACTGATGACGCCGGGCGTCGTGAGCGTCGGCCCCGACACCCCCTTCAAGGAGATCGCCCAGCTGCTGGCGGGCAACGACATCACCTCCGTCCCGGTCATCGACGACCAGGACCGGCCGCTGGGTGTCGTCTCCGAGGCGGACCTGCTGCGCCACGAAGCGGCCGGCGAGGACCCCAACGGACTGCTGCCCAAGCCGCGGCTGTCCGCACGCGACCGCGACCGCAGCGAGGCCACCACCGCACGCGGACTGATGACCAGCCCCGCGGTATGCGCCCGCCCGGAGTGGACGGTCGTGGAGGCCGCCCGGGTGATGGAGCAGCGGCACTTCAAGCGGCTGCTGGTGGTCGACGAGGCCGGCCGGCTGATCGGCGTCGTCAGCCGCAGCGACCTGCTGCGCGTCTTCCTGCGCCACGACCAGGCCATCCGCGAGGAGATCCGCCACGAGGTCGTCGGCCGGGTCCTGGGCCTGTCCCCGGACCAGCTGGACGTCAAGGTCGCCGACGGCATGGTCACCCTGTCGGGCACCCTGCAGCACCGCAGCGTCGCGCACGCCCTGATCCAGCTGGCCAAGGGCGTGGACGGAGTGATCGCGGTGGTCGACCAGCTCGGCTACCGCTTCGACGACACACCGGCTGCCGCCCGAAGCGGTCTGGCCCCCTGAGCATAGGCAGCGCAGTCCGGAAGTGGGGTACGGCGGGGCCCGAGGCCTCGTCGCACCCCACTTCGTTGTCTTAGGGACAGGGACCATCGGCGGCTGCCGGAATCCGCGCCGCTCCGCCACAGTGAAGGGGGTATGCGGCCGGACCGCGCAGCAGCAGGCACGAGGAGAACCGCCCATGGACGAAGCGACGGCTGCGATCGAGCTGCGGTCACTGGCCAAGAGATACGGTCCGGTAACCGGTATCGAGGATCTCGACATCACCGTGGAGCGCGGGGAGGTCTTCGGCTTTCTCGGCCCGAACGGCGCGGGCAAGACCACTACGATCCGCTGCCTGGTCGGCCTGCTCCGTCCCAGCTCGGGCCGGATCCGGGTGCTCGGCCTCGACCCGATCGCGGACCACCGCCGGCTCGCCCCGGCCCTCGGCTACCTGCCCGGCGAGCTCCGCCTCTACCCGGAACTGACCGGACATCAGTCCCTGCGCCTGCTGGGCGACCTTCAGGGCGTCCCGACACCGCGCCGGGACGAGCTGTGCGAACGCCTCGGGCTGGACGCGCAGGACCTCGCCAGGCCGGTCCGGGACTACTCCCGCGGTATGAAGCAGAAGCTCGGCCTGGTCCAGGCCCTCCAGCACCAACCCCGACTGGTGGTGCTGGACGAGCCCAGCGAGGGCCTGGACCCGCTGGTGCAGGAGACCTTCTTCGACCTGCTGACCGAGACCGCCGCGGCCGGAGGCACCGTGCTGCTCTCCAGCCACGTGCTGCCCGAGGTCCAGCGCGCTTGCGCCCGGGTCGCGATCGTTCGGGCCGGCCGCATGGTCACCGTCCAGCGCGTCGCGGCCCTGCGCGAAGCACGCGCCCGCAGGGTGCAGCTGACCTTCGCTGACGCCCTGGGACGGCGGCCGCTCGGTGCCGCCGAGCAATGGGCGCCGCTCTGGGAGGGTGACCGGGTCCGCCTGCTCGTCCCACCGGACCAGCTCGTCACCACCCTGCGCGAACTGCTCGCCCTGCCCGTCGCGGACCTCACCGTCGAGGAAGCCGGACTGGACGAGGCCTTCCTCGATCTCTACCGCACCCCTGGCTCCGGCTCCGGCCCCGAGGACGAGACTGAGGTACCGTCATGAGAGGCCGATTCCCGCTGCTCTGGCTGGCCCTGCACCGCCGCCGCCGGATGCTGGCCGCCCTCGCCGCCGCTCTGGTCGTCTTCGAGGCACTCATCGTCGTCGTCGCCCGCACGATCGCGCCCACCCAGCTGTTCTCCGTAGGCGCGGGCAGACAGCCCCCAGGTGCGTTCAAGGCCTTCAGCGGCTCCAACGGCGACGTCTCCATCGCCTCCTACCCCGGCCTGCTGGGCGCCGGCCTGGTCCACCCCTTCTGGATCGCCATCCAGCTCACCGCCATCGGCTCCCTCGCCGCCGCGACAGTCGCCGCAGACGTCGAGTCCGGCACCATCGAACTCCTGATGGTGCGTCCGCTCTCCCGGATCCGGCTGCTCGCCGAGCGCACCGCCGCCCTGGCCGCCACCGTCGTACTGCTCAACGCCGCCGCCACGCTCACCATCGCCGCCGGAGTCGCCCTCACCCCGCAGTTGCACCGGGCGGTCCCGCTCAGCGGGGTGTTCATCGCCGGGCTGCTCGGCTGCGGCTTCTGCCTGTCCCTGACCGGCCCCGCCCTCGCGGTCTCGGCCGCCGGCAGCCGGCGCGCGCAGGTCGTCGGCACCACGGTCGCCCTCGGCGCGGTCGGATTCGCCGTCAACTTCATCGCGCAGGCCTGGTCTCCCGCTGCGCCACTGCGCTTCGTCACACCCTTCCACTACTACACGCCCGGCGACGCCCTGGCCCACGGCACCGTGCCCTGGCTCTCCCTCACTGTCCTAGCCGCCGTCGGCATTACCGGCCTGGCCGCGGCCACTGCCCTGCTGACCCGCCGCGACCTCGCCCGCTGAAACCGGCGGTCACCCCGGAAGCGGGCACAAGTCGAGCCCCGTGCGGGCGTCGCCGATGCGACGCCCGCACGGGGCTCGGGGGCCGGCGTCAGCGGAGCCAGCCGTTACGGCTGACGAAGGGCAGCCGGGCCCACAGCCTGCCGAGGCTGAAAGCGGTGCCGGCGGCGCTGACCGCGACGGCGATCATGATGGCCGCGAACATGACGTGGTAGTCCACGACCGGGTTGCTCGACATGGTCGCCGCACCGGCCGAGGTGTGCCGGGCGAGCGGCCATTCGGCCAGCCACATGAAGGCCATCATCGCGGTCCCGGCGGCGGCGGTGAGCTTCAGCGCGACGCCGCTGACCAGACCGATGCCGATGCCGAGCAGGCCCAGCATGAACAGCCAGTCGACCAGGCCGCTGCCGGCCCAGGAGTGGAAGGTGGACTCCATCGGGCCGGCGGAGACCCCCTTCAGGAAGCCCTTGGTCGGCGAGCCGCCGTTGACCCAGCTCCTGGCGGCCGGAGTCGCGTAGCCCCAGCCGAAGGCCTTGTCGAAGAAGGCCCACAGGAAGACGAAGCCGAGCAGGGTCCGGGTGGCGGCCAGGGCGTACGCGGCGATGGCCGTCGTCACGGCGGACTCGGAGGTCGCCGCGACCGTGGCGCCCGCGCTCCGGCGCCAGGTCGGGAGGTGGAGGCGGAGGTGCTGCTGCGGGTTCTGGTGGAGTGCCATGATGCCCGTTCCTTCCGGTCATGGGGCGAGTTGTCGTTGCCCCTTCAATGTCCAGCTGTGGTAAGGCAGTTCGCAGAGGGCATGCGGCCCTGCCAGGGGCCCGAAGGTCCCGTTCCCGGCGCTCAGCACGGCTCCGGACGGGCCCCGGGGGCCTCGGCGAGCGCCTGCTCCGCCACCGCCCCCAGACGCTGCGCCTGGCGGCACAGGAAGGCCCCCTCGGCATGCCAGCGGGTCAGCGACCTGCGGTGCCGGCGGGACGGCAGCCTGCCGTGCCAGTCCTGAACGGCGATGCGCAGACAGGTGTCCTCGACCATGGCGGCCATGAGGGCGGGACTCTCCAGGACCGCGACGAGTCGGACGGTGCACCTGACGCAGTACAGGTAGATGCGGGCGTCCTGGATCGACCGCCCGCCGGATGAGAGGTGGTCAGGTGCCGAGCCGTCGAACTCCTTCATCACGTGCTCCCTGTGAAGTCTGGCGGCCGCATCGCCGCTCACCTCTACGGTGCTCCGTGACCGGCCCCGGCCACGAGGGCCCGTAGGGTCCGCAGCAGGGCCCGAACGTCCCTGCCCGAGAGGGCGGTATGTGAATTGATGTCTGATATGCCGTCACTCGAACGAGTGATTCTCGCGTATCCGTGCTGGCCAGTCGATGCGGCGGTGCTGGGCTGTTCTGCGTGAGCGACCGCTTGCCGTACAACACCGATCTATCCGATGAGTGCTGGTGTAGGTTCGCATTTCTGATGTCCTTTTCTCATTGGCGGTGTCCCTCGTCTGTCCCAAAGGACAGGGAATTGAGACGAACTCCCGTTTGACCGTTCACTCGTAGTAGTGCTGTTCCCGGTCCTGAACTATGCAGTGGCGCCCGCCGGCGCGATGGTGAGGATGTCTCAGCTGGTCTGGGCCGGAGGGTTCCTCCTGCGTCCGTGCAGTCCGGGGGTTGGGCCATGTCTCGTGTTGGCGAAGTGTCAATGAGCCTTCGCCGTATGGACGGGACGATCAACGAGGACCGGTCCTGGCCGACGACGGGTGTCGACATCTTCGAGCCGTCGGTGTTTTGGCGGACGTTCCGGTGGCAGTACGGCCAGAAGCATTACTCGGGCACGTACTGGTCCGGAACCATGCGTGACCACGTCGTCTACGAGTCCAGGCTGGAGCTGACACGCCTGCCCTACGCCGACTTCGATCAAGACGTGAGGGCCGTCTTCGCCCAGCCGTTCCTCCTGTCCACCACAGCGGACGACCGACGGCGTCGCCATGTCCCGGACTTCCTCCGCTGCGGGAGAGCAACGTGCCGCTGGTCGTCGACGTCAAGCCCTGACACCTGCTCACAGAGATCCGGGAGACGGATCTGTACGGCGCGTCACTGGGCGAGGCGTTCCACGCCTTTCCGCGCCACCCGCAGTGGAAGGTGCGGGCGGCAGTCCTGCGACTGCTGTGGTGCCAGCACTTCACGACGGACCTGGCCACGCCGCTGTCCGAGAGCGACGAACTGCGTCGAGCGCCGGCCTTCGTGACCGGGGTGCTGGAGTGCGAGTCCAGGGTCCTGATCGTCGATGACCTGCACTTTTGAAGTGGACAGATAAAAACGGGAGGGAGGTCAGCAACCACTTCAAGCACATCGCGAACGAGTTCCCGGTGACGCTGATCTTCATCGGTATGGGCCTGGAGGACCGGGGCCTGTACTCCGAGGCCAGCGAGATGGGTGACATCACGCTGGCGCAGACCGGCCGCCGGACCACCCCGCTGACCATGGACGTGTTCGGGCTCGGGACCGACAAGCAGCACTGGGAGTGGCGCTACTTGCTGTTGGCGATCGAACAGCGGATCGTGCTCAGCCGTAAGTCCCCCGGCATGCTCGCCGAGGAGCTGTCCGACTACCTCTACTACCGCTCCTCGGGCCATATCGGCTCGCTGATGACACTGATCAACAGGGGCTGCCAACGCGCGCTGCCCGGACGGGCGCCGAACGCCTGGACAAGAGCCTCCTCGAACGCGTGAAGCTCGACGCCGCAGCGGAGCGGGCCCGGAAGGCGACGGAGCTGAGTTTCAAACACGGGACCATGACCAGCATCCCGACGGGGCCTCCGCCTCCGGGAGCCAAGCCGGCGGTGGGCTCGGAGTGAAGCCGACGCGGTCGCTGCCGCTACGGCTTGCGCCGGTCCCCCGGGAGGCCCTCGATTCGTGGCTGGAGGCCCAGGCCGCCCAGCTCCGCACCCCTATGAACGAGTTCCTGACCGAGGTGGGGCTTACTCGACGAGTTCACGACGCCTGGGCGCCAACGCGCACGCTGGCTGTTCTGTCTCGACCCGGCACAGGCCGAGCGCCTGGCCACGGCGACCGGTGCCACGCTGACGGCTCTGCGCGCCACGACGCTGGAGCACTTCGACCAGCGCGCCCTGCTGATCGACCGTGACCGGGGCGCTGTGCACCGCAGACAGATCTGGAGCCAGGGCACGGGAGCCGGCTCGCGCTTCTGCCCCGACTGCCTTGCCGAGACCGGGGGTCGGTGGCAGCTGTCCTGGAGGTTCGGCTGGTCCTACGCCTGTGTGGCCCACCGCCGGCTACTGGCCGACACCTGTCCGCAGTGCAGGGCCCGGCAGCGACGCTATCCGCACTCCGGTATCAACATTCCGAGCCCTGGCCTGTGTGAACGCCCCGATCTGGGACCGGACAGCGTCCGACGAGCCCGGTTCCGATACCCGCCGCACCACACCCGGACGCTGGCGCTTGCTCCCTGCCGTTCCCGCTGCTGGCGGACTAGGGGACGCGCACGCCTCCCGAAGGCGGCCACAGGCGCCGACCATCGCAGGAGCGGAGCAGTTCCCGCCGCTGCTGCGGCCAGCCGTCGGAACCCGCAGCGGCCGGCGCCAGCTACTGCGGTTCCTTGAAGCCGCCCGATTTCCCTCCCTGAAGGCCTTCGCTCGCGAAACGGGCCTGGATCCGACCACGGTGGCACGGCAGATCCGCCGACTGGAGAGAACCCTTGACGGCCAACTCCTGATCCACGGCGGCCACGGCCACCCGGCCCGTCCGACCCGCCTCGGCAAGCGAGTACTCGCCGTCACCGCGCAGTGGGCCGACCGACTCAGTGACCTCCACAGGCCGCAGCACAGGTCGAAAATCGAGGCGTCTGTTGCCGAGAACGCCCCGCCCTCGTTTGGTCACAAGGAATGACGAGCGCAGCGTCCTGGACCGCAGCTGTGCCTGCCCGCCGTTCGCCCGGTGGCGTTGATCGCTGCTCTCCAGTCCGTCATCCGGCGCGTTCACCCTGTTGCCCGTGCTTACCGCCCGCTGGGTCCCCGCCGCTAGACCCCCGACGCGATTGGCCAGGCGCATCTGGCCGCTGGGGACGGCGCTGCCCGAGCCGGATCGTCGTCGACAGCTGACCCGACGAAACACCAGGACTCCGACGGCTCACCGGTCGTCGGGGTCCTGACGCGCCACCGCGCCCGGCGGCCGGTCCTCCGGTGTCGTGAGGGCGGTGAGCGCGTCGCGCAGGCCGGCGCGGGCGGTGATGCCGAGTTTCGGGAAGACGTTGTAGAGGTGTCCGCTGACCGTGCGGGCGGACAGGTGGAGCCGTTCGCCGATTGCCTTGTTCGTCAGCCCCGAGGCCGCGAGCGCCGCGATCTGCAACTCCTGCGGAGTGAGCAGGATGTCGGTCGAGCCGGTCTGCCGCCGGGACACTCCGGTCGCCGCCAGTTCGTTCCTGGCGCGCTCGGCCCATGGTGCGGCCCGCAGCCGATCGAAGATCGCCAGCGCGGCGTTGATGCGTACGCGTGACTCGACGGTGGCCCGCTCCCTGCGCAGGTGCTCGCCGTAGGCGAGCAGTACGCGCCCGCGCTCGAAGGGCCACAGATTCTCGGGCGCAGCTGCGAGGGCCCGCTCGAAGTGGGCGCTCGCCGCCTCCCCCTCGGACACCAGCCCCTGCGCCGCGGCCACGAGCATCGACCAGCGGGAGGAGATCCTGGAGATGCCCATCCGCAGCATCGCCTCGACGTAGTCCCGCGCCTGGTCCGACCGGCCGGTCCGAACGGCCGCCTCGACGAGGTCGTAGGCGACGAACAGTTGCAGTTGCCGAGCGGTGCCGGATTCCAGTCCGCGGGGGCTGATCCTGGTCGCCTCCGCGTACGCCGTCTCGAAGTCGCCGCGGCCGATCGCCGCGAGGGTCCGTACGCGGTACACGTGCTGCGGCACGATGAAGGCCTGACGCGGGATCGACCAGGCCAGCATTGCCTCCAGCGGTTCCTCCGCTTCCTCCTGCTGCCCGAGCGCGGCTGCGGCGAGTGCCCTGCTGTAGTGCAGGAACCAGACGAAGTTGACGTACCCGTAGGATTCGGCGCGCTCCAGTCCCTCCTCCGCGAAGCGCTGGGTGTCGTCCCATCGCCCGGCGAGGTAGCTCTCCGCGCAGAGCAGCATGAGCGCGTTGGTGACGGAGGCGACGGCGCCCGTGCGGGCGGCGTCCTGCCAGACGCGCAGCAGCGGTTCGCGCAGGTCGGCGAGGCGGTCGACGTCGTTGGCGACGTATCCCACGCGGATGATGTGCCCGGGGTCGAGTTCGGTGGCCAGGGTCGCGATCTCCTGGTCCAGGGCGTGCAGTGCCTCCGGGGAGACCAGGGCCGGATTGGACACGACCTCGGAGCGGATCAGCAGGCCCTCCGGCAGCATGTCGCGGTACCTGTCGACCAGTTCGAGGTAGGGGTCCCACATCTCCTTGCGCCCGTTGAGCGAGGCGATCACCGACAGGACCCAGATCGCGGCGTTGATCTCCTCCGCGGTCGGCTCCGCCTCGGGGGCGCGCAGAGCGGTGGTGAGCACCCGGAAGGCCGAGACGACGTCCGCGTCGGAGTACAGCATGAGCGAGGCCGCGGCCGAGGCGGTGGCCAGCGAGCCGACGTTGGCGTCCAGGCGGCGCGCGTCGGTGAGCAGTTGGGAGACCGACTGCAGGTCTCCCATGACCTCGGCCGCGAAGTACGCGGCCCCGGCCAGGCGCTGGGATCGGTGCTCGGGATCCGGGCTCAGGTCGGCCGATCGTGTCATCGCCGCCACCGCCGCGGAGGGGTCTCCGCGTTTGAGTGCCTGGATCGACTCGTGCTGCAGGAGGGTGGCGACCTCCTCGTCGGGGCCGAAGGACGCGTCGGCGAGGTGCCAGGCACGGCGTCCCGGATCGGCGCGGTGGCAGTCGGCGAGTGTCCGGTGGGCCCTGCGGCGTTGCTCGGGGCGGGCCAGTTCGACGACGGCGGAGCGCACCAGCGGGTGGCGGAAGACGATCGAGTGGCGGCCGTCGACGACGATGATGCGCTCGCGTTCGGCGAGGTCGAGATGGGTGGCGGCATCGGGTCCCACCACGCTCTCCTCGGACAGCGCCTGGCCCGAGCCGTCCAGGGCGAGCAGCAGGAGCAGGTCCCGGGTCTCCGGCGGGAGCGCGGCGATCCGGGCACTGAACATCCGGGTGAGCCGCTCGGTCAGCGGCAGCACGGCGGGAAGCGTCTCCGCCGTGGGGTAGCGGTCCGAGGTCAGCGTCGCGGGTAGCTCGACCAGGGCGAGCGGGTTCCCCTGGGATTCGGAGACGATGCGCCGGCGCACGTGCCCGGCCAGGTCCGGGTAGCGGGTGAGCAGCAGGGCTTCGGACTGGGAGTGGTCCAGGGCACGGATGGTGAGGCTGTTGACGTCGCCGCGCATGCGCAGGGGCTCCCCGGTCGTGCGGACCGTCGTGAGCATGCGCACGCGGGTTCCGGCGACCCGGCGGGCCACGAACGACAGGACGTCGGCGCTGGCGTCGTCGAGCCACTGGGCGTCGTCGACGATGGCGACCAGCGGCTGTTCTCGTGCGGCGAGCAGGAGCAGGGACAGGGCCGCGGTGGAGATGAGGATGCGCGAGGGGGTCGTGCCGCCGCCGAAGCCCAGTGCCACCCGCAGAGCGCTCTCGTGGTCCGGGTCGAGCTCCGCGAACAGCGGGACCAGTGGCACCAGCAGCTGGTTGAGTCCGGCGAACGCGATATTGGCCTCGAACTGAGCCCCGGCGGCCCGCAACGTCCTCATGTTCCGGGCGCGGGCGAGATCGGCGGCGGCGTCGAGCAGGGCGGATTTCCCCACACCGGGATCACCGAACAGGGTCAACGAGCCGCCGAGCCGGGCGGTGTCGTCGATCACTGCCCGGATGAGGTCCAGTTCGCTGTTTCTGCCGGTCAGGCCGGTCCCGACGCCTGGACTCTCGGTGCCCTGGTGCTCTGCGTTCATGCGGAGGTGCCTCTTCCGGAGTGAAATAGGCCTGCGGTCACCTCAAGGAATGTGGAATGACGATCCCGGATTTCGTGAGTGCCTCGACTCTATTCGACACCGCACCGCGCTGCCTCGTCCTGTTTCAACGCCCGGGTGCGGAAAATTATGCGTCGGGCGGCCGCCCTGGAAGAACAGCCACCCGGTAGCTGCTGGGGGGCCTGGGCTCTCGGGCTGTGTCTAGGGGGCGGTGGTGGCGGCGTCCTCGATGAGGCGGGTGACGGTGCCGGGGTGGGAGATCATGGCGACGTGGGAGCTGTTGATCTCGATGGTGTGTGAGTGGGCGCGCTGGGCCTCGAATCGCTCCACAGGTGCGCCCAGTGCCTGGTCCTGGACCAGGTCGCCGGGCAGCGGGTGCAGGGCGCACACCAGTGCGCGGAAACGGGCGACCGTGGCACTGACGGGTCCGATGCGCACGGTGGTGCGCTCGTGCACGGCGCGTGCGTGGCAGCGCAGCAGGGCGTTGAGTCCGGAGCAGTCGATGAAGGTCACCGCGCTGAGGTCCACGGTGATCGCGGCCGGTCGGCAGCGCAGGTAGGCACAGATCTCGGCTTCCAGGGCCGGTGCGGTGTGCAGGTCGATCTCGCCACTGACACGCAGGGTTCTGCCGTCCGGGGTGCGCTGCCCGGTGATGCGCAGCCCCGGAACGGGTCGAGGGGACGCATCACCGGGATAGGGCGGGGCGGCTGCGTTCATGCGGCCCTCGACGCGGGGTGCGGAGTGTCGCGTTGGCGTTCGGTCAGGCCCCCCAGATTCCGTATGGCTGACGGGTGCTCAGCGCGAACGCGGCGCAGTCATCGAGGACCGGGCAGGCCCGGCAGACCTCCATGGCGCGTTGTTCACGTTTGCGCCGGCGCTGGCCGCGTTCGCCGGGGGTGAGAAGAACACGGCCGATGCCATGCCCCGGCAGGCGGCCCCGGCGTGCCATTGCCAGGAGTCGAGCAGGGGGACGAGGGGACCGACGCTCATGGTTGATGTCTTCTCCGCGGGAGGGGTTCGTTGGAGGGCCACCCTCATCGCCGCCGCCCTGACCGAGGCCATGGGTGGCTGCGGCGAGGGGAGCGCAGCAGGGCTCGCCGGGGGGAGCTGGTCAGAGGGCCTGGCTGAGTGCCTGGAACTGGGCGTTGGTCAAGGTGACCTGCGCGGCGTGGATGTTCTCCTCTAGGTGGGCCACGCGGGAGGTACCGGGGATGGGCAGCAGCACCGGGGAGCGCCGCAGCAGCCAGGCCAGGGCCAGCTGGGAGGGGCTCGCACCGTGCTCCTTGGCGAGCGTGTCCAGCGGGCCGCCCGGGCGCGCCAATCGGCCGGTGGCCATCGGGAACCACGGGATGAAGCCCAGGTTCTCCCGCTCGGCGTACTCCAGGACGTCCTCGGCACCGCGATTGGCCAGGTTGTACAGGTTCTGCACGGAGACGATGTCCGCGATCTTCCGGGCTTCCTTGATCTGCTCCACGGTCACCTCCGACAGGCCGATGTGGCGGATCTTGCCCTCCTGCTGCAGCAGGAGCAGCTCACCGACCTGGTCGGCCAGCGGGACCTTGGGGTCGACGCGGTGCAGCTGGTAGAGGTCGATCCGCTCCAGGCCCAGGTGGCTCAGGCTCAGTTCGGTCTGCTGCCGCAGGTACTCGGGGCGGCCGAGCGCGCGCCAGTCGCCCGGGCCCGAGCGGGAGAGCCCGCCCTTGGTGGCGATCACCAGGTGCTGGGAGTACGGGTGCAGGGCCTTGCGGATGAGCTGCTCGCTGACGACCGGGCCGTAGGAGTCGGCGGTGTCGATGAAGTTCACGCCCAGCTCGACGGCCCGGCGCAGCACACGCACGGCCTCCTCGGGGTCCATGGGGTCGCCCCACACTCCGGGGCCCGTCAACTGCATCGCACCGTAGCCGAGCCGGTTGACGGGCAGGTCGCCGCCGAGGCGGTAGACCCCGGAGGCCTCGGCGGGACGTGCGGTTTCCTGTGTCATGAGCTGCCTTCCTGATCGAATTCCCCTCCGCAGGGAGGGGCTTTGCTGGGGCGCTGCGACCCTCACACACCAAACGGGCCAGGGAGTGCGTACTCACAGTCGTGCGCCTGTCCTGGCGGGGCGTGACGTGGTTGTCGGGTTGAGGCGTAGGAGCCGGTGTGGGCGGTGGGCGGGCAGGGGCGGCGGTAGTCGGCGCCTGCCCGCCCACACGGTGGGTGTCAGGAGGCGAGGAAGTCCACCAGTGCGGCGTTGACCTGGTCCGCGTGGGTCCACAGCAGCCCGTGGGGGGCGTCGTCGATCTCGACGTACTGCGCGGCGGGGACCGCCTTGGTGAACTGTCGTCCGGTGGCGTCGATCGGCAGGATCCGGTCGGCGGTGCCCTGCAGGATGAGCGCCGGCACGTCGATCCTGGCGATGTCGGCGCGCATGTCGGTGTGCCAGCTGGGCACCACGGCCGAGGACGCGTACGGGGACATGCGCGTGGCGGTGTTCCAACTGCTGCGCACCGCTTCCTCGCTGATGCGGGTGCCCAGGTTCACGTCGAGGTTGTAGAAGTCGTTGAAGAAGGTGGTGAACCAGGCGTACCGGTCCTGCTGCGCGGCCGAGATGATCCCGTTGAACACGGCGGCGGGAAGGCCGGTGGGGTTGTCGGGAGTCTGCAGCAGGAACGGTTCGATGGGCGCCAGGAACGCGACCTTGCGCAGGTTCGCGGTGCCGTGGGCGCCGATGTAGCGGCCGATCTCGCCGGTGCCCATCGAGAAGCCGACCAAGGCGACGTCCTTGAGCCGCAGCACGTCGAGCAGCACGTCGAGGTCGTTGGCGAAGGTGTCGAAGTCGTAGCCGGTGGTGGGCTGGCTGGACTGGCCGAAGCCCCGGCGGTCGTAGGTGATGACGCGGTGCCCGGCCTTCAGGAGCGCGGGGATCTGCAGCTCCCAGGATTTGCCGTCCAGCGGGTAGCCGTGGATCAGCACGACGGGCGAGCCCTGGCCGTGGTCCTCGTAGTACAGGTCGACATCGGTGGTGTTTTCCTTGGCGACGGTGATGTAGGGCATGGCTTTGCTTCCTAACCGGGAGGGATGGGACGGGATGGGATGACGCGGGGCGGGCGGCCGGTTCAGGGCCGGCGCAGGGCCTGGACCGCGAAGGCGGCGACCTCGTGGTCCTGCGCGGGTGATCCGCCGCCGGCACCCAGCGCCCCGACGACGACGCCGCAGGCGTCGGTGATCGGGACGCCGCCGGCGACGAAGGCCAGCGGGAGGGTGGTGGCGGTCTGGATCGAGGACAGCGGGGCGCCGGACTGCACCGCGGGGGCCAGATCTGCGGTCGCGGCGCCGAAATACACTGCGGTGCGGGCCTTGGCCCCGGAGGTGTCGATGGAGGCGAGCGCCGCGCCGTCCATCCGGGTCACCAGTACGGTGTTGCCGCCGCCGTCGAGGACCGAGAAGGTGAACGGTACCCCGAGCTCAGTGGCCTTGTGGACGCCTGCGGCGGTGGCCGTGGCCGCGTCGTCCAGAGTGAGGATGACCGGCGAGATCTGCGTGACGGGCATGGCCGTTGCTCCTTCAGGTCATGCTGGGTGGTGTTACTTCTCCACGTAGGGGGCGGCCTTGGCGAGGTCGGGGCGGGTGACGGGGTGGCCGTCGATGGTCTGGTAGGTGGCGGCGGAGCGGCCCAGGGTGTCCAGGAGGGTGGCGGGGCCGGCGAAGGGCTTGCCGCCGATGTGCCAGCCGTCGGTGTGCAGTTCCTCGATGAGGACCCACACGATCTCGCGGAAGGCCTCGGATCCCTCGAACTTGACCATGACCTCGGTCAGGGCGGCGGCCATCTCGTGCTTCTCCTGCGTGGTGAACACTCCGTCGACCAGCTTGACGTTGACGAACGGCATGAGGTGCTCCTCAGGTTGTGATGCGTTGCCCCGCCGAGTGGCGGGAACAACTGAATCCTCATCCCGGGGCCCCACACGCCGCACCAGTCATCCGACCCGACTGTGAAGGGCATCTATGCGGCGCCTGCGTCGAACCGGAGCCGTGCGGTCCGCGGCAACACCACCGCAACGGTGTGCCATGTGCCTGCGGTGGGCGCACCGGGCCGGTGCCCGCTTGGACCCGGGTGGGTCCGGGGCGGTGAAACCCGGGTCGGATGACTCATGCCCGGCCAAGGGGCGGCGACGACCATGGACAGGGACGGCGCAGCCGCCGAAACCCCTCACCGATGAAACGAGAAACACCATGTCCGAGCAAACCAACAAGCAACTGGTCGCGGACGCGTTCGACGCCTGGGCCGCTGGCACAGGAGGGGTGTTCGACCTCCTGGCCGAGGACGCCGACTGGACCATCGTCGGCAACAGCGTCGCCTCCGGCACCTACCCCACCCGCCAGGCATTCCTCGACACGGTCATCACCCCGTTCAACGCCCGGATGAGCAGCCCGCTGGTGCCGTCCGTGCGGGCGCTGTACGCCGACGGGGACACCGTGGTCGCCCTGTTCGACGCGAGCGCCACGGTGCGGGACGGCTCGCGCTACGACAACACCTACGCCTGGTTCCTGACCATGCGTGAGCACCGGATCGTCAGCGCTGTCGCGTTCTTCGACAGCGTCGAGTTCAACGACTTCTGGGCCCGGGTCCAGCCCGCCTGACCAGCCTGGCCCTGTCCGCTCCGTCCGCTCCGTCCGAAGATTGGCAGTGCACACCATGTTCGTTGTGATCCTGAACTACACCGCGCCGCTCGAAGAAATCGACCGCCACCTGGAAGCCCACAACGCGTGGCTGGAGGAGAACTTCACGGCCGGACACTTCGTCGCCTCGGGCCGCCAGGACCCCAGGGTGGGCGGCCTCGTCCTGGCCCGGGCCGCCGACCGCGAGGCATTGGGCCAGATCCTGGCCCTGGACCCGTTCGGCATCGGCAAGGTGGCAACCCACACGGTTATCGACTGGCGCCCCTCGCGCGCCAGCGCCGAGGCCCAGTGGCTGCTGCAGCCGTGATCCCCGCACCGGCGACGTCCCTAGGATCTGCCGGGCTCGGCACCCTGCACACGGTGCGGGCCGGTGTCCTGGACGTCGCCTACTTCGAGTCGGGCCCAGCCCAGGGCCCCGCCGTCCTGCTGCTGCACGGATTCCCCTACGACGTCCACAGCTACGTCGGCGTCGCCCCGCAGCTGGCCGCCGCCGGGATGCGGGTGATCGTCCCCTACCTGCGGGGCCACGGCCCCACCCGCTTCCGGGACCCCGCCACCCCACGCTCGGGGCAGCAGGCGGCACTGGGGGCCGACGTCGTCGCGCTCATGGACGCCCTGGAAATGCTGCGCGCCGTGCTGGCCGGCTACGACTGGGGCGGGCGCGCCGCCAACGTCGTCGCGGCGCTGTGGCCGGACCGGTGCGCGGGCCTGGTGTCGGTGAACAACTACCTCATCCAGGACATCAGCATCGCCGCCCGGCCCATCCGACCCGATCTTGAAGCCGGGTTCTGGTACTTCCACTACTTCGCCACCGAACGCGGCAGGCGCGGCCTGACCGCCAACCGCCGCGACATCGCCGAGGTGATCTGGCGGCGCAACTCCCCCGACTGGGACTTCGACGACACGCTCCTGGACCGCACCGCCCAGGCCTTTCTCAACGAGGACTATGTGGACGTGGTCATCCACTCCTACCGGCACCGGCTCGGCCTTACCGCGGGCGACCCCTCCTACGAGGAGATCGAGCAGCAGTTCGCCCGCCAACCGCCCATCACCGTGCCGAGCATCACGCTCGACGGTGAGGCGGACGGCAACTTCCCCGCCACCGGCGGCTCCGCGTCAGCGGCGCACTTCACCGGCCCGCGCACCCACCGCCGGGTGCCGCACGCCGGGCACAACCTCCCCCAAGAGAACCCCGCCGCCTTCACGGCAGCGGTCCTCGACCTGGCCCACACCGGTCCAACAGCCCGCCCCCGACTCAACCGCCCCTCGTGACGGCGGCCACCACCGGGACCTACCGAGAGACCATGATCATGCGCGCAGCCGTCCTGACCGAGTTCGCCACCGCGTTGGAACTCGCCGACATCCCCCGACCCGTGCCCGGCCCCGGCCAGGTCCTGGTCAAGATCGCCGCCAGCGGCGTGAACCCCCTGGACACCAAGATCCGTGCCGGTCTGGCCGCACACGCCCGTGCTGCCCTGCCCGCGGTGCTGGGCCTGGACCTGGCCGGCACCGTCGAGGAGGTGGGGCCGCAGGTCACCGGCTTCGCCGTCGGCGACGAGGTCTACGGCCTGAGCGGCGGTGTCGGCGACCTGCAGGGATCACTGGCTCAGTACGCGGCCGCCGACGCCCGCCTGCTCGCCCACAAGCCCGCCACCTTGACCATGCGCGAGGCCGCTGCCCTACCGCTGTCGATCGTCACTGCCTGGGAGGGACTGGTGGACCGAGCCAAGGTCGGCCCTGGCCACAAGGTCCTGGTGCACGGCGGTGCCGGCGGCATCGGCCACGTCGCGGTACAGATCGCCCGCGCCCGCGGCGCCGAGGTCTTCGCCACGGCCTCGGCCGCCGACGCCGCGGTCGTGCGCAAGCTCGGTGCCACCGCGATCGACTACGCCACAACCGAGGTGCAGGAGTACGTGGCCGCACACACCGGCGGCGAAGGCTTCGACATCGTCTTCGACACCGTCGGCGGCACCGTCCTGGACAACTCCTTCACGGCTGTGCGCGTCTACACCGGCCACGTCCTGAGCGCCCTGGGCTGGGGCACCCACGGCCTGGCCCCGCTCTCCTTCCGCGGCGCCACCTACTCCGGAGTGTTCACCCTGCTGCCCATGCTCACCGGCCACGGCCGCGAGCACCACGGCGAGATCCTGCGCGAAGCCGCCTCCCTGGCCGACGCCGGCCTGCTCAAGCCGCTGCTCGATCCCCGCCGCTACAGCCTGGACACGGTCGCCCAGGCCCACGCGGCCGTCGAGGACGGCTCGGCCCACGCCAAGATCGTCATCGACATCGAGACCTGACCCAACAGTAAGGAGCCCGGTAGCGCGCAACGCGCTACCGGGCTCCTTACTGTTCAGCTACCGCTACGGGGCGGCGGGCAGGCCCGTGTCGTACTTGGCCAGCAGGCCCAGCATCCGCTCGTCGATGCGCTCGGGCCCCCACGGCTGCACCTGCATCCCCGGCCGGGGCTCGTCGCCGCCTTCGACGAACAAGCCCTCGGCACCTCCCTGAAGAGCAGCTTGGCCGGGTGCAGCCAGTGTTGGTGAACCGGTGGGTGTTGCCCCGCGGGCAGAAGACCAGGTCGCCGGTGCGTGCGGTGAACTCCCGGTCACCGTCGAGGAACTCCAGCTCCCCGGAGACGAGGTAGAACGTCTCGTCGGTGTGTGCGTGGACATGCGGGGCGGGGCCGCCGCCCGGAGGCACGCTGGCCTCCACGAAACCGAACGCCCCGCCTGGCTGCTCAGCGGTGAGCTTGGTCGTGTAGATGTCTCCGTTGAACCATGTGCTTATGCCCTCGGCGGCGGGAACGTGCAGGCCACCGCCCTGGGAATGCAGGCCGGCCGGGGATTGGGGTACGACGAAACTCATCAGTGACTCCCATGTAGATCAAGAAGAATGGTTCGTCGCTCAAGGTCGGACTGGGTGGTGTTACTTCCGGGATGCGTTGTCCCCCCGAGCGGCGGGGACAACCGAATCCTCATCCTGGGGCCCCACACACCGCACCGGTCATCCGACCTGGTTCTTCCGCCGGTGACGTTCTCTCGCCCGGTTAGGGCCGGCCCTGCCGATCGTGCTGGTCGAGGGCGGTGAGCGCGTCCCGTCGGCCGGCGCGGGCGGTGACGCCGAGCTTGGGGAAAACGTTGTACAGGTGCCCGCTGACGGTGCGCGCGGACAAGTGCAGCCGCTCCTCGATCGCCTCGTTCGTCAGCCCCGAGGCCGCGAGCGTGGCGATCTGCAGCTCCTGCGGGGTGAGCTGGACCTGGCTCACGTCGGCCGGACGGCGCGACAGGCCGGTGGCGCTCATCTCGTTCCTGGCCCGCTCGGCCCACGGCGCGGCCCGCAGCCGGTCGAACAGCGCCAGCGCCGCAACCAGGTGCACCCGCGACTCGACGGTGGCCCGCTCCCGGCGCAGATGCTCGCCGTACGCCAGCAGCACCCGCGCACGCTCGAAGGGCCACAGCTCCTCGGGCGCCGCCTCAAGGGCCCGCTCAAAGTAGGCAGTGGCCGCTTCCCTCTCAGACACCAGGCCCTGGGCTCCCGCCACGAGCAGCGCCCAGCGGGAGGAGATCTTCGCGATGCCCATGCGCAGCATCGCGTCGACGAAATCCCGGGCCTGTGCGGTGCGGCCGGTGCGTACAGCCGCCTCGACCAGGTCGTAGGCCACGAACAGTTGCAGTTGCTGGGCGGTGCCGCCTTCCACGCCGCGAGGGCTGATCCTGACCGCCTCGGCGTACGCGGTCTCGTAGTCGCCGCGGCCGATGGCGGCGAGGGTCCGTACCCGGTACACGTGCTGGGGCACGATGAAGGCCTGGCGCGGGAGGGACCAGGACAGCATCCACTCCAGCGGTTCCTCGGCCACGTCCTGCTGGCCCAGTGCGGCGGCGGCCAGGGCCTTGCTGTACTTCAGGTACCAGACGAACTCCAGGTACCCGTAGGCCTCGACGAGTTCTAGGCCCTCCTCGGCGAAGCGCAGTGTGTCGTCCCAGCGCCCGGCCAGGTAACTCTCTCCACACAGCAGCATCAGCGCGTTGGTCACCGAGGCGACGGCACCCGCCTGCCTGCCTTCGCGCCATACCCGCAGCAGCGGTTCGCGCAGGTCGGCGAGGCGGTCGACGTCGTTGGCGACGTAGGCGACGCGGATGATCTGCCCGGGATCGCGCTCGGCGGCCAGGTCCGCGATCTGCCGGTCCAAGGTGGCCAGTGCCTCGGGCGAGGCGGTGGCGGGGTTGGTAGCGATCTCGGAGCGGACCAGAACGGACTCGGGCAGCAGGTCGCGGTACCGCTCCACCAGTTCGCGGTAGGAGTCCCACATCTCCTTGCGCCCGTTGAGGGCGACGGTTAGCGACAGGATCCAGATCGCCGAGTTGACCTCCTCCGCGGCCGGCTCGACGTCTGGGGCCCGAAGCGCGGCGCTGATCACCCGGTACGCGGAGATGACGTCCCCGTCGGAGTACAGCAGTAGCGAGGCCGCCGCGGAGGCGGCGGCCAACGAGCCCACGCCCGCGTTCACCCGCCGGGCATCGCCCAGCAGGCTCGACACCGACCGCGGGTGGAGCGTTTGCCAGTGCAGACGCGGGCAGCCCAGAATCGGCCAGGTGAACGATCCTGGAGACAGCGACATGACCGACTTGGCCGCGCGTCTGGAGCAGGAGGGGCGACGTCAGGGATTCTCGCTGACCCTCCAGTCCCCGGAAGGGAGCAACGCTGCCACGAACGCCTTTCTGGAGAGCGACCGCGGGAGCTTCCGTGTCTCGACTCATGCGCACCGCTCGTTCTACGTCGACCTCTGGCTCCCCGGCGTCCAGATCGGCTATGGCGAGGTCACCGACCTATCCGCGCTGGCCACAACCCTGAAGGGCTGGCAGGACGGAACTCCGCTCCGGGAACTGCAGGCCATCTGGCCAGACCTCCCGCTGACGCCGGACGCCATCGGACATGAGGAAGGGCACGCAGTCGAAGCAACCTGGCAGGCCATGCTCCAACGTGCTCCGCACATTCGCCTCGGCGACCCGGACGTCACCGTCGCCGCCTCCGCCCAGCCGCGCTTGCGCGCACTGTTCCCCTTCCCCAGCCACGGCACACTGACGTTCCTCAGGGCGACCCGCTTCCCCTGGCCGCCCAACGACCTCCCCTTCATCGCCACCAGTGACCCTGGCTACACCGTCTACGCCCCCGGCTACAAGCTGATCGGTAAGACGGAGACGCCACCGGAGGCCGCCGCGCTCGTCGTCGCGCACCTACCCGAGAACTGCGGCCCCGCCTACGAAGGGATATGGCCCGGGGCGACCGAATCCACGCAGTGACAACAAGCCTGCCTCTGTGACAACCAGCATGCTTCGGCTCAGCTGAGCCGAGACACGCTTGTTGGAACCATTCGGTCACGCTTCCTGGAACCAGTGGTGAATTGCCACTCATGTTGGAACCTGTTTCGAGCATCCGGAGCCCGCAGCGTCCCGGGTCGCTCCTGGCTGAGGGGGCATCATGAACGCCATGGAAACCGAGCTGCCGACCGTGACCGTGACACTCTGGCCGCTGACGCCGTCGTGCTGTTCGACTGGTTGATGAGCACCGATCTCGACGCAGTTCCGATCACGCACCCGGCGCAGAAGCAGGCGTTGGCCGATCTCCTGTCCCGGCTGGAGTGGGCCGCCGACGCCGACATCACCGGCTCAACCTCCGAGGAGATCGCCGCCGCCCAGGAGGAGGTCGCCAAAGACATGGGTCGTTAACCGAGGTGCTTGCGACTTCTCGATCGAATGGAGCGACGGCGGGGATGATAGTCGCTATGGACACGACAGCACCGGGCCATGCCCTCGTCGAAGCAGGTTGGCAGAAGGTTCGCGCCGACGGGCGCGTCCGTCCGGAACTACTCGAAGCGGCCTACGCCGAACCCCGCCTGCGCCAACTGTTCCCCTGGACGGGAATGGGAGAGCTGCACTTCAGCCGCTGCACAGAATGGCCATGGGCGTGGGACATTCCCTACATCCAGCCCGCAACCGAAGGCGAGTACTGGGTCTCCGGCCCCCTGCGCAGCGAGTCTGTGGGGCCGGCCGCGACGGCACAACAGGCCATCGCGATGGTCGTCGACCGACTCCCGCTCCACTGCGGACCTGCCCTCGTTGGCACCCGAGAAGAACTCGCCGCCCAGGACGCCGCGATCCGGCCCACGAACCCCGAGACCCCAAGCCCCAACCGCTCCACGAGCTGATCTTGGTTCCAACCATCGTGGCCCGGTTCCAACTCTCGTGTCCCGGTGTCGTGTCGCAGAGTAGATGGCGCTGACGTGACGCTGACCTGCGTGGTAGCCAGATAGCCTAGGGCTTGAAGCTGGTGGCGTTCTCAAGTGATCTGGCTTTCGCGGAAGCGTTGACGGTGCTTGTCGGTGGTGCCTGACAGGGTGTGCTCGTGAACGTTGAAACCTTCTGGGAACTGATCGAGCTGTGCCGTCGGCAGGCGAAGGGCAGGAACGCTCGGCTTGCCTGGTTGCGGACCGATTTGTCGCGAAGGACGCAGGAGGAGATCGTTGAGTTCCAGCTGTGCCTCGACCAGCTGACCCGTCAGGCGTTCACCTGGGAGTTGGTGGCCGCGGCGGAGCGGATCTTCGGTGGTCGGTGCTCGGATGACGATTTCGACTACTTCGGCCTGTGGATGGTCGGGCTGGGAGGAGAGGTCTTCGGGCGAGCGGTGCTTGACCCGGATGCACTTGCCGATGCTCCTGAGGTCCTGGCGTTGACGGGGAGGCATTGGAGGGCCTGGGGCGAGGACTGGCCTGGGTGGGAATTGCTGGACTATGTGGCGTCGGAAGCCTTTGGGCTGGTGGCCGGGGATGCAGACGAGTGCGGCGAGGACTTCTATGCCGCTGTGCAGGCTCAGCGGGGCGAGCAGGTGGCCAGTCGGGGGCTGGCCGGGGAACATTGGAATGTCCGGGATGAAGTCGAAGCGGCTCGCAGATTGCCGCGATTGAGTGCCATGTTTCCGCTCAGTGACGACTCATGAGGGCGTGTCATGCCCAGTGTGTTGGCTTCCGCGGCGGTCGGCCTGCGGGTCGCAGAGGCGTTGGAATGCGAATCTGACACCACGAACGCGAAAGACTGCGAGTCTGCCAACTGCAATGCGACAGGACACCCGGCTCATCAGCCGGGGGCCGGGAAGGATCAGTCAGTGACAGATGTCGCGCCCAAGTGACAACTATCTCGCCCAATCACAGGAGCTGACAGTACTGCTGGACGGGCTCGACACCGCCGCCGAGGAGATCCGGATCACCCGCAAGACACTGCTAGAGCTGCCCGATCCGCGGCCACCCGCGCCGCCGACCGCGAAGCTGCCGGTCCATCCGTGCCTACCAGCAGATCATGGCGGTGTTCGCCGTAGCCGACGCACCGCTGCGGGCGCGGGCGGTGTGCGAGGCGATGGATGTGGAGACCGCGCCCAACAACGTCAACAACGCCCGCCTGAAGCTCAAGCGGCTGGTCGAGCGCGGGATCCTGGTCGAGACCGACCAGGGGTTGTTCACCCGGCCCCGGCCATAGCCGCCACGCGAGCCCGCGACCGGTGAAGGGCCATTGCGTAGAAGCGTCGCACTATGGGGCATTCAACACGAGGACCGTCACGCTGAAGAGTCCTGTCGTTCCAGGGCAGGGACGAGCCTCACCACACTGAAGCTTCCGTGCCTTCACGGTGGTCTGCCCGACACCGATCGCGCTATAGCGCATGGTGACCGTCCCGGGGCATGAGGTGATGCGGCAAGATCCGTCGTAGCGGGTCTGCAGCGACCCCTCCGGACGGAGGACCGCAGACGGGTCTGCGGACGGGACATCGGACAGACCATCAAACGGGAACACCCAATCAACCGCGGGGAGTGTCACCGCCACGATCTCCCCCACGTGAATGTCCACGGTCCGCTTGTCGTCAGCGCTCGTCACCGTCACGTCTGCCGGCGGCGGCAGGTGGACCGGCGGCGTGCTGCCGGAGCAACCGGACGACACGGGACAGACGAGCATAGTCATTGCCAACCAGCGCACCGTACGTCGCATACCGCTCTGACGCCCGCCTGGGCGAACCGGTTCCCGATTCAAGGCCTCCACGAGCTTCTCCTCAATGCGGCGGTGTCGGGCCTGCCCCGGCGGTGTTGACCAGCACGGTCAGCGGCTCGCCAGAGGCGGCGTGCTCGGCGGTTATCCGGTCGGCAAGCACACACCTGGTCGAGCGAGCCGAGGTCGGCGGGCAGGAACCGCGCGGATGTGCCGGATTCGTCGCGTCGATCCGGTCGACCGCCCGGTCGCCGCTACCTCCGACCACGGTGACCCAACCGAAATGGCAAAACGGGCGTCAACTCACTTACCGCCCTCTGGAAGGACCTCTGACAGTGAGTCAGTACGCCTTCAGGCCGTGGCCGCGGAACTGCCCGCGCACGCGCTCGACCAGGCCGGCGTCCGGCACCGGGGGGTCGGCCAGCGGGAAGGGGATGCCGAGGGCCTCGTACTTGGGGGCGCCCAGCTTGTGGAAGGGCAGCACGTCGACCTGTTCGACGTTGCCCAGGCCGGCCACGAAGCCGGCCAGGCCCTCGATCGCCTCCGCGTCGTCGGTCCAGCCCGGGACCAGCACGTAGCGGATCCGGGCCGGGATGCCCAGACGGTTCAGGCGGGTGGCGAAGTTGAGCGTCGGGCTCAGTTGACGGGTGGTCAGCCTCCGGTAGGTGGCCAGGTCGAAGGACTTGATGTCGAGCAGGACCAGGTCGGTGTCGGCGAGCAGCCGGTCGTCGGCCGCGGCGCCGAGGAAGCCCGAGGTGTCCAGGGCGGTGTGCAGTCCCAGTTCCTTGCAGCGGCGGAGGACTTCGGCGGTGAAGGCGTGCTGGAGCAGCGGCTCGCCCCCGGTCAGGGTCACCCCGCCGCCCGCGGCCCGGACGAACGCGGCGTGCCTGCCGATCAGCTCCATGACCTCGTCGACGCTCATGGGCGTCCCGTCCCGCATGTGCCAGGTGTCCGGGTTGGCGCAGTACAGGCAGCGCAGCGGGCAGCCGGACAGGAAGAGCACGAACCGGGTCCCGGGCCCGTCCACGCCGGTGGACAGGTCCCAGGAGTGGATCCGGCCGGTTGTCACGGCGCCCTTCATCACGACGCCTTCCATCACAGGGCGCCGTGGAAGGTGCGGCTGATCACGTCGAGCTGCTGCTCGCGGGTCAGCCGGACGAAGTTGACGGCGTATCCGGAGACCCGGATGGTCAGATCGGGGTAGTTCTCGGGGTGCTCCATGGCGTCCTGCAGGGTGGCCCGGTCCAGCACGTTGACGTTGAGGTGGAAGCCGCCGGACGCGGTGTAGGCGTCGAGGATGCCGACCAGGTTGCCGGCCCGCTCGGCCGGGTCGTGGCCCAGGCCCTCGGGGGTGACCGTGGAGGTCAGCGAGATGCCGTCGCGGGCCTGGTCGTACGGGATCTTCGCCACCGACAGCGCGGAGGCGGCCATGCCGTGGCGGTCCCGGCCGTTCATCGGGTTGGCGCCGGGCGCGAAGGGGGCTCCGGCGCGGCGGCCGTCGGGGGTGTTGCCGGTGTGCTTGCCGTAGACCACGTTGGAGGTGATGGTGAGCACCGACTGGGTGTGCACCGCGCCGCGGTAGGTGGGGTGGCGGCGTACCTTGCCCATGAAGGAGCGCACCAGCTCCACCGCGATCTCGTCGGCCCGGTCGTCATTGTTGCCGTAGGCGGGGTAGTCGCCCTCGACGGCGTAGTCGACGGCCATGCCGCCGGCGTCGCGGATCACCTTGACCCGCGCGTACTTCACGGCGGACAGGCTGTCGGCGGCCACCGAGAGGCCGGCGACGCCGCAGGCCATCCAGCGATGCACCGGGTAGTCGTGGAGTGCCATCTCCAGGCGCTCGTAGGCGTACTTGTCGTGCATGTAGTGGATCACGTTCAGGGCGTTGACGTAGAGCTCGGCGAGCCAGTCCAGGGTGCGGTCGTAGGCGGCGTACAGCGTCGCGTACTCCAGGTACTCCCCCGCGAGCGGGGCCGAGGGCGGGGCGACCTGGACGCCGCTGACCTCGTCGCGCCCGCCGTTGATCGCGTACAGCAGGGCCTTGGCCAGGTTGACCCGGGCGCCGAAGAACTGCATCTGCCTGCCCACCGTCATCGCGGACACGCAGCAGGCGATGGCGGTGTCGTCGCCGGTGACCGGGCGCATCAGCTCGTCGGACTCGTACTGGATCGAGGAGGTGTCGATGGACACCTGCGCGCAGAACCGCTTGAAGCCTGCGGGCAGGCGCGGGGACCACAGCACGGTCAGGTTCGGCTCCGGGGCCGGTCCCAGGTTGTAGAGGGTCTGCAGGAACCGGAAGGAGGTGCGGGTGACCAGCGGGCGGCCGTCGTCGCCGATGCCGCCGATGGACTCGGTGACCCAGGTGGGGTCGCCGGAGAACAGGGCGTCGTACTCCGGGGTGCGCAGGAACCGCACGATCCGCAGCTTGACCACGAAGTCGTCGACCAGTTCCTGGGCCTGGCGCTCGGTCAGCAAGCCCGCTTCCAGGTCGCGCTGGAGGAAGACGTCCAGGAAGGTGGAGGTACGGCCCAGCGACATCGCCGCGCCGTTCTGCTCCTTCACCGCTGCCAGGTAGCCCAGGTAGAGCCACTGGATCGCCTCGTGGGCGTCGGCGGCCGGGCGGGAGACGTCGCAGTCGTAGCCTGCGGCCATCTGCTCCAGTTCGCCCAAGGCCTTGATCTGCTCGGCGAGTTCCTCGCGGTCGCGGATGACCTCGGCGGTGGAGGCGTGGTGGTCCAGCCGGGCCCGTTCGGCCCGCTTGGCCACGATCAGGGCGGTGGTGCCGTACAGGGCGACCCGGCGGTAGTCGCCGATGATCCGGCCTCGGCCGTAGGCGTCGGGCAGACCGGTGACGATGCCGGCCTTGCGGGCCCGGATCATCTCCGGGGTGTAGGCGTCGAAGACGCCGTCGTTGTGGGTCTTGCGGTACTGGGTGAACACCCGCTCCAGCTCCGGCGGCACCGGGTACCCGTAGGTCGCCAGTGCCCCCGCCACCATGCGCCAGCCGCCGTAGGGCATGATCGCGCGCTTCAGCGGGGCGTCGGTCTGCAGACCGACGATCAGTTCGCGGTCGCGATCGATGTAGCCGGGGGCATGAGCGGTGATGGTGGAGGGGGTGGTGCTGTCGATGTCCAGGACGCCCTTGCGGCGCTCCTCCGGGAACAGCGCGGTGATCTTCTTCCACACCGTGGTGGTGCGCTCGGTCGGCCCGGTCAGGAAGCAGGCATCGCCCTCGTAGGGGGTGTAGTTGGCCTGGATGAAGTCGCGCACGTCGATCCGCTCACGCCAGTCGGCGCCGGTGAAGCCGCGCCAGGCGTCGTTCGAGAATCCAGTGGTCAGGCGGGTGTCCATGGTCGTCATGACTGCTCCGTAAGGTAGGCCGGGTGGCCCGCGAGGGGCCTTCCCTTCTGCTCTTCTCATCGTCCGTCGCGAGGGCTTCCCCGCAGCAGGGGCCAGCGGGCCCTCCGGGGGCCCGTTGGTCCCTACTGGTGGGACAGGGTTCAGGTGCGGTTGCCGTAGTACGCCTGACGCATCAGCTGCTGCATGTCCGCGAGCATGGGCATCCGCGGATTGGCCGGAGCGCACTGGTCCTCGTACGCGTTCATCGCCTGCTGCGGCAGCGCCGCGATGAAGGCCGTCTCCTCCACGCCCACCTCCTTGAAGGAGGCCGGGATGCCGACCTTTTCGCGCAGTTCCTCGACGGCTGCGGCCAGGGACTCGACACCCTGCTCGGGCGTGGCGGCGGCCAGGCCGAGCATCCGGGCGATGTCCTGGTAGCGCTCGGGTGCGATGTAGTGCCGGTACTTGGGCCAACTGGTGACCTTGGCCGGCGCGGCGCCGTTGTAGCGGATGACGTGCGGCAGCAGCAGCGCGTTGGTGCGGCCGTGGGCGACGCCGAAGGTCCCGCCCAGGGTGTGCGCCATGGCGTGGACGACGCCGAGGAAGGCCGAGCCGAAGGCCATGCCGGCGATGGTGCCGGCGTTGTGCATCTTCTCCCTGGCGGCGAGGTCGCCCGTGCCGTCGGTGACGGCCCGCTCCAGGTTCTCGAAGATCAGTCGGATGCCGTGCAGGGCCAGTCCGTCGGTGAAGTCGTTGGCGTACACCGACACATAGGTCTCGATGCAGTGCGTCAGCGCGTCGAAGCCGGTGTCGGCGGTGACGGCCCGGGGCAGGTGCGTGGTCAGTGCCGGGTCGCAGATCGCGATGCTCGGGGTGAGCGCGTAGTCGGCCAGCGGGTACTTCTGTCCCGTCGCGGTGTCGGTGATGACGGCGAAGGGGGTGACCTCGGACCCGGTGCCCGAGGTGGTCGGGATGCACACCAGCTTGGCCTTGACGCCCAGGTCGGGGAAGGTGAAGGCGCGCTTGCGGATGTCGAAGAACTTCTCCTTGAGATCCGCGAAGTCGACCTCGGGGTGCTCGTACATCAGCCACATGACCTTGGCCGCGTCCATGGGCGAACCGCCGCCCAGCGCGATGATGGTGTCGGGCTGGAAGCCGTGCATCAGCTCGGCGCCCTTGGCGACGGTGTCGATGCTGGGGTTGGGCTCGACGTAGTCGATGACCCGGACCTCGCACGGTTCGCTGCGCCGGTCCAGGATGGTGCGGATCCGCTCCAGGTGGCCGATCTCGACCATGGTGCGGTCGGTGACGACGACCACCTTGTGGACCTCGCGCATGTCCGCCAGGTAGGTGCTGGAGTTGCGCTCGAAGAAGATCTTCGGCGGGACCTTGAACCACTGCAGGTTGGTGTTGCGTCGCCCGATCCGCTTGATGGTCAGCAGATGTGACGCGGTGACATTACCGGCCACCGCGTTGTGCCCGTAGCTGCCGCAGCCCAAGGTGAGCGAGGGCGGGAAGGCGTTGTAGACGTCGCCGATACCACCCTGCGAGCTGGGCGCGTTCCAGATGATCCGGCACGCCTTGACGACATGGCCGAACTCCTCGACCAGCGCGGCGTCCGCGGTGTGGATGGCGGCGCTGTGGCCCAGGCCGTGGAACTCGACCATCCGCGCAGCGAGCCGCAGGCCCTCGCCGCGATCAGTGGCGCGCAGCACGGCCAGGACCGGGCAGAGCTTCTCCCGGGTCAGCGGTTCGTCCTGGCCCACCCCGGAGACCTCGGTCAGGATGATCGAGGTCTCCGGCGGCACGGTGAAGCCGGCGGCCTGCGCGATCTCGACCGCCGAGCGCCCGACCACGGCGGCGTTCAGCGAGGCTCCGGCGCAGTTCCGGTCCGGTCCCGTGCCGAAGAGGTGGCGCTCGAGGGCCGCCTTCTCGTCCGCCGTCGCCAGATGGGCCTTGAGGGTGCGGAACTCGGCCAGTGCCGCGTCGTAGATCTCCGCGTCCAGGATCACCGCCTGCTCGGAGGCACAGATCATGCCGTTGTCGAAGGACTTGGACAGCACGATGTCGTTGACCGCGCGCTTGAGGTCGGCGCTCTGCTCCACGTAGGCGGGAACGTTTCCCGCGCCCACGCCCAGGGCGGGCTTGCCGCAGGAGTAGGCGGCTCGCACCATGGCGTTGCCGCCGGTGGCCAGGATGGTGGCGACTCCCGGGTGGTTCATCAGCGCCGACGTCGCCTGCATCGACGGCCGCTCGATCCACTGCACGCAGTGCTCCGGGGCGCCTGCGGTGACAGCCGCGTCGCGCACGATCCTGGCTGCCTCCGCCGAACAGCGCTGCGCGGCGGGGTGGAAGCCGAACACGATGGGATTGCGGGTCTTCAAGGCGATCAGCGCCTTGAAGATGGTGGTGGAGGTCGGATTGGTCACCGGCGTCACCCCCGCGACGACGCCCACCGGCTCGGCGATGTCCACGATCCCGTCGATCTCGTCACGGCGGACCACCCCGACCGTCTTCAGGCCGGCCATGGAGTGGGTGATGTTCTCGCAGGCGAAGACGTTCTTCACGGCCTTGTCCTCGAACACCCCCCGACCGGTCTCCTCCACCGCCATGGCCGCCAACCGGGTGTGCGCGGCGAGCGCCGCCAGGGATGCCTTCTTCACGATGCGGTCCACCAGCTCCTGGCTGAAGTCGGCGTACTCGTCGAGCGCCGCCAGCGCGTTGCGCACCAGGGAGTCCACCTCGTCCACGGCATCGACCGGCGTACTGGCGGGAACCTGCGGCGAGCGGGGCATGAGACGTCTCCAGGGGGCGTCGAGCACGGATGAACCAGAGCAAGCCGCCCAGTCCCTTCGAACACTTCCAGCGTCTCCCGGCGTGATCGTCCCCGGCGACGGCCGAAGGTCCCTGCCCCTGGGCCTGAACGGCACCTCCGCGCCCCCTGCGCGGCCGGGGCCCGCTCACGGGGCGGGACCACCGGCCTGCGCCCGGGGCCGACCGGCCCTGGCCGGTCGGCTTCGGGGCGGAGAAGGCTGGAGGGGCGAGGATCCCGGGTGCCACCCACCGCGGCAGACACGCCTCGCCCCCAAGAGGAGAACACCATGAAGCGACCCGTGATCGTCGCCGTCGACGGCTCCGCGCAGAGCATCGCAGCCGCGCACTGGGCAGCCGATGAAGCAGCGTTGCGAGGCTCGCCGCTGCGCCTGGTCTACGCCGACCCCTGGCTTCGGGCGCTTCAGAACATCGACCGCCAGAACGGCGACGAGCAGGGTGCCGCCCTGCGCATGCTCGCCCATGTACAGGCCGAGGTCCAGGAACGCCGGCCGGCGCTCTCCGTCGACCTGGCCCTGGTGCAGGGTCAGGTCGTGGACGCGCTGGTGAAGACGGCCGGCGACAGCGAGATCACCGTGCTCGGGTCACGCGGACTCGGCGGCTTCGCCGAGCTGCTGCTCGGCTCCGTCAGCCTGGCCACCGCCGCCCGCGCCCAGGTGCCCGTCGTCGTGGTCCGTCCCGATATCCGGCAGGGCACCGAGCCGGAGCGCGTCGCAGCGTCCCGGATCGTGGTGGGCCTGGACGCCTACGACCCCTCCGATGCGGTCCTGGAGTTCGCCTTCGCCGAAGCGGCCTTGCGCGGCGCCCGGATCCGGGTCGTCCACGGCTGGAACCTCCCGACGAGCTGGCCGTCCCCAGGCTGGACGCCGCCGCTGATGCAGACCCCGGACCTGGAGAGCGCCGAGGCCGCCGAACTCGCCAAGGCGATGCTCAGCTGGCGTGACAAGTTCCCGGACACCGAGGTCGCCGAGGCCGTACGCCTCGGCGGTGGAGCGGCGGCGCTGGTCGAAGCCTCCGCCCAGGCCGACCTCGTCGTGGTCGGCCGCCGGATCCGCCCGCACGGCGCGGGCCTGCGCCTCGGCGCGGTCGCCCACGCGCTGCTGCACCACGCCAAGGCTCCGGTCGCCGTCGTCCCGCACGCCTGACCGCACACGCCTGAGAAAGGGTTCCGGGCGCCGACCTGAGGTCGGTGCCCGGAACCCTTTCCCTTCTTGTCTTCCTGTTACCGCAGGTCGAAGACCAGGCGCGCGGACACCTTGCCCGCGAGCACCTCCTCGAAGCAGGCGTTCACGTCCTGCAGGCGGCGGCTCTCCCGGATCACCCGGGTGCGGCCGAGAGCGTGCAGCCGGAAGACCTCGGCCAGGTCCTGCCGGGTGCCGACGATGGAGCCGACCACCGAGGTGCCGTTGAGGACGGTGTCGAAGACGGGCAGCTCCAGCTTCCCGCCGGCCGGCAGCGCGACCAGGACCAGGGTTCCGCCGCGGCGCAGCGAGGCGTAGGCGGCCTGGAAGGAGTCGTTGCTGACGGCCAGGGAGACTGCGGCGTGGGCTCCCCCGAGGCTGGCCGTCTCGGCGGCCACGTCCTGGACCCGGGCGTCGATCACATGGTCGGCGCCCAGCTCACGGGCCAGGGCCAGCTTCTCGTCGGTGACGTCGACCGCGACGGTCTCCGCTCCGGCGATGCGCGCGTACTGCAGCGCGAGGTGGCCCAGGCCGCCGATGCCGGAGATCAGCACCCGGGTGCCCGGACGCGCTCCGGAGATCTTCACGGCCTTGTAGGCGGTGACGCCGGCGCAGCTCAGAGGCGCGGCGTCGAGCGGGTCCAGCCCCTCCGGCACCTTGACCACGTAGTCACCATGGGCGAGCGCGTACTGCGCATAGCCGCCGTCGACGGAGTAGCCGCTGTTGTGCTGCGCCAGGCAGAGGGTCTCCCAGCCCGACACGCACTGGTCGCAGTGTCCGCAGGCATCCGCGAGCCAGGGGATGGCGACGCGGTCGCCGACCTCGACGAAGCCGACCCGCTCGCCGATCGCCTCGACGATGCCGACTCCCTCGTGGCCGGGGACGAACGGCAGCGCGGGCCGGACCGGCCAGTCACCGCGGGCGGCGTGGATGTCGGTGTGGCACAGGCCGCACGTCTCGATCCGGACCCGCACCTGGTGCGCGGCGGGCTCGGGCAGCGGGCGATCCTCGATGGTCAGCCCGGCGGCGAAGTCCCTGACGACAGCGGCTTTCATGACGACTCCTCTTGCGTGGATACTCCGGCCTTCAGGCCGGAGAGGAAACGCATCCTTGGAGCGAAGGCGCGAAGCGCCGCAGGTTCCTCGGATGTTCTGACGATCAGACAGGAACCGGTGCTCACAGGAATCCTGGTAGAATGTGAGGTATGGCGCAGCAGGTGAAGCGGGCGTACCGGTACCGCTTCCATCCCACCGACGAGCAGGCGGCGGAGCTGTCGCGCACGTTCGGCTGTGTGCGCCTGGTCTACAACATGGCCCTGGAGGCGCGCGGTGAGGCGTGGCGCACCGAGCAGCGGAACATCGGCTACGTCGAGTCCTCCGTGATGCTCACGCAGTGGAAGCGCACCAAGGAGCTGGGCTTTCTGGCCGAGGTGTCCTCGGTGCCGCTGCAGCAGGGCCTGCGGCATCTGCAGAAGGCGTTCGGGAACTTCTTCTCCAAGCGGGCGAAGTACCCGACGTTCAAGTCGAAGCGGAAGTCCCACGCGTCGGCGGAGTACACCGCCTCCGCGTTCCGCTTCCGCCAGGGGCAGTTGACGCTGGCGAAGATGGATGAGCCGCTCGCGATCGTGTGGTCGCGGCCCCTGCCCCCGGGCGTCGAGCCGACCACGGTCACAGTGTCGAAGGACGCGGCAGGCCGCTGGCACGTCTCCCTGCTGTGCGTGGACACCGTCGAGGCGTTCCCGCAGTCGGACAGTGTCGTGGGCATCGACGCGGGGATCACCTCCCTGCTGACCCTCTCCACGGGCGAGAAGATCGCAAACCCGAAGTTCGAGCGCCGCGACCGCGAACGCCTGGCCAAAGCGCAGCGGCAACTGGCGAAGAAGCAGAAGGGCTCGCAGAACCGGGCCAAGGCCCGGCTCAAGGTCGCGAAGATTCATGCGCGGATCGCGGACCGCCGCCGCGACTACCTGCACAAGCTCACCACTCGACTCGTTCGTGAGAACCAAGCGATCGTGATCGAGGACCTGACCGTGCGCAACATGGTCCAGAACCACACCCTGGCCCGGGCGATCAGCGATGCGTCGTGGACCCAGCTGCGCGCAATGCTGGAGTACAAGGCCCACTGGTACGGCCGTGAACTGGTGGTCGTCGACCGCTGGTACCCGAGCAGCAAGCTGTGCTCGCACTGCGGACACCGGACCGCGAAGCTGCCGCTGAACATCCGCGAGTGGACCTGCGGCACCTGCGGGAGCACCCACGACCGCGACGTGAACGCCGCGATCAACATCAGGCAAGAAGGCAGACGGATCGTGGCCGCCGGACGGGCGGACACACGAAACGCCTGTGGAGCCGACGTAGGACCCCAACGGCGCAAGCCGGGCGGGCAGTCGGCGACGAAGCAGGAAACCCCGCGGGCAACCGCAGGACTCCCCGCCCTTTAGGGCGACGGAGGATGTCAAGACGACTCCCAGCGACACAGGACCGGGCCCGCACCGGGTGGAGCGAGCCCCGGACTCCCTACCACCATCCCACCAGCCGCCACCGACGGCAGTGAGGGCCGAACGGCCCCCGGCCCGCGGCCACCCGACCCTCCCCCCGCGGGGCGGGAAGCGAACTCAGCGTCCCCCTGCGCTCATCGCCCCGGGGTTGGGCTTCGTGGCGGCGGCGAGGCTGGGCTGGAGGCGGCGGGCGACGTCGACGTGGTCGCCGGTCCAGATGAGGCGTACGGCGGTGGGGGTGGGCTGTCCGCAGTCGTCGCTCAGGTCCTGCCGGACCGATTCGACCAGGCGCGCGGCGGCTGCCGCGTTGAGCGGGACCGGGCCCGGCACGGGTGTGTGCCGGCCGAGGCCGGTGGCCAGGTCGCGGTACCAGTCGGTGACCCGGGCCGCCGTGCCCAGGATCTGCAGGCCGGCGTCGGTCCGCTCCACATCGGCGCGCTCGCCCCCGGCGTTGTGCCACAGCGAGACCACCCCGTCCGCCGCCAGGCGCAGCCCGACGACCCCGGTCACCAGGGTGGTCATGTCCGCCAGCGGCACCGGCTTGGTGCCGCGCTCGGCGAGGTAGCTGCGGAAGGCGTCGTCGAGCCTGCGGGCCGCGGCCGCCGCCTCCCGGCCCTCCGGCAGCGGCAGCTCCACCGGACCCGGACCCGGGCCCGGTGCCGGTGCGGGAGCGCCGAGCGCGTACTCCACGGCGCCGGCCAGGTAGCCGGCCCCGGCGGTGTACGCGTCAGCGAGGGCCCGGTCGACGGCGGCCTCGGCGCCGCGCGGCCAGAAGAACAGGGCGACGACCACGCTGACCGCGCAGCCCAGGGCGATGTCCTGGATCCGGAGCAGCACGATGTGCCAGTCGGGATTCTGGCCGATGTTGAACAGCACGACCAGAGTGACCGTGAAGGCCGCCTGGCCGGCCGTGAACGAGACCGCCGCCGGGGCGACTCCGGCGATCAGGATCGCCACCGGCAGCAGGAACCACAGGACGTTCCCGTGATGGCCGATCAGCTGGAGCAGCGCGGCGCCGATGACCGAGCCGATCACGGTTCCGGCCACGGCCCGTACCGCGTTCTGTCCGGTGTTCAGGGCGTTGGAGCGCAGCACGGACAGGGTTCCCAGGCCGACCCAGAAGGAGTGCTGCACGGTCATGACCTGGGCCAGGGTGACCGCGATCCCGAGGCCGACCGCGCCGCGCAGGCTGTTGTGCAGCCACACCGAGCCCTTCTCCAGGTGGGCCCGTGCCCGTTCCCGGGCCGAGGTCAGCGGGTTGCTGAGGGCGCCGGGTTCGCGGCCGAGCAGCCGGTCGGGCCAGCTGCGCCGTTCGGCGGCCGCGGCGAGCGAGACGTTGCCCGCGATCTGGAGCACCGCGAATCCGGTCTCCTGGGCCCGGAACGACGGGTCGAGGGCGGCGACGAAGGTGTACGCCTCCGCAGGGCCGCTCCCCGTCGGCGGGTCGGCCGGCAGGCGCGTGGTGGAGCTCTGCTCCATGCCGTCCATGGCCGTGCGCAGCCGGTCCGCCGCCGTCCCGAGCGCCGCGGGATCGCCGTGCAGGTCCCCGAGCAGGTCGGCCGCACGGTCCAGGACGTCGGCCGCCGCGCGGCGGACGTCGCGGGCGGCCGGGTCGCAGGCCGGAGGGTCGTCGGTGTAGTCGGCCCGGTCGTCCAGGATGGTGCTGAGCCAGGTGAGCTCGTCGACCAGCCGGACCAAAGCCCGCGAGGTGGTGGACAGTCCGGTGGGCCGGTAGGGGGTGGCATTGAAGGCACGCCGCAGGTCCGCCGCCGCGGCTGCGGCCTGCCGCGCCTTGGCGCGGCACTGCCCCGCGCTGGGGGCGTCCGCTCCCCGGGCCAACTGGGCGGCTTCGGTGCGCAGCCGGGCCGCGACGGTGCGGCAGACCCGCGCCGCCGGGCCGCTGAGGGGATCCGCGCTGGGCCTGGGCCACAGCACGGAGATCGCGAGCAGCGCGGCGCCGCCGGCCAGGCCCGCGCCGGCCAGCCGGTCCGGGAGCTGCGACAGCGGCGCCGGCGTGGTCACCGGCAGCACGAAGGCGAGCAGCAGGGCGGTCGCGGTGCCGGCCAGGACGGAGCTGACCACACCGGAGAACAGCACCAGGAATCCGACGACGACGGTGACCACGACGGCGAGCCAAGTCACCCTGGCCGTCAGCGTGCCGAGGCAGATCAGCACCGCCCAGGCCACCGCAAGTCCCGCCTGGGCCCGCAGCCGCTGCACCATCGGGCCGGTGAACTCGACCAGCAGCAGCATCGAGAAGGATCCGAACGCGGCGAAGCTCGCCATCGCGGTCGAGTGCAGCACCTGGGTGCACAGGGCGAACAGGGCGGGCATGACGATCGCGGTGCGTCCGGCCCGGCGGAACGCCGCCAGGCCGGGGTCGTGGGCGCGCAGCCACTGGACCGCCCGCGCGGGTCCGATCCGGCTCGGTGCCTGCATACGACCTGCCCACCTCCCGTCGACGGGATGCGCTGGTACCCCGTCGGGACCAAGTATCCCGGTGACCGCACCGCTGCGCCTCGCGTATCCGGAGGTTCGAACGTGGAGGTTCGAACGCGGGCGGTGCCGGCGGGAGCCTCAGGCGTCGACCGGTTCGCGCCAGGTCTGCTCCTCGTCGAGCAGCCGGTCGGCGATCCGCCGCACCGCGCCGTCGAGCTGCGCGCGGTCCGCCGGGTCGTCGCCGTCCCAGCCGTCGAGCTGGGTGCCCAGCCAGGCGCGCCAGGCGGTGGTGAGCCGTTCCACCTCGACGTCGCCGTCGGGCGTCAGCGAGAGCCGGTCGTCGTCCAGCCGGGCGTAGCCGGCCCGGGAGACCCCGACGAAGGCCGGCTCCAGCACCTCGGCCGGCATGTGGTGGGCGTGGGCGACCTCGGTGACCGTGGTCCCGCCCCGGGCCCGGGATCGCCAGTGGATCTGGCCCAGCGCCCAGGCCTGACCGGGCGTCAGCCGGGTGCCGGAATCGGCCAGGATCTGACGGGCCGCCTGCGGACCCGCCTTGCGCAGGGCCCGGGAGACCGCCCGCTCCAGCTGCCGGTCCGGGTCCGCGCCGTCCGGGGCCGAGAAGCCGTCGCCCATGTCGCCGGCGCCGGCCCGGGAGCTGTCCCGCAGCGGGACCTCCTTGAGCAGGAAGGCGATGGCGAACCCGGCCAGGGCGACCAGGACCACCCACCGGAAGACGAAGTTGATGGTGTGGGCGTAGGCGTCGATGATCGGCGCGGACTGGGCCGGCGGGAGCGCGTGCAGCAGTTTGGGGCTGAGCGCCGAGGCGGGCGGCACGCTCGGCACCTTGGCCAGGGCCTTGGCCAGGTTGGGAGTGAACTGGCCGGTGTAGAGCGTGCCGAAGACGGCGGTGCCGACCGAGCTGCCCAGCGTGCGGAAGAAGGTGACGCCCGAGGTGGCGGTGCCCATCTCCTGGTAGGCGACGGTGTTCTGGACCGCGATGGTCAGCACCTGCATGGCGGAGCCGATGCCGAGGCCCAGGACGAGCATGTAGAGCGACTCCAGCCAGACCCCGGTGCCGCGCCCCATCGTGGACATCAGGAACAGGCCCACGGCCATCAGCGCGGTCCCGACGATGGGGAAGACCTTGTACCGCCCGGTGCGGCCCACCACGATCCCGGAGACGATCGAGGTGGCCAGCAGCCCGCCCACCAGCGGCAGCGTCCGCACCCCCGACACGGTGGCCGAGACACCGTCGACGAACTGCAGATAGGTCGGCAGGTAGGTCATCGAGCCCAGCATGGCGAAGCCGACGATGAAGCTGAGCACCGAGCAGACCGTGAACACCGGGTTGCGGAACAGGTGCATCGGCAGCATCGGCTCCGCCGCGCGCAGTTCGACGAACACGAAGGCGGTCAGCAGCAGCACCGAGACCACGAACAGGCCGATGATGGTGACCGAGCCCCAGGCGTACTCGTTGCCGCCCCAGGACAGCCCCAGGATCAGCGCGGAGGCGCCCAGGGCGACCAGCACGATCCCGGCGTAGTCGATCAGCGGCTTGGACGCGGACCGGACCGAGGGGATGTAGCGGGCGGTCATCGCCAGCATCACCACGGCGACCGGGATGTTGACGTAGAAGCACCAGCGCCAGGACAGATGGTCGGTGAACAGCCCGCCCAGCGTCGGGCCGAGCACGGTGGTGACGCCGAAGACCGCGCCCAGCGCCCCCTGGTACTTGCCGCGCTCGCGCAGCGGGATAACGTCCGCGATCAGCGCCTGCGCGGTGACCATCAGCCCGCCGCCGCCGATGCCCTGCACGGCGCGGGCGGCGATCAGCATCAGCATCCCGTTGGAGACGCCAGCGACCACCGAACCCGCGACGAACACCACGGCGCTGATCTGGAAGACCACCCGGCGGCCGAACAGGTCGCCGAACTTGCCGACCAGCACCGTGGAGACGGTCTCGGCCAGCAGGTACGCGGTCACCACCCAGGACATGTGCCCGCTGCCGCCGAGGTCGTCGACGATGGTCGGCAGCGCGGTGGACACGATCGTCTGGTCCAGCGCCGCGAGCAGCATCCCCAGCATGATCGTCACAAAGATGACGTTCATCTGACGGCGGCTCAACGGCGCCCTCTCGGCCACGGACGGCGCAGCGACAGTAGTGCTCATCGCACCACTATCGGGCCTCAGCACCGTGCGCGACACCAGGCGCAGTCCCGCAGTCGAAACGTTCATCCCAATGGCACCCTGCCTCCGAGCGACGGTCCTGGCAGACTGCCCGGGGTGCCTGTGGAGAAGAACTTCGGCTCGAATCCGGCAGCCGTGTCGATCCCCGGCCGGCCCGTTCGACCTATGGATGGCCGAGGGACCACCGAGGCGACCGACAACCCTGAAGGCGAGGAGACGACCATGTCGAAGTACATGCTGATCATGCGGGGCACCGACGAGTCCATGGCGAAGATGATGGAGACGCCGTTCGAGGAGATGCTCGAAACCGTGGGGCGCTTCAACGAGGAGCTGATCCGGGCCGGGGTGCTGGTGGCCGCCGAGGGCCTGGACGACCCGACCCAGGGCGTGGTGGTCGACTTCAGCGGCGAGACGCCGGTGGTGACCGACGGCCCGTACGGGGAGACGAAGGAGCTGTTCGGCGGCTTCTACCTGATCGATGTGGCCTCGAAGGAGGAGGCCGTCGAGTGGGCCAGGCGGCTCCCGGCGGTGGCGGGCTCCAAGTGCGAGGTGCGCCGGGTGCCGAGCATCGAGGAGTTCCCGCAGGACAACGAGTGGATCGTCAGGGAGCGGGCGTGGCGCGAGCAGACCGGCCAGCTCTGACCCCCGCCGACGCCCACTGCCCGCCGCACCGCGAGTCGGCGCGGCGGGCGGTGGAGGCCCTGTGGCGGATCGAGTCCGCCCGGATCGTGGGCGCGCTGGCCCGCTACACCGGGGATCTCGAACTCGCCGAGGACGTCGCCCAGGAGGCGGTGGCCGAGGCGCTGGTCGCCTGGTCGCGCGACGGCGCTCCGGAGAACCCGGTGGGCTGGCTGCTGGCGACCGCGCGGCGGCGCGCCATCGACGCCTTCCGCCGCCGCTCGGCGCTGGACGAGCGGTACGCCCTGCTGGCCGGTCGGCTCGCCGAGGGCCAGGCCTACACGGGGGCGGCAGTGCCGGACAGCGGATCCGACCTGCCGTGGGATCCCGACCGCGTCGACGACGACGTCCTGGCGCTGATGTTCGTGGCCTGCCATCCGGTCCTCGCCCCCGAGGCCCGGGTGGCGCTGACCCTGCGCGCGGTCGCCGGCCTGTCGAGTGAGGAGATCGCCCGGGCGTTCCTGGTGCCCGTGACCACGCTCCAGGCCCGGATCACCCGCGCCAAGAAGACGATCGCCGCAGCACACGTCCGCTTCGAACTGCCACCGGCCGAGGAACGCCGCGAACGCCTGGGCGGGGTGCTGAGCGTGCTGTACGTGATCTTCACCGAGGGCTCGACCGCGACCAGCGGCGACCGCCTGCTGCGTACCGACCTGGCCTACGAGGCGATTCGGCTGGTCCGGACGCTGGCAGCGCTGGTCCCCGACGAACCGGAGGTGCTCGGGCTGCTCGCGCTGTGCGAGCTCACCTGTGCCCGCTTTCCCGCGCGCACCGGGCCCGACGGCGACCCGGTGCTGCTGGAGGACCAGGACCGGCGGCTGTGGGACCGCTCGGCGATCCGTCGCGGCCTGGCCGCGCTCGGCCGGGCCGCGACGACGGGGCGCGGCCTCGGACCCTACGGGCTGCAGGCGGCGATCGCGGCCTGCCACGCGTCGGCGCCGTCGGTCCAGGAGACCGACTGGGAGCGCATCGTGCTGCTGTACGAGGCGCTGGGCCGGGTGGCCCCCTCCCCCGTCGTCGAGCTCAACCGGGCGGTGGCCGTCGCGATGGCCCACGGACCGCAGCAGGCGCTGTCGATCGTGGACGGCCTGGCGGCCGCCGGGCGCCTGTCCGGCTCGCACCTGCTGCCCGGCGTGCGCGGCGAACTGCTCGCCCGCCTGGGCCGCACCGTCGAGGCCCGCGCCGAACTCGAGCGCGCCGCCGGCCTGTGCCGCAACCTCCCAGAGCGGTCCGTACTGCTGCGCAAGGCAGCAGCCTTGGACCGCCTCGACTGACACTCCCGGCCTGTTCGCCTCAGCCGGGATAGCCTCCGGCTTCGAGGTCCTCGAGCAGGCTCGGGTGGGTGGGCCGCCAGTCGAACTTCTCGCGGGTGATCGCGCTGGAGGCCCGCTGGTCGAGGGCGAAGACGTTGCCGAGGAATCCGAAGGACTCCGTCGGCACGGCCTCGGTGGGCAGGCCGAGTTGACGGCCGATGACCTCGGCGATGGCGCGCATGGTGTCGCCCTCGTCGGCGACCGCGTGCACCACCGTTCCGGGCGCGCCCTCCTCCAGGATCAGGCGGAAGAGCCGGGCCGCGTCCAGACGGTGCACCGCCGGCCAGCGCTGGGTGCCGTCACCGACATAGCCGGAGACCCCGGTGCGGCGGGCGGCGCCGATGAGAACCGAGGCGAACCCGTAAGGACCGCCCTGGTCATGGACCGATCGCGGGAGGCGGACGACCCCGGAGCGGACGTCCTGGCCGGCCAGATCGAGCACGGCCTGGGCGTTGCGTCCGCGACCTTCCGCGGGACCCTCGGTCGGCGCCGGGTCTGCCTCGGTCGAGGGACGACCGGGAACGGCGGGGGTGCCGGAGGCGATGACGAGTGGCTTCCCGGTCCCCTTGAGGGCGGCGCCGAAGGTCTCGACCGCGAGGGTCTCCTCCGCGACGCACCTCGCGAAGTCGGCGAAGTCGTTGCCGAAGGCGAGGTGGATCACTCCGTCCGTCTCGGCGGCGCCGGCCCGCAGGCCTTCGGGGTCGGTGAGGTCGCCGCGGAGCGCGGTGGCGCCCGCAGTGGTGGCGGCCTGCGCCGAGGCGTCGGAGCGGGCCAGGGCGAGAACCTCGTGGCCGGCGGCGATGAGCTCGGGGACGACCGCAGAACCGATCCCGCCGCTGGCGCCGGTGATGAAAACACGCATGGGAGACTCCCCAAAGTGATGGGACTAAGGTCTCATCACCGTAGCAGAGTGATGGGACAACGGTCCCATTGATAGGATTGCGCCATGGCCCGATGGGAACCCGACGCGCGCGAGCGCCTTGTCACCGCCGCACTGCACCTCTTCTCCGAACAGGGCTACGACGACACGACCGTCACCGAGATCGCCGAGCGGGCCGGGCTCACCAAGAGCACCTTCTTCCGACACTTCCCCGACAAGAAGGACGTGCTCGCCGCCGGTCAGGAAACGCTGTCGCGGCTCCTGACCGAAGGCATCGCCGAGGCACCCGAGAACGCCACCCCGTTGACCGCGGTCGCCGCCGGACTCGAGCGCGCCGCTGGGGCGATGACGCCGTTCAACCGCGAGCTCGGGCCTCGGCTCCGTGCCGTCATCGCGGCCAGCACCGAGCTCCAGGAGCGCGATCAGCTCAAGCAGGTCGGCATGGCCGCAGCCATGGCGGACGCACTCCGCGCCCGCGGAGTGAAGGACGTGGTGGCCACCCTGTCGGCAGAGCTGGGCATGCTCGCCTTCAAAGAGGCGTACGCCGCCTGGGTCACCACGGACAATCAGCAGGAGTTGGGCGAGCTGGCCCGATCAGCCTTGGACCGGCTGCACAGCGCGCTCACCGAGCTCGGCCGACCGGCCGGCCGACCGCAGTAGTCCGGACTCCGGAAAAGGTTGCCCACGCCGGGAATTACTTCCGTCAGCCGAGCGGTTGCCCAGCGCTGACGTCGATCGCGCGGCGCAGGTGGGCCAGGCCGTAGGCGAAGGCGCGGTCGACGTCTCCGCCGAGCCGGAAGGCGCCGGAGAGTTCCATCCCGATGAAGCCGGTGGCCCATGCGGTGATCAGGCGCGCGGCTTCGAGTGCGTCCTGCTCGCCCGCGAGTTGCCGGGACACGCGTAGTACCGGACCGGCGGCGCGGGCCAGAGCCTCGGGCGGTGCGAGCGTCGACATCATCAGCCGGAACCCCTCGGGGCGGTCCCGGGCGAACCTGCGATATCCGTGCACCAACTCCTCGAGCGAGCCGTCGGTCGCCTCAAGCCGCGCGGTCAGATCGTCGATGGTGGCCTCGGCCACCGCGGCCTGCAGCGCCGCGCGGTCGCGGACGTGCTTGTACAGGGACGGCGCGCGGACTCCGACGCGGTCGGCGACGCTCCGCATCGTCAGTCCCTGTTGGCCACCCGCCTCCAGGACGTCGCGTCCCGCCGCCACGATCGCGCTCAGCGAAGTCTTCTCAGGAGTCGGCACCGTCCACCCTTTCCGCCCTCAAAGCTATTGACCGTAGCCATCATGGCTATCTATCGTAGCCATCATAACGCCCGAACCCCACGAAGGGGGAAACCATGAAACTGGCTCCGCACCTGCACCGCCTCGGCAACGACGTGGTGGCGTGCTACCTGATCGACACCCCAGAAGGAATCACCCTCGTCGACGCGGGCCTCCCCGGCCACTATCGCGATCTGCAGCGCGAGCTGCAGTCCCTGGGCAAGACCGCCGACGACATCCGCGGACTCGTGCTGACCCACGGGGACTCCGATCACATCGGCTTCGCCGAACGACTGCGGCGCGAGCACGGAGTACCGGTATTCGTGCATGCCGCCGACGCCGTCCGCGCCCGCACCGGCGAGAAGCCCAAGACCGCCTTCGGCCCCATGCGGATCGGCCCCACGCTCGGCTTCTTCGGGTACTCCATCCGCAAGAACGGCCTGCGCACCCAGTACATCCAGGAAGTCACCGAGATCGCCGGCGGCGACACCCTGGACCTTCCCGGAAGCCCGGTGATCGTGCAGATGCCGGGACACTCGCCGGGCAGCGTCGCGGTGCATGTGCCGATCGCCGACGCCGTCTTCGTCGGGGACGCCCTGACGACCCGGCACGTGCTGACCGGGCGCACCGGCCCACAGCCCGCACCGTTCACCGATGATCCGACCGAGGCGCTCACATCACTCGACCGGATCGCCGGGCTCCAGGCCTCCTGGGTCCTCCCCGGCCACGGCGCCCCCTGGCACGCGTCCCCGGCCGAGGTGGCCGAGGCGGTCAGGCAGGCCGGCAAGTGAGCGACGCACCGTCGAGGCCGGCGCAGGGCTCATCCAGGACCGGAAAAGCTCACCGGTAGACCTGGATCCGGTCGATCGACATGGTGATCGGGTGGGTCGAGGTCGGGAATCGTCCGGGCTGGGCCGAGACGCTGAGATTGGCGATCAGGTAGGCGTGCCAGTGGGCGCCGACGCCGGTGTGGTCGCTCTGGGCGAGCCGCAGGCTGTGGGTGTCGTCGCCGAGGTACCAGCGGACGTCGGTCGCGCCGAAGCGCACGGCGACGGTGATCCACGTGCCGAAGCCCGCGAGCGGCGAGTGGACAAAGGCGAAGGTGTCCGCGCCCTCGGAGTGGTTGGCGAACTCGACGATGTCGGGCGTCTCACTGTGCCATTCCATGAGGTCCACCTCGTTGCCGCCGCGCCAGGTCCACACGCCCGGCCAGGCGCCGTGGCCTCCACCGTCCAGTCGGCCCGGGAGCTTCATCCGGACCAGCGCGTAGTCGCCGGTCCGCAGCTGGAAACCGTTGCCGCCGTTGGCACCGGAGTGCCAGGGCTCCGTGCTCAGCAGACCGGTCTGCCACGAGCCGTGGGCGCTCTTCGCCGTGGCGGTGACCTGCAGCGCGCCCCGGCTGATCCTCATCGCGGACGGGTCGAGCCGATCCAGCTTGAAGTCCCTGCGGTCGCTCGTCCCGTCGGCGTAGGCGATGGTGGAATCCGCCCACACCGCGCCGCGGTGCCCCCAGCTCTGCGACCCGAACTGCTCGTCGAACACCAGGGCCTGATGCTGCGCCACACCTGCCCGGGCCGACGGAGCGGGCAGGAACAGGGCCAGCAGCAGCACGGCTGCGGTCAGTACGTGCAGGACGGATGCACGTGGCGCAGCGCGCATATCGCTCCCGGGTTCGGTGAGGAGGGTCGAAAAGGGACCGGATCGATCCTTCCCCTGGAGCGGACGACCCGACCCGGCGGTCCCCTGTTCGGCCCAGTCCGCACCGGCGTTCGAGTCAGGCGGGCACAGCGATCGCGGTCAGGGCGAATCCGTCGCGTACCGCCCATCTCCCGTGGAAGACACCGATTCTGGAGTCGCCCCGCTCCGGACCGGGGACCAGCAGCCGGGCGCTGAACGTCCCCGATACCGGATCGAAGGAGATGACCGCCTCCTCGAACTCCAGGAACTTCCCGGTCAGCGGGAACCAGGCCTTGTACACCGACTCCTTGGCGCTGAACAGCAGCATCTCCCAAGGAACTTGAGGGGCGGCCCGGAGCAGCCCGGCCAGCGCGCCCCGCTCTTCCGGAAGCGAGACCGCCTCGAACACCCCCTCGGGAAGCGGCCGTATCCGCTCGGCGTCGATCCCCACGGACAGCACGTCGGACCGGAGCGCCACCGCCGCTGCCCGGTAGTCCCCGGAGTGGGTGATGGCGCCCGCCACCCCGGGCGGCCACAGGGGTTCCCCCCTGGCGCCCGCCGCCAGCGGCGCGGCGGGGAGCCCCAGTTCGGCCAGCGCCCGGCGGGCGCAGCGGCGGCCGGTGGCGAACTCCCGCCGCCGCTGCTCCACGGAGTTCGAGACCAGTGCCGCCTCCTCGGGGAACAGCGGGGGCCCGGGCGGGTCTCCGAAGACCGAGGCCACCTGGACCACGGCGGGCAGCAGTTCCTCGATCATCGGGCCGTTCCCCGCGTCGGCGGTGTCGGTGCGAGGACCTCGCGCAGCAGCGGGTCGGGTTTCCCCCAGCGCTGCCACTCGCGCGGATAGCCCAGCGACACCTCCCGGTGGGGCACGCCGTCGTGCCAGGTGACCCGCGGAATGTGCAGGTGCCCGTAGACGACCGCGGCCGCCCGGTAGCGCACGTGCCAGTCCGCGGTGGCCTCGGTGCCGCACCACAGGGCGAACTCCGGGTAGCGCAGCACCGCGGTCGGTTCGCGGATCAGCGGGAAGTGGTTGACCAGGACGGTCGGCAGCTCCGGGTCGCAGGCGTCGAGCCTGCCGCGGGTGTAGGCGAGCCGGGAGCGGCACCATGCCTCCCGACTGGGATGCGGGTCCGGATGGAGGAAGAACTCGTCGGTGCAGACCACGCCCGCCTCGTGGGCCTTCGCCAGCCCCTCGCGGCTATTGCGCGTTCCCCGGGGAAGGAAGCTGTAGTCGTAGAGCACGAACAGCGGGGCGACGACCACCGGACCGCCGGGGCCCGACCACACCGGGTACGGATCCTCGGGGGTCAGCACGCCGAGGGAACGGCACATGGTCACGAGATGGCGGTAGCGCTCCTCCCCGCGCAGGGTGAGCGGGTCGTCGGGGTGCGTCCACAGTTCGTGGTTGCCCGGGACCCAGACGACGGTCGCGAAGCGCTCGGCCAGCAGCCCGAGCGCCCACTCGACATCGGCGGCCTTCTCCGCGATGTCGCCGGCCACGATCAGCCAGTCGGCCTCGTCCTTCGGGTACAGGCTCTCCACGATGAGCCGGTTCTGCTCGTAGGCGACGTGCAGATCGCTCACCGCGTACAGCCTGCCGCCGGACGGCGGAGCCAACGAAACCATCTACCGCCTCCATCTGACGCGCTCCGAAGCATTGTCCCGTGCTGAAGCGCCGGTCACCGGCCTCGGCCGGCAACTCCGGGCAAACAACCAGAGTTCACGCGCGGGACAGCGTGCCTGCTACGGTCGACGGGCACAGGGCGGAAGCGGCCAGAGCGGGAAGGGAACCGGTGGCGGTGGAGAGCGCGAGCAGGCGTCCGGGCCTCGCCCGGCTGTTCGCGGTGCCCGTCCTCCTGGTAGGCCTGTTCCTCATGCACGGCGCTCCCACCGCGGCGATGGGCGACTGCCACGAATCGATGGCCCTGACGTCGATGGCCCTGACGCTGCCCGGTACCCATCCCATGGCTGCTGCTGTGCACACTGCGTCCACCGCATCCGTGCAGACCCAGCGACAGAGCGAGACTGCGAGCGGTTCGCAGGGCACCAGTTGCGTGACCACCCCGGTCCGTGGCCACCTCACGCTCCCCGCGCCAGTGCTGCTGTTCGCGGTTCTGGTCGCACTGGCCGTGCTGATCGGCGCCGGTCGGCTCGGGGGCGCGCGGTCCGCGCGGCGCCGAGGTCCGCCACCCACCGGCGGTCGGCAGATACTCCTCCAGGTGTGCATCGCCCGGACCTGACAGGACCACCGGTCCCTCCTCGCCACGCGAGGGGCGCCGGAGCTGGTCCTGCCCGAAGTCCGTGCGCCGCGAACGGCGCCCACCTGAAAGAGCACACCCATGTCTGCTTCCCTCCCCCGGCACGCCTCCCGTCGGCGAACCACCGCCGTGACCCTGGCGGCCTCCGCCCTCGCACTGACGCTGGCCGCCTGCGGCTCCAGCTCCGGCACCGGATCGGCCATGCCCGGCATGTCGGGCATGACCGGCAGCGCAGCGCCGTCAGCGTCCGCGATGCCCACCATGAGCGGCATGGACGCCATGCCGTCGGGCGACGGCCTGTCCGCGACCAGCGGCGGATACACCTTCACCGCGAACGCGGCTGCGCCCACCGCCGACAGGGCGTCCGGCTACCGGTTCACCATCACCGGTCCGGACGGCAAACCGGTCACCGACTTCGCCGTCGACCAGACCAAGAAGCTCCACTTCTACGCGATCCGCTCGGACCTGACCGGGTTCCAGCACGTCCACCCGACCATGGCCGCCGACGGCACCTGGACCGCACCCATGGCCGCCCTCACCGGCGGGACCTGGCGGCTGTTCGCCACCTTCACCCCCGCCTCCGGCTCCGGCAAGGGCACCGACTTCGTCCTCAGCCGTACCGTCACCGTCGCGGGCACATCCACGGACACCGCCCTCCCCCAGGCGGCCACCAGCACCACGGTCGACGGCTACACCGTCACCCTGAGCGGCGAGCTGATGGCCGGCATGGCCCACTCCCTGACCGTCACCATCACCAAGGGCGGCAAGCCTGCCACCGACCTGCAGCCCTACCTGGGCACCTACGCCCACCTCACCGCCTTCCACCAGGGCGACAGCGCTTTCGCCCACCTCCACCCCACCACCGCCGTCACCGGTGACCACGGCGGCCCGGCCCTGTCCTTCCACGCCGAGCTGGCCAAAGCCGGCAACTGGCGGCTGTTCCTGCAGTTCCAGACCGCGGGGACGCTGCACACCGCTGCTGTCACCGTCCATGTGAGCTGACCGCGGAACGGGCCGGGGCGCAGCCCCAGGGCGGCGTCCCGGCTCTCACCCGCCCGCGGGGCCCATGTCCTCCGGGGCGTCGACGAGACCGAGCTTCAGATGCTCCACGTGGAATATGGCCTGGTCCAGGAGTTCGGCGACGTGGTGGTCGTACAGGGCGTAGACCATGGAGCGCCCGTGCCGTTCGACGGTGACCAGGCCCAGGTTCTTCAGCAGCCGCAGCTGGTGCGAGCAGGCCGAGCGTTCCATTCCGGCGGCGGCGGCGAGGTCGCTCGCAGCGCAGGGGCCTTCGACCAGACGGGCCAGGATCAGCAGTCGGGACGGGGTGGCCAGGGCCTGGAGCATGGTGGCCACGCTGGCGCTGCCGACGTGGTCCAGGCGTTCGCGTGAGGTGGCGCGCTGCTTTTCGACGACTCCATGGCCCATGAGTCCATCCTACAAGAGACGCGTGAATGATTGTTCAAGCAATCCGGTATGGTGGACGAGTCACCCCGTGCAGCTCCATCCAAAGGAATCCGAACCCGCCATGTCTACGACCCTCACCGAGCGCCCGGCCATGGCTGCGGCCTCCCGCAGTCCGCTGGTGCCCAAGCGGCGCACGCGGGTGTTCGCACTGGCCGAGGCCCGCTGGGCCGCCGTCGCCACGGTGGCGTTCCTGATCGCCCTGCCGCTGCAGCTGACCGGGGTGAGCGCCTGGGCCTGGGGGCCGCTGTACGCGATCGCGTACGTCACCGGCGGCTGGGAGCCCGGCTGGGCCGGACTGCGGGCGCTGCGCGAGAAGACCCTGGACGTGGACCTGCTGATGATCGTCGCCGCCATCGGCGCGGCCTCGATCGGCCAGGTCATGGACGGGGCACTGCTGATCGTCATCTTCGCCACCTCCGGCGCGCTGGAGGCGCTGGCCACCGCCCGCACCCAGGACTCGGTGCGCGGTCTGCTGGACCTGGCCCCCACCACCGCCACCCGACTGCTGGACGACGGCGGCGAGGAGACGGTGGCCACCGGGGCCCTGACCGTGGGCGACACGGTCCTGGTGCGGCCCGGTGAGCGGGTGGGCGCCGACGGCCGGGTCCTGGACGGGGCGAGCGAGGTCGACCAGGCCACCATCACCGGCGAACCCATGCCCGTGGCCAAGGAGGCGGGCGACGAGGTCTTCGCCGGCACCCTGAACGGCACCGGCGCGCTGCGGGTCAGGGTCGAACGGGACGCCTCCGACTCGGTGATCGCCCGGATCGTCCGGATGGTCGAGGAGGCGAGCGGGACCAAGGCCGCCACCCAACTGTTCATCGAGAAGGTCGAACAGCGCTACTCCCTGGGCATGGTCTTCGCCACCCTCGCCGTCTTCCTGATCCCCCTGGCCTTCGGTGCGGCCGTGACCGGCTCGCTGCTGCGCGCGATGACCTTCATGATCGTCGCTTCGCCCTGCGCGGTGGTCCTGGCGACCATGCCGCCGCTGCTGTCCGCGATCGCCAACGCGGGACGCCACGGCGTGCTGGTCAAGTCTGCCGTGGTGATGGAGCAGTTGGGCCAGATCGACGCGGTGGCCCTGGACAAGACCGGCACCCTGACCGAGGGCACCCCCCGCGTCACCGACATCCGCCCGCTGACCGGCTCCGGCCTGAGCCAGGACACCCTGCTGGCCCTGGCAGCGTCCGCCGAGCACCCCAGCGAGCACCCCCTGGCCCGCGCGGTGGTCGACGCGGCCCGCGAACGCGGACTGGAGATCCCGGTCGCCGAGGACTTCAGCTCCGCCCCCGGCATCGGGGTGACCGCCACCGTCCGGGGCAGTGCGGTCGCCGTCGGCGCCCCGGCCCGGCTCGTCAACAGTGCTACCGACGCGCTGTCCGCCAGGGCCACCGCCCTCGCCGAGGAACTGGAGAGCGGAGGCCGAACCGCCGTCCTGGTCGAGCGCGAGGGCATCCCGGTCGGCATCCTGGGCATCGCCGACCGCCTGCGCCCGGACGCCGCCGCCACCGTCGCGGCGTTGAAGGCACTGACGGGTACCACCCCCATGCTGGTCACCGGCGACAACCCGCGCGCCGCCGCGCGGCTCGCCGCGGAGGTCGGTGTCACCGACGTCCGCGCCGGGCTCCTGCCGCAGGACAAGGTCGCCGCCGTCCGGGAACTGGAGTCGGCCGGACGCAAGGTGCTGGTGATCGGCGACGGCGTCAACGACGCCCCCGCACTGGCCGCCGCGCACACCGGCATCGCCATGGGCCGGGCCGGCTCCGACCTCGCCCTGGAGACCGCCGACGCCGTCATCGTCCGCGACGAACTGGCCACCGTCCCCACCGTGATCGCCCTGTCCCGGCGGGCCCGCGCGCTGGTGGTGCAGAACCTGGTCATCGCCTCGGTGTTCATCTCCGGCCTGGTCGTCTGGGACCTGGTCGGCCACCTGCCGCTGCCGCTCGGTGTCCTGGGCCACGAGGGCTCCACCGTCATCGTGGGCCTCAACGGACTACGACTGCTGCGCGACGCCGCCTGGCAGCGCGCCTCGCTGGCTGGAGCGAGCCGGTGAGCCACCGCAGCAGACGCGCCGCCACCTCGCCCCCGGCGGCGCCGCGCCCCACCGTCACCGTCTGCCGCGGCTGCTGCTGCGGCACCGCCAAGGTCCCCCGTCTGGACCATGAGGCCCAGCTCGCCGACCTGCGCACGGGCCTGGCGGAGGTCGCGACCGTCCGCCGCGTCGACTGCCTGGACGCCTGCGAGCATGCCAACGTCATCGTCGTCCAGCCGTCCGCCGAGGGCCGCCGCGCCGGAGGCCGGCCGGTGTGGCTCGGGCTCGTCAACGACCCCGACGCCGGGGCGGACATCACCGCCTGGGTCGAGGCCGGCGGCCCCGGCCTCGCGGATCCGCCCGACATCCTCGACCTGTACGCCTTCACGCCGTCCCGCCGGGTCCAGAAGGACTTCGAGCACTGACCCGGCCGCGATTCGCCTCCGCGCCGGGGACAATGGACGGGCGATCGTGAACCGCACTACGGGAGGAGCCCTGTGACCGAGCGTTCCGAAACCCTGTTCGAGGCAGTCGGCGGGATCGACGCACTGCGCCGACTGAGCAGTACGTTCTACGACGCCGTTCTGGCCGACCCCCTACTGGCGCCGGTCTTCGCCGACTTCACCCGCACCCATGTCGAGCACGTGGTCGTCTGGCTCGCCGAGGTCTTCGGCGGACCCACCGGCTTCACCGACGAGCTCGGCGGCCACCAGGCCCTGCTGCGCTCCCATCTGGGGCTGTCGATCACCGAGGAGCAGCGCCTGCGCTGGATGGAGCTGATGACGGCCGCCGTCGAGAAGGAGCTCCCCGGCGACGAACTGCTGCGCCGGCGCGTCGTCGAGTACTTCGACTGGGGAACCAGGATCGCCCGCGACGTGTCCGCCGACCCGGTGGGCCAGGACCTCGGCGACCCGGGCCCCACCCCCCGCTGGAGCTGGAACGGGCTGGTCTGACGCTGGTTCAGCGGCCTGCTGCGCGCTCGCGGGTCAGGCCGCGGAGTGCCAGCTGTGGGGTGGGGAGTAGGAGGGGTAGCGCTCCAGCCGCTGCCAGCGGACGGCCGGGACGGAGCGGGCGGGGGCGCGCGGAGCGACGGCTGCGCGGGCGACCAGGACGGCGGTGAGGGCGGCCAGTTCCTCGGCGGTGAGACTGCCTTTGACGACCCGTACGGCTGAGTCCTCGTTCACGGTTGAAGTCCTCCTTGCTGGTCGGATGGCTACTGCGGCGGGTTGCCGTGCTTGCGCGCGGGGAGCGCGGCGTGCTTGCTGCGGAGCATGTGCAGGGAGCGGATCAGGACCTGGCGGGTGGTGGCCGGGTCGATGACGTCGTCCACCAGGCCGCGCTCGGCGGCGTAGTACGGGTGCATCAGCTCGTCCTTGTACTGCTTGACCATCTGCGCCCGCATCGCCTCGGGGTCGTCGGCCTCGGCGATCTGGCGGCGGAAGATCACGTTCGCCGCGCCCTCGGCGCCCATCACCGCGATCTCGTTGGTCGGCCAGGCATACGACAGGTCCGCCCCCACCGAGCGGGAGTCCATCACGATGTACGCCCCGCCGTACGCCTTGCGCAGGATCAACTGGATCCGCGGCACCGTCGCATTGCAGTACGCGTACAGCAGCTTCGCCCCGTGCCGGATGATCCCGCCGTGCTCCTGGTCCACCCCGGGCAGGAACCCGGGCACGTCCAGCAGCGTCACCAGCGGAATGTTGAACGCGTCGCACATCTGCACGAAACGCGCCGCCTTCTCGCTGGCGTGGATGTCCAGCACCCCGGCCAGGGACTGCGGCTGGTTCGCCACGATCCCCACCACCTGACCGTCCAGCCGGGTCAGCGCCACGATCACATTGGTCGCCCAGCGCTCGTGGACCTCCATGTACTGACCCTCGTCGGCGATCTCCTCGATCACCCTGCGCATGTCGTACGGACGGTTGCCGTCGGCCGGCACCAGGTCCAGCAACGCCTCACAGCGCCGGTCCACCGGATCCTCGGTCATCTCCGCCGGCGGGGTCTCCCGGTTGTTCTGCGGCAGCATCGACAGCAGGAACCGGACCTCCTCCAGACAGCTGCGCTCGTCGTCGTAGGCGAAATGCGAGACACCCGAGATCTCCGAGTGCACATCCGCCCCGCCCAGCCCGTTCTGCGAGATCTTCTCCCCGGTCACCGCCTGGACCACGTCCGGACCGGTGATGAACATCTGCGAGGTCTCGCGGACCATGAACACGAAGTCGGTCAGCGCCGGGCTGTAGGCCGCACCACCGGCGCAGGGACCGAGCATCACGCTGATCTGCGGGATCACCCCCGACGCCCGGGTGTTGCGCTGGAAGATCCCGCCGTAGCCGGCCAGCGCGGTCACCCCCTCCTGGATCCGCGCCCCCGCCCCGTCGTTCAAGGAGACCAGCGGCGCACCGGCGGCGATGGCCATGTCCATGATCTTGTGGATCTTCTGCGCATGCGCCTCCCCCAGCGCCCCACCGAAGATCCGGAAGTCATGCGCGTACACGAACACCGGACGCCCGTGCACCGAACCCCAGCCGGTGATCACACCGTCCGAGTACGGCTTCTTGCCCTCCAGCCCGAACCCGGTGGCCCGGTGCCGACGCAACGGCTCCACCTCATTGAACGAACCATCGTCCAGCAGCAGCGCGATCCGCTCCCGGGCGGTCAGCTTGCCCTTGGCATGCTGCGCCTCGGTCGCCCGCTCACTCGGACCCGCCAGCACCTGCTCCCGGATGGCCCGCAACTCGGCGACGCTCTCGCGCAGTGCAGGGTTGCGCGGCCGTGCTTCGGACCCGACGGACGCCTCGTCCAGGACAGTCATCCCCATCAACTCCCAGTCCGTCAGGTGAAGGCCACTGGGACAAACGTGGCCGCCCACCGACCTGCGATACAAGCCCAACCGTCGGATGCGGCGGGAAGTCTGGTCGTTTCCCCCGTGCTTCGCGGGCAGGTCCGGACCCGCCCCGCGAGGCCGCCTATCGGGCGGCCGGAACACTGCTCGCGGCGTGCAGCGCGGCCGTCAGCGCGGCGCGGCCGTCCACGGCCAGCTTGCGGTAGCAGTGCGTCAGGTGCTTCTCCACCGCCCGACGGGACACGCCCAGCTCATCGGCGATCGCCTGGTTGGTGAGCCCGGAGGCCGCGAACTCCGCCACCTTGCGCTCGGCGGAGGTCAGATCCGCCCGCACGGGAGGCGGCGATGCCTGCTTGCCGAGGCGTGCCCGGGCCCGGGCGGCCACCCACTCCGCCCCGCATTCGGTGGCGATCCGGTGCGCCCGCCACAACGCGTCCTGGGCGTCCTCGGGCATCGTCGGCAGCGACCGCTCGCCCAGGGCGAGGAGTGCCCGGCTCAGCTCGAAGCGGTCCGCGGACGTTTCGAGCACCTCCACCGCCTCGTGCAGCAGGTCGACCCCGGCCGATCCGTCCACCACCTTGCCGCGCGCGCTCAGCGAACGTCCCAGCGCGGCCGGGGCGCCCCACTCGCGGGTCCGCTCCAGTTCGAGCAGGCTCAGCTCGTCCGCCCGGTCGCGGTCGCCCAGGCGCAGGCACACGAGCGCGGCCCCGGACGCCCAGGGGACCAGGGCGGGGTTGCGCCAGCCGCGCTGCTCCAGGCGGTGTCCGATGCCCAGGGAGTGCTCCAGGGCAGCGTGCAGGTCGCCTCGGTGCGCCGCCGTGGCCGCGCGCAGCATCGCCAGTGACACCGAGAGGCAGGAGTCCTCGGGCGCCGCCCAGGGCGCCCCGAGCAGGCGGTCGCAGAGGGTCGCGTCCCGAGTCTGCAGGGCCACCGTGGCCAGGGCCCGGGCCGACAGGACGGCCACCTCGCCCTCGTCGCCCGCGGCCAGTTCGAAGGCCGTCAGCGCCCGGCTCCGGGCCTCCGACAGCTGCCCGCAGGCAAGGTGCACCCTCGCCTGTTCGACCATCACCAGGGTCTGCTCGGGGCCGGGTTCATGGTGCGCGGAGTGGCGGTGGGCGATGCCGAGCCAGCCGGTCAGGCCCTGCACCGAGTCGGCGGCGATCAGCGCCGTCAGCACCAGCGGTATGGGCGTGTGCACATGGCCGGGCAGGGCCGGCTCGCGGGCCAGGATCGCGTGGGCCAGCGGTGCGACCTCGGCGGCCGGGAGGTCGATCGTGATGGTGGCGGCGAAGAGCAGCGTCATCAGCAGTTCCCGTTCGGCGACGGATTCCATCCCCGGCTCGGGCCCCAGCGCGCGGAACCGCCTGACCGCGGAGGCGAGTGCGGCAGGGTCCCGCGCCGAGACGTAACGGATCCGGGCTTCCAGGCTCAGTGCCAGCTCCCGGTCCGCTTCCTGTAGTTTCTCGACCGGCCCGAGCCCGTCCGCCACGTCCCGCAGCAGTTCCTCCACGGGCAGCAGCGACAGCCCGAGCGCGATCGGGCCCAGCCGGGTCACGGCTGCGGCCCGCTCCCGGACCGAGTTGAGCAGCGGCAGGGCCTGCGAGACGTGCCGGATGGACACCGACGACGAGAATCCGCGTTCCGCCGTCGCCAGGTCCACCAGCAACCCCGCCCGCCTGCTGTCGTGCGAGGAGCAGTCGAGCAGGGCACGGCGCAGGTAGCTCGCGGCGGTGACCGGGGCCCCGCGGCGCAGCGCCGTGTCCGCGGCGGCCCGCAGGATGTCGGTCGCCCAGGCGTCCTGCTTGGTGGTGATCGCCAGGAGTTGCCTGGCCACCTGCTCGGCCGGGTGGCCGCCGGAGTGGAGCAGCGCCGCGGCTGCCGTGTGCAGTCGGTCGCGCTCGGTCGTCAGCAGCGCCTCCTCCAGCGCCTCCTGCACGATCGGATGGACGAAGCGCGGTGGTCGATCCTCCGTCAGCAGACCGAGCCGTTGCAGCAGGCGCAACGCCTCGTCGCGTTCCACCTGGTCCAGTCCGGCCAGCTGTCCGACCAGATGAAGGTCTGCATTTCCGACCAGGATAGTCAGGGCGTGCGCGACCCGGCGGACCCGCTCGGACTGCCATTCGAGGCACAGCCGCAGGCGCTGGCGCAGCAGGGTGGGCCGTAGAGCGGCGGCGAGCGCGGCATTCGCCGCGGTCGGTCTGACGTCGTGCCGATCCGTCTCGGCCAGGAGGGCGGCGAGGAACATCGGATTCCCTCGGGTGGTCCGATGACAGGCGAGGACGAACTCCTCGTCGGGGGCGGTCCCGAAGTGACGGCGCAGCAGAGTTCCGACGTCGTCGGGATCGAGCGCGCCGGGGAACAGGGTCAGGGCTGCGTTCGCCGTCACCTCGCGTACCGGCCGGTCCTCGGAGAGCTCGTCGCCCTCGCGTACCGTGCACACCAGCAGGACCCGCAGCTGCCGCAGCTGTCGTGAGAGTTGGCCCAGCAGGCGCAGCGATGCCGGGTCCGCCCAGTGCAGGTCGTCGATCAGCAGCAGCACGGCCTGGTCGCTGCAGATGTTCGCAAGGAGGGACTGCAGGCCGAGCAGGACCGTGGGGTCGAGGTCGCCGTGGGCCTCGCCGTTCCCGCTCGGGAGCTCGTCCTCCAGAGCGGACAGGGCATCGTGGGCGCTTCCTGACGTCCACGACTTCGCCGTTTCGGGCGTGACGCGGCGCAGCGCCGACTCCAGCAACTGCCGGACCACCCCGAGCGCGAAGCCTCGCTCCGTCAGCGCGGCGCTCGCGCGCAGGACCAGCACGTCGTGCGCCGCCCCGATTCCGGCCACGGCGTCGAGCAGCGTGGACCTGCCGATCCCGAGCGGGCCGGTGATCACCAGCAGGCTGCCGTGCCCGGCCTGGGCGGCACGCATCGCCGCGGTTGCCAGATCAAGTTCGGGCTGGCGCTTGAGGAGCATGGGTCGGCGATCTCCTAGTGTGCTGAGTTGGGGCGAGCCCGTGGCTCGTGCTCGCCGGCGGGTACGTCACAGCTGCGACGAGAACAACTCCTGATCTGTATCCGGGGGTTGGAGCTGGAGTGATCGGAGCCGGCTTTCCGGGCGGGCGAGGTCCGGGCGGGCGAGCGGGGTCACCACGCGTTCCAGCCAGTGGACCGGGATCTCCCCACCTCGGACGATGTCGGCGGTGAGGTCGGCCCATTCCAACGCCTGTGCGGTACCCCAGTCGGCCGTGAGACGCCGCTCCTCCTCAGCGAGTCGGAGGGCTTCCGCGTGCTCTCCGCAGCATTCGTGAGCAAGCGCGGCCAGGGAGCGCCAGGGCAGCAGGCCGGGGCTCTCCCATCCCCGGGCCAGCAGCCGCCGCCCGCACTCCCGCAGCTCCGCGACCGCGTCCTGGGGTCTCTCCTGCGCCAGCAGTAACAGGCCCCGGACGAAGAGGAGTTGGTTCCAGGCGAAGCCGTGTTCCGAGCCGGGTGGCAGTTCCGCGTAGGCGATCAGCTCCGCCTCCTTCCACCGGCTGCAAGCGACGGCCACCAGGGCCCCTGCGGCGCGGGTGGCCGGGACCATCGTCGAATGCCAGCTGCCCTCCGGCATCGCGGTCCGGGCGAGCACCAGATCCCGGGCGGCGGAGTCGGTCTGACCGCACCTCAGGCTGAGCTCGCTCCTGACGAGCAGGGCGTAGCCGATGAGGGCCGGAGCACGTCGTGACCGGGCCTCGGCCAACACCGCGTCAAGGCCCTGCCGCGCAAGCCCGGTTGCGCCGGCGAGACCCAGGGCGCGGCAGGCCAGCACCCTTGGGTGGAGCGGCAGCCCACGCGACGGGGCACGCAAGGCGGCCGAGGCGAGTTCCCGGACGTTCTCCGCGTTGCGACCCTGGAGCGCCCCGCGCCAGGCGGCTGCGGCCAGAGCGGTGGGATCCTGTGGCCGCTGCGGCAGCGCGGGCAGGTCCGGTTCGCTACCGCCCAGGCCATGCTCGCCCTGGACGGCGCTGTCGGCCAGCCAGTACAGACCGAGCAGCGCGGCCCGGTCCCGGCCATGCTCCACACCCTGGCTCCGGTCCGGGCCCCGATCCAGGCCTCGCTGACCGTCGCTGTCAGCCGCTGCCGGCGCCGGATACGGCGCGGCAGCCAACGCCGCACCCTGGGCGAAGGCCGACCCGGGAGCCGTACCCAGGGCGGAGACCCAAGCGGGGACCGTCACCGGAGCGGGGGTCATGGGCGGGGTGTCGGCCGCGTAGGCGAGGGCCACTGCGCGGCGGGCCGAGTTCGCGTCGCCGCGGGCGAGCAGCAGATCCGTGGCGATCGCGCGGTGCCGCCCTGCGTCCGGGCCGCCCTCGGCATCACCCCCGACCGGGGCCACGATCACCTGGGTCAGCTGTCGGTCACCCGCCTCGGGCGTGACCCGGCAGTGGACCGCCCCGAGTTCCACCCGGATGCGGAGCCGCTCCGCGGCGCCGACCGGCTCCTGCAGGGCACGTTCCAGGCAGCGCACAGCCAGTGCGTGCTCATTGCGGGACACCGCCATCGCCGCGGCACGGCGCAGCACTCCGCCGGCCCAGGGCTCGCCCAGCGGGCGGGCCCTGGTGAGCAGTTCGGCCAGCGCCTCGTCGCCGACGGCGGCCTGGTGGCCGAGCCGGGCCGCCTGCTGATAGAGCCGCCGGCGGTCCGCGTCGTCCATCCCGGCCAGCAGCCGCTCCGCGGTCGACGGGTCGGCGAGCCGCGGGGGGTCGTCCGCCGCCACCAGACCGCCGGCGCGCAGCACCCGCAACGCCGCCGCGGTCGTCATGGTCCGCTCCTCGACGAGCCCGGACAGCAGCCGGGTCGGCAGCAGCGGGCCGCAGACCGCCAGCGCGCGCAGCAGCGCCAGCGGCTCCTGCGACAGCCCCTCGGCCAACTCGGCCGCACGGTCGCCCTTCGCGCGGGAGGCGTGCACGCCCAGATCCCTGCGGTCCGCCTCGGCCGCCCCCGCCTCTCTCCCTCCCCCGGACCCGGCCGCGCCGCCGGACCGGGCGAGCAGCCGCAGCGTCGAACGGAGGACCGCCGGATTGCCCCCCGACACCTCGGCGGCGCGGGCGCAGAACTCGGCGTCCGGTGCGTCGGTCCCGGTTCCGGCGCTCAACCTCCGTACGGCGTCCGGGCCCAGCGGGCCGAGACTGAGCACATGGCCCCTGCCCCTGGGGGACCCGGCCAGGGCCAGCAGCTCCGCGCAGTCGTCGGACACGTTGTGCGGCGTACCGGACATGGCGAGGATCACCGACAGCGGCGCGTCGTGGTGGCGCCTGAGCACCGCGCAGAGGACCTCTCTGGAGTAGCGGTCGGCGCACTGGACGTCGTCCACCATGATGGTGACGGGCTGTCGGAGCGCGGTGTCCAGCAGCGTCCGGCAGAAATCCTCGACCTCGGCGGCGCCGTGCTGGGCCAGGACGGGCTCCAACCACGGGGCCGGGCCGGGGACGCTCTGGACCGCGAGCGCTTGCGCCAGTTGAGCGGCGATGCCGCAACCGGCCGACTGGCCGGGTGAGCCCTGCGCCGCCAGCACGATGACGCCCAGGGACCGGGCGTAGTCCGCGGCCTGACGCAGCAGGACGGACCGGCCGGTGCCGGGCAGGCCGCAGACGGCCACCGACGACGGTTGCCCCTCGGCGACCTCCAGCGCCAGCCGACGCAGCAGGGCCTGCTCCGTGTCGCGGCCGATCAGCAGCGTGCCACCGTCCTGCGGCGACACGGCCGACGGCCGGGCGAGACGCAGGTGGCGCGGTTCAGTACCGGACATGGCGGGACAGTCCTTCCTGCGACGCTCCGGACTGCGGCGTTCCGGGTCTGGACATTCCAGGCCCGGACATTCGGGACCCCATGCGTTCGGCGATTCCCCCGTCGAAGACAGCAGCGAGCTCACTGCGCCGGGAAATGCCCAACTTGCGGTAGGCATTGGTCAGATGGAGTTCGACCGTGCGGAGCGCGACGAAGAGGATCTCGGCTATCTCGCGGTTCGAACGCCCTTCGGCCGCCAACGCGGCCACCCTGCGCTCGCTCTCGGTCAGGGTGTCGGCGCGGGACCCGGTCATCGGACGTACTCGGCCGCCTGTGGCCACCAGGAGATCGCGTACGGTGGATCCGAGCCCCGCCGCCCCGCACTGGACCGACAGGTCGAAGGCGCGTCGCAGGTGCAGCCGGGCCTTGTGCACGTGGTCGTCCCGCAGCAGTGCGGTCCCCAGCGCGTGTTCGGCCTGGGCGCAGGCGAGCCGGGCCGGGGAGCAGGCCAGCACCTCACATGCCTCCGCCAGCAGATCGGTCCCGGTGCGGTCGCCCGCCGCCAACCCCCGGGCCAGCAGGGCGAGGCCGATACTCCGTGGAGTTCCCCAGCGCTCGGCGATCTCCTCCCCGTACGCGGCCGCCTCCCTGGCCTCGGACGGCCGGCCGAGCGCGGCCAGCACCCCGGCCGCCTCGGTCCACCACGGCAGGAAGACCGGGTTGTGCACCCCGGCCTCGCGCAGCAGCCCGCCGCAGGCGTACAGCGAGCTCAACGCGGCCTCCAGATCGCCGCGTTGCCGCTCCAGCGCGGCCCGGGTCCAGAGGTAGGTGGGGTACTCCCACAGGGAGTCCCGGTATCCCGGCCGGTCGATCAGCCGCAGCACCTGCTCCGCGCCGGTGGTGTCGCCCTGCTGGGTGAGGATCGCGCCGAGCGCCGTCAGCGCCGAACTGGTCCGGCGCCGCCAGCCCGGTTGCTGCCTGATGCGCACCGCGCGCTGGGCGTCGTCGCGGGCCTCGTCGAGGTCCCCGATCCCGTAGCGGACGGCGGCCCGCGCGGTCAGCGCGGTGGCATACCCGGAGCCGCGCTCCTCGTCCTGGCCCGGGGCCAGCAGCTGGTCGAGGGCGACGATGGCCGGCTCGCTCTGGTCGGCGAGGTGCAGCATCAGTGCGGAGGCGATCACCGAGTACCGCTTCATGCCGCTCCGCGGACCCGGCGCCGCCGACGGTCCGGGGGTCCCCTGGGCCTGTTCGGCGACGGCCGCGGCCATCGCCCCGCCGAGCGTGGACAGCAGGGCATGAGCGTCCGTCAACGCTTCGTCACCCACATAGTGCTGATGACGGGTCGGCGTGACCACGGACCGGTCGTGCACCCAGGAGATGGTCGAGCGGTCCAGGCCGCCGGACAGCAGCAGCGCCGCGTCCAGCAGCGTCCGGCGCTCGCCTTCGTGGCCTCGGGGGCTGTCGCCGGCGCCGCCCGGCTCGTCCAGGACCTGGGTCAGCAGCCGCACGGACTGGCGGACGCGGCGCATGCCGGCCGACTGGCCCGCGCCCCGCGGGGCGGGCGCCGGACCGCTCGCGTCCCGCGGGTCCATGGCGATCAGGCGACGGAGATGGCGCAGCGCGGAACTCGGATCGGTGGTCGCCAGCAGTCCGGCAGCCTGGCTGTGGATCGTCCGGGACACCGAGGTCGGCTCCGAGGACGAGGGGCGCAGGGCATGGGTGAGATAGCGGACGGCGGTGGCCGACTCTCCGCGCAACCGCGCCATCCGCGCGGCCCCGTGCAGGGCGCTGACCATCCACGGTTCGCTCGGCTCGCTGATCTTCAGCAGCACCTCGGCGACTTCGCCCAGCGGTCGGCCCGCATCCTCCAGGAGCTGGGCCGCGCGAATCCGCCGCCGGGCGAGTTCGTCCGGGCCGACCAGGCTCAGCAGCGCCAGCCGCAGCGTCTCCGAGGCGAGCCGTGACCCGTCCGGCGACAGGGCCCGGCGTACCCGAAGCTGCTCCAGGGCCCGGAGGACCGAAGGGATCGGCAGGCCGCTGAGTCCGCCCACCAGCCGGGCCGAGGTCGTCCCGAGCACCGCCGACGCCACCGCCACGGGGAGCACCTGCGGCAGCTGCCGCAGGTCGGCCAGGAGGGCGTCCTCGGCGAGCTGCCGACCCACCGGGACCAGCAGCCGGGCCGGCTCGCTCTTCGCGCACACCTCGTCCAGCAGCGCGTTCAGCAGGCCGGGGTTGCCCTGGCTGACCTCGAAACAGGTGCGGTTGAGCGCCTCCGTCGCCCGCCCGCCGAGCCGTCGGCGCACCACCGCGGCCACGGCGTCGGGGGTCAGGGCGGCGAGGTTGACGGTGTGCCAGTGGTCCTGCGTGAGCAGTTCGGCGAGCGCCGGATCGGCGTCCAGGATCGTCCCGGTCGGGGCGGAGAGCACCACCAGCAGTGGCAGACCGGCCGCGCGGCGCAGGGTGAAGGCCACCGAGCGCAGCGACTGGCGGTCGCACCGGTGCACATCGTCGATCGCGATGATCACCGGCCGCTTCTCCAGCAGTCCGGTCACCACCCGGTGCCAGTGCGCCAGCGGGCCGTAGGCGGTCGAGCCCGACTCCAGCTCGGCGACCGCGTCGGCGGTTCCCGATCCCTCCGTCCCGAGTCCGGCGAGCAGGGAGCGGAGGGTGAGCTGTCCACTCGCGCGCGAGTCCTCGGAGCAGCGGGCCCGCAGCACGGTCGCCTGCCGACCCGACTCCAGCAGAAAGGCGTCCAGCAGCGCGCTGCGGCCGATGCCGGCCGGCCCCCTGAGCAACGCGGCGGCCGGCCGGCCGGCCCGGGCTCCGGCCGCGAGCGCGGTCAGCACGGAAAGCTCGCTCTGCCTTCCGGCCACTGCCGCGGCCGACTGTTTCCCGCGAGTCTCCACCAGAATTCGACCTCCCCGGATTTACCCGGAGGGGGGAGCCCGACCAGCGGACTCCACAGCCCTGCGGTAAATGAAGATGGAACAAACGGATTCATGTCCCAGAAACAGGTGCTCGTCGCCGACCGGGAAAGTCAGAAAAGAGCGTATCCATTGCGCCAATTCCACGGGGGATTCAGGAACGGGAGGTCGGGCCCCCGGGGCACGGGTGAGAAGAGTCGGCCCGGCGGATGGGACGGGGCTCGGCACCCGTCGGGGAACGTCCACGCCGTAGCGGGGCAGACCTGCGGCAAGGCTCCACCGAAGCGCTCGACGGCCATTGCGGCACCCCCAGTCTGTCATCGAGTCCGACCGGTGGCCGGACTGCGTGATGGGTCGCCGGGGGGCAATCGCGGGATGCCGGCCCGGCGCGACGCGGCACCGTCACCACGCACCGGCAGGCGGGACCGCTCCCCGGTGCGTGGTGATGCTGCCGTGTGCATCACCATACCGTGTGCACGTCATTTGGCGGGCGCATTCCGTATGAACTGTCTGTAACACGAGTTAATGAAGAACCCTCAAGTTTTCCTCAAATTACGACTGGTTACTCGGAGGTTCAACTCCCGACAACTGCAGAACGGGAGAGGGCCCCGTCGAATTCGACCCGGGTCGGCGGGTCGGCGCCGGGCCGCGCACAGGTGAGGGCGGCCGCCCGGGCGGCCCGGGACAGGGCCTCGACGAGGCCCGGATCGGTACCGGCCGTGCCCGCCGCGTCCTGCGGGCCCGTGGCGTCCCGCAGCAGGGCGCGCGCACGAGGACCGTCGGGCCCCACCGAACCGCCACCCAGCAGGCCGGCCTCCAGCAGTCCGCTGATGAGGCCGGACATGAACGCGTCGCCCGCCCCGACGGTGTCGACGACCTCGACGGGCGTCGGCGGCTGGTGCCGGCTCCCGCCCGGCCAGAAAGCCTCCGCGCCGTCCCCGCCGCGGGTGACGACGACGAGCGAGGGTCCGCTGCGGATCCAGCGGTCGGCGACCTCGTGCAGGTCCTGCCCCCGGTAGAGCCAGCCGAGATCCTCCTCACTGGCCTTGACCACGTCGCTCGCGGCGACCAGACGCTCGACCCGCGGCCGCTCCTCGGCAGGGGCAGCCAGCAGGGCGGGCCGGAGATTGGGGTCGTAGGAGACGGTGCACCGGCTGCGCGCGGCAGCCACGGCCGCGAGCACCCGGGCCGAGCCGGGGGCCAGGGTGGCGGCGATCGATCCGATGTGCAGATGGGCGATCAGGCCGGTGCGGGCCGATTCGGTGGCTGCCTCCGGGAGCTCCCAGACGATGTCGAACGCGTAGCTCGCCGCCCCGCGGCCGTCGAGGGTCGCGGTGGCCGTCGAGGTCGAGGCCTCGACCACGGAGCCGCCGGTGAGCACCACGCCGCTGTCGCCCAGATGGCGCTGCAGCTCTCGGCCGTGCTCGTCCCGGCCCACCCGGGTGGCCAGCCGCACCGGGTGGCCCAGCCGGGCCAGCCCCAGGGCGACGTTGGCCGGGCTGCCGCCCGGACATGCGCGCTGCCGCCCGTCCGGGCCGACCAGGATGTCGGTGAGCGCCTCACCGATGACGAGAACGGGTGATTCGGGTGCCGACATGTGATCTCCTCCGGTGGACGTCAGGACGTTAAGGGATGACCTGGATCTTTCGGCCCTTGCCGGCCTTGAACTGCTGGAGCGCCGCCGCGTAGTCGGTCAGCGGAAGCCGGTCGCTGATGAAGACCTCAGGGTCCAGAACGCCGGTGGCGAAGAGGTCGGCGGCGCGCTCGAAGCTGTGCAGGACGGCCATGGAGCCGGTGATGGTGATCTCCTGGTTGTAGATCTTGTAGGGCTCGATCGTGGTGCGGGCCGCGTAGTCGGCCACGCCGAACTGCAGGAAGGTGCCGCCCTTGCCGACCCGCCCGATCGCGTCCTGGATCGCCTGCTGGTTGCCGGTGGCGTCGATGACGACATCCCAGCCGCGCGGCCGCTCGATCTCGTCGGCGGAGGTGACGGCGTTCGAGCAGCCCAGCAGCCGGGCCGTGGTCAGCCGGTCGCTGTTGATGTCGACCATGTCGACGGAGGACGCCCCGGTGCGCTTGGCGAGCTCCATCATCATCAGGCCCATGGTTCCGGAACCGTAGATCAGCACGCTGGTGGCCAACTGGCTGCGCAGGACGTCGTATCCGCGCACGGCGCAGGACAGCGGCTCGATCAGCGCCGCGTCCTGGGTGCGGACGTGGTCGGGCAGCTTGACGCAGTTCGCCGCTGGCGCCACGGCGAACTCCGCGGCTCCGCCCGGAGCGGTGACCCCGATCGCGGCGTAGTTCTCGCAGAGGTTGTCGCGGCCGAGGCGGCAGTAGTGGCATTCGTGGCAGTAGAGGGACGGATCGACCGCCACCCGGTCGCCGACGGCCAGTCCTCGGACCTCGGCGCCGAGCGCGACCACGTCGCCGGCGAACTCGTGGCCCGGCACGATCGGCAGCCTGGGAGCGAACTCGCCCTGCAGGATGTGCAGGTCGGTGCCGCAGAGGCCGCAGGCGGAGACCTGGATCACGACGTCCCGGGGGCCGGGCGTCGGGTCGTCGACGGTCTCGATGCCCACCACACCGGGAGAGCTGATGACGGCTGCCTTCACTTGACGGCTCCAAGAGAGAGGCCCTGGACGAGTTTGTCCTGGGCGGCGAACCCGGCGACGAGAACCGGCACGGAGATGCAGACTGCCGCTGCGCACACCTTGGCCAGGAACAGCCCCTGGCTGGTCACGAAGCCGGTGAGGAAGACGGGCGCGGTACCGGCGACGACGCCGGTCAGTACGCGGGCGAACAGCAGCTCGTTCCAGCTGAAGATGAAGGAGATCAGCGCGGTGGCGGCGATGCCGGGCGCGGCCACCGGCGCCACGATCCGCGCCAGGGTGGTCAGCAGTCCCGCCCCGTCGATGGAGGCCGCCTCCAGGATCTCCTTGGGGACCTCGGCCAGGAAGGACCGCATCATCCACACCGCGATCGGCAGGTTCATCGAGGTGTAGAGGATGACCAGCAGCCAGATGTTGTCCAGCAGACCGGTGTTCTGGGCGATCAGGTAGATCGGCAGCAGACCGGCCACGGCCGGCAGCATCTTGGTGGACAGGAAGAAGAACATCACATCGGTCCACTTGCGCACCGGCTTGATCGACAGCGCGTACGCGGCCGGGATCGCCAGCGCCAGCACGAACAGGGTGGACAGCACGCTGGCCGTCATCGAGTTGATCAGCGGCGGCCAGGGGCTGACGCCGGTGGTGGCGCCGAAGAACTCGCGGTAGCCCTGCAGCGTCAGACCCGCGCCGAGACTGGGCGGGTTGGTGGCCGCGTCCGACTCGCTGTGCAGGGAGGTGAGCACCATCCAGCCGAACGGCAGGAAGAACACCAGGCCGCAGAGCCAGGCGAGCAGACCCCAGATGCCGCCGCGAAGCCGCTTGACGGACGGGGAGCCGGACGAGGACCTGGCGGTGCCGACCGCCGTTGTTGCCATGGCCGCCGTACTCATCACAGCGACTCCTCTCGGAACAGCGACGAGACGGTTCTCAGCGCGAAGGTGGCGATGCCGAGCGAGCAGAGGACCACGATGACGCCCTCGGCGGAGGCCTGGCCGTAGTCGTGCGCCTGGTAGAAGGTCTCGTAGACGGTGTAGGGGAGGTTGGCGGTGCCCAGTCCGCCGGAGGTGAGGGTGAACACCGCGTCGAAGTTCTGGACCACGTAGATGCTGCCGAGCAGGGCGGCCAGTTCCAGGTAGCGGCGCAGATGCGGGAAGGTGAGGTAGCGGAACACCTGCCAGGTGCTCGCCCCGTCCACCCGCGCCGCCTCGACCACGTCCATCGGGCGGCTCTGCAGTCCGGCGAGCAGGATCAGCATCATGAACGGGGTCCACTGCCACACCAGCGACGCCTCGACCGAGGTGAGCGGGACGACGGAGAGCCAGTCCGGCTGGGGTGCGTGCGAGCTGCCGAACAGGCTCCAGACCCAGGACAGCGTGCCGTTGATCAGTCCGTACGAGGCGTTGTAGAGCGCGTGCTTCCAGAGCAGCGCGGAGGCGACCGGCACCACCAGGAAGGGCGTGATCAGCATCGTCCGGACGATGCCCCGGCCGAGGAACTTCCGGTCCAGCAGCAGCGCCAGCCCCAGCCCCAGCCCCAGGCTGACCAGCACCACCGAGGCGGTCAGGACGACCGTGGTGACGATGGCCGAGCGCAGGGTCGGATCGGTGATCGCGGCGCTGTAGTTGGACAGGCCGCCGAAGCCGCGGTTGCTCGGGTCCAGGGCGTTCCAGCGCATGAACGAGATGACCAGGGTGCCGACGAAGGGCAGCTGGGTGACCACGATCATGAAGATCAGGGCCGGCAGCAGCGGGGCCCTGCGGGCCCACGCGCCACGGGGTCTGCGGCTCTTCGGGAGCGCCGCCTGCTCCGCTCCACGCAGCGGGGGTCGCAGGCGTCCGGCCGGCGAGACGATGCTCATGGTTCCTTTCCTCTCCTCCGCGCCGGGGGCCTCCCGACCCGGTCGGCGGGTCGGGAGGGCGTCAGCGGTGGCGTCGGGGACGGCGTCAGGTGTGGCGCCGGGTGGGGACGAGGGGACGGTGAGGTCACTGGCCGGCATGCTGGGCGCCGACCTTGGCGGCGAGGGTCTGACCGCTCTTCAACGCGCTCGCGACGCTGGTCTGACCGGCGATGGCGGAGCTGATCTGCTGGGAGACCTGGGTGCCCAGATCCTCGAACTCCGGGATGCCGACGAACTGGATGCCGGGGGCGGGGCGCGGCTGCACGCCGGGGTTCTGCGGGTCGGCCGTGGTCAGCGCGGTCAGCGTGGGCTGGGCGAAGGCCGAGGCGGCGGCGAGGTACTGGGCGTTGGAGTAGGTCGACGTCCGCTTGCCGGCCGGGACCTTGGACCAGCCGAGGGTGTTGCCGACCAGCGTCTCGTACTGCTTGCTGGAGGCCCAGGAGATGAACTTCCAGGCGTCGTCCTGGTGCTTGCTCGCCTTCTGCAGACCCCAGGCCCAGGTGTAGAGCCAGCCCGAGCTCTTGGTCCGGTCCACCGGGGCGGGCACGTAGCCCATCTTTCCGGCCACCGGTGAGCCGGCGCCGTCCAGCGCTCCGGCCGCCGAGGTCGCGTCGTACCACATGGCGACCTTGCCCTGCTCCATGTCGTTGAGGCACTCGGTGAAGCCGGCCTGCGGAGCGCCTGCCTCGCCGTGCGCGCGCACCAGGTTGACGTAGAAGTCGGTCGCCTTGGTGAAGGCCGGGCTGTTGACCTCGGCCGTCCAGTTCTTGTCGAACCAGGTGCCGCCCATGGTGTTCACCACGGTGGTCAGCGGGGCTATCACCTCGCCCCAGCCCGGCTGTCCGCGCAGGCAGATGCCCTTCATGCCGGGCTGGGCGCCGTCGGCCGCCGCAGCCAGCGTCGCCACCTGGTCCCAGGTCGGGTTGGCGGGCATGGTCAGCTTCTTGGCCGCGAAGACGTCCTTGCGGTACATCAGGAACGACGATTCGCCGTAGAACGGCTCGGCGTAGATCTGCCCGTTGGCGGTCAGCGACTGCTGGATGCTGGGCAGGATGTCGCTCTGGTCGAAGGCGGTGTCGGCCTGGGCGTGCGAGGTGAGCGGGGCCAGCCAGCCGTTCTTGGAGTAGATCGGTACCTCGTAGTTGCTGATGGTGGCCACGTCGTACTGGCCGGCCTGGCTGGAGAAGTCCTGCGTGATCTTGTCGCGGACGTCGTTCTCCGGCAGCACGGTGAAGTTGACCGTGATTCCGGTGGCCTTGGTGAAGTTGGCCGCGGTCAGCTTCTGCAGGTCCGCCATCTGCGGGTTGTTCACCATCAGCACGTTGATGGAGTGGCTCTGCGCGCCGGTGGACCCACCGGCGCCGCCGGCCCCGCTGCAGGCCGCGAGCAGAGCGCCGCAGAGGGCCACGGCCCCGATCGGAGCGGTTCTGCGCAGGAGGGAGTGTCTGATTGCCATGGTTCTTCCTTCACTTGAGGAATCCGGCCGGGTGGGACCTGGCCCAGGACAGGTGTGATCGAGGAGTGGCCGCGGGCCCGGGGGCCGGCCGCAACGGGAACTGCGTGCTGCTGGGTGTTGTCCGGTGGGTGCCGTCAGACCCGGATGACCTGCGGCCCCATGAGGCCGTATCGATGGGCTTCGGCGCTGGACAGGCCGGTGTCCGTGACGATCGCCTCGAAGTCGCCGACCTCGGCGAAGCGGCAGAAACTGCTCGCTCCGAACTTGCTGTGGTCGCCCATGAAGACCCGCCTGCGCGACACCTGCAGGGCCTTGGCCTTCACATCGGCCACGACCGGATCGGGTGTGGTCAGGCCGAGCTCCCGGGAGATCCCGTTCGATCCCAGGAACGCCAGATCGATGACGAACCCCGAGAGCATCGCGCAGGCCCAGGAGCCCACGGTGGCCATGGTGCGGGCGCGCACCCGACCGCCGAGGAGCAGCACGGTGGTGTTGCTGGAGTCGGCGATCGCCCCTGCCGTGGACAGCGACGCCGTCACGACCGTCAGCGGCCGGTCGGTCGGCAGCAGCGCCGCGAGGATCTGCGGGGTGTAGCCCTCGTCCACGAACACGGTCTCCGCCTCGCCGAGCAGCTTGACCGCTTCGGCTGCTATCCGGCGCTTGTTCTCGACGTGGAGCGTGACGCGCTGGGCCAGATCGGTCTCGAAGCCCGCACTCTCCACGGGATAGGCACCGCCATGGGTGCGGCGGACCAGCCCCCTGCGCTCCAACTCGCTCAGATCCCGCCGGATGGTCTCCGGCGCGACCCCGAAATCCGCGGCTGCGACCGTGACCTCGACCCGGCCCGCATGCCGTGCGAGGCCAAGGATCCGATGCTGCCTCTCTTCGGCCCGCACCACCGTCACCCGCCTCTCCGTACCCGTTCGGGCATCTCGGGCCCGAATGTGCCCGCAAGAGATTTATACCGTCGCCCCGTGGTTCCCTACTGCCCCAGGACGGTCAAGAAGAAGCCCGATATTTGCCCGTTTCTCCTTGGAATACACACAGGTCGGATACGTCGGTCCGGCTCACGCTCGCACTCCCGTGCCCGCATGGCGCCACAGGATGCCCGAATCGGGATTTCTACCGGGGCAGGGACGATGCGTTGACGTAGTGGGGCAGGTAGGTGTCCAGGACCGCGTCCAGGTACTGCTCGCCGGTGAGATCGGCGCGGAAGCCCGGAACGAGGTGCTGCAGGCGGGCGATCGAGGCCTGGGTGATGGCGGGGGCGCCGGGGAGGTGGACGCGCTCGGCGGTCGTGCCCAGGCGCTTCTCGATGCCGTCCACGACGGACTCGATCGGCTGAGGCGCCCCGGAGGCGACGTTGATCGCCTCCCCTCGGACGCCGTCGGCAAGGAGGCGGCCGATCACGTCCATCAGGTCGCGGACGTCGAGGAGGTCGCGGTGGGCGCCGTCCAGGACGGTGACCGTGCCGCTCTGGATCTGCTGGGCCAGCGCCGGGATCAGCTGGTGCGACCGCTGGTGGCTGCCGACCAGGTGGCTCAGCCGGAGGATCAGGAAGTCGACGCCCGCCGAGCGGACGGCAGTCTCCAGGGCGAGCTTGTGGCGGCCGTAGACGTTCGGCGGAAACAGCGGCCCGTTCTCCACCCCGGGCACGGCCGCCGACCCGTACATCGCGTAGGAGGCGGTGGAGAAGAACAGCGCGGTGCGGCCCTCCTCCCGGCAGCGGCGCAGCATGCCGTAGAGCAGCTCGGCCTCTCGGTCGAACTGCGCGGGGTCGGTCACCGAAGTGGCCGAGACGCCCGCCGCGAAGGCGGTGGTCTCGGGGAACCCGTCCGCGAAGGTGTCCGAGAGATGGCGGGCGATGAACCCGTTACCGATGATCTGCATCGCTGTCCTCGACTTCCTGGAGCGTGCGCAGCGCCGCGACCAGGGTGCGGGCCTGAACGTTGAGATAGTGGCTGTACTTCAGCAGCTCCGTGAGTTGACGGAGCGTCATCCAGCGGAAGTCCTCCGGGGTCCGGGCCGGGAAGTCCTCGTCCGCCTCGATGATCAGGTACCTGTTCTCCGCCTGGTAGAAGCGGCCGCCCTCCTCCGAGAGCATGGTGTCGAAGAGGGTCTGCTCGGGACGCCGGTCCCGCACGACGTCCAGGAACGGCGGCTGGTCCTCGGCCGACAGGTGCGCGTAGTTCTCCGGCGTGCACTGGACGGTGGGGCCGAGCTCGACCACGTCCAGGTAGCCGGGTTCGACGTGCGCGCTGATCAAGGTGTGCAGCACCCCGCCGAATCGCTTCACCAGCAGGGCGATGATGCCGCCGCCGAGCGGTTCCAGCAGCGGCTGGGTCCAGGCCGCGACCTCACGGTGGCTCGAACTGACGTCGACACCGATGATGCTGAAGAAGAGTCCGCGCTCGTGCGAAATGGCCTCCTCGGTGCGCTTCCAGCCGCTTCCCGCGGTGCGCTCGACCTCGCGCAGCGGTAGCAGCACAGCGGTGAGCTCGTGCTCGCTCTGCCTGCTGGTGATCCAGCTGCGGATCTCGACATCGGAGTGGAGGCTGCCGCGGCCGCCGTCCTCGGCGCCGGCCCCGACCCGCCAGTCCGGCATGCAGGACAGCACCGTGCGGGCGTCCATGTTGAGCAGGTTCTCGTGCCGCAACAGCGAGTTGATCTGACGGATGGTCAACCAGCAGAAGTCCTCGGCCGCTTCGACCTCGGGGCCGACCTCCACCACCATGTTGCGGTTCCGCTTGCAGTAGAACCACGAGCCCTGCTCCGACTGCAGTACGTCGGCCAGCACCTTCGCCCGACCCGAGTCGCCGGTGCGGAAGCAGTCCAGGTAGGGCACCGCCGAACCGCCGTGCACCCGGCTGTAGTTGCTCTTGGTGGCCTGCACGGTGGGCGACAGCTGCACGCCGTTGACGTTGCCCGGTTCGGCCTTCGCCTGCATCAGGCAGTGCAGCACCCCGTTGATCTCGCGGACGGCGATGCCCAGGATGCCGATCTCCGGCTGGTTGATGATCGGCTGCATCCACTCGCGGGCCGGTCCGAAGCCGGTGCGGACCTGCAGGCCCTGCACGGAGTAGAAGCGCCCACTGCGGTGCTGCAGATTGCCCGTTCCCGGGTCGAAGTCCCAGCCGGACAGCTCGTCGAAGGCGACCCGCCGCACGTTCTGGACATGCGCGCGCTGCCGTCCGGCCAGCCACGCGAAGAACTGGTCGTCACTCATCACCTCGCCCTCGACCGCCGTGGCGGAGGCGGCGAGTCTGGCGGTCAGCAGGGAGCCGGAACGGTGCAGCAGACCTGTCACGCTGGACTCGGGCATCATGGGCCTCTCTATGGAGCTGGCGTAGGTGCTCTCCTGCCGCCCCAGCCTTCACCGAGGGCTTCGGGCGTGCGGCCAGAGATTGCCGCTTGCCAGAAACGCGCGGACACGCTAGAGGCTCGGGTGGCACCGGGCGGGCCGCTCCCGGCTGTCTCAGGTCCGGGGAAATGACCAGAGTTCGGGCGTCTGCGGCCGATGGGTCTTGTGCTCCTGCCGGGCATGCCGTGGATAGTGACCTACGGCACTTCGAGCGCGCCGGCCCTGGACAGGGAGGACCAGCTGTGACGAACCCCGAGTTCTTGCAAGTTCACCGCGCGATAGGCGAACTCCGCCGGTGTGTCGACGTGCTGTCGGCCCGCGCGAGCGATTCTCCAGCACTGCGCCGGCTCACCAACGACGTCGACCGGCTGGACCTGGACGCCGAGGACGTCCGGCTCCAACTGGCGTTGCCGGCGCCGCTGCCGGGCGCATCGGCCGACTCCGGTACCAGGTCCGGTACCAGGGGTGCCACGATCCCGATCGTCCAGATCCGGGACGACCCCTACGCCCACACCCTCTGGCACGGCGCGGACGACGAGGGAATCGGGGGCCACCGCCGGCAGCACCGCTGACCCGACCAGTGACCCTCAACGACGAACGACCGCCGTCTTCCCGGCTCTGAGGCCGGGTGACCGTCGCAAAGGACTGACCTGACTGATGAGTTCTACCTCTGTGGACAGCGGCCTGTGGGTCCGCCGGTTCCATCCGTCCCCCGTCTCGGCACACCGCCTGGTGTGCTTCCCGCACGCAGGCGGCTCGGCCAGCTTCTATCTCCCGGTCTCGGCGCAGCTGAGCCCGAAGGTCGACGTCCTTTGCGTGCAGTATCCGGGCCGACAGGACCGGCGCTCGGAGAAGGCCGTCGAGGACATCGGTGTGCTCGCGGATCAGGTCTTCGAGGCGCTGAGCGACTGGGCCGACACCCCGCTGACCTTCTTCGGTCACAGCATGGGCGCGATCGTCGCGTTCGAGGTGGCTCGGCGCTTCGAGCAGATCGGCCCCGAGCCGGTCCGCCTCTTCGCCTCCGGCCGCCGCGCGCCGTCCCGCTACCGGGACGAGAACGTGCACCAGCGCAGCGACGACGGGATCGTGGCGGAGCTGCAGGCCATGAGCGGTACCGACGCGCGGGTCCTCGATGACGAGGAGATGCTGCGCATGGTGCTCCCCGCCCTGCGCAGCGACTACAAGGCGGTGGAGACCTACCGCAGCGAGCCGGGCGCGTCGGTGTACTGCCCGATCACCGTGCTCGTCGGCGACAGCGACTCCAAGACCACGCTGGACGAGGCCCAGGACTGGGAGAAGCACACCACCGGCGGGTTCGACCTGAAGGTCTTCGCCGGCGGCCACTTCTACCTCACCGAGCGGGCCGCGGATGTCATGGCCGTCCTCAACGACCACTTCACCGCCGACTCCGTATCGCCCGGCGCCTGAGACCAGCAATTCAGTCAACCTGCGGCACCAGACACTCCACTGGAGAGAATCCCACATGACCGAGATCAGAGAAGTCCAGGTCGCCGACGGCGTCTCGTTCTTCGTGCCGCAGGCGGAGGGCGCGCTCTTCTCCGAGGTGCACTTCATCTACAACGAGATCTTCGAGGAGCGCACCTACCTCAAGCACGGCATCGAGCTGTCCGACTCCGCGGTGATCGTCGACGCCGGAGCCAATGTCGGCCTCTTCTCCGCCTTCGTGAAGCAGGAGTTCCCCGGTGCCCGGGTGCTGGCCGTGGAGCCGATCCCGCCGATCAACGAGGCGCTGCGGAAGAACCTCGATGCACGTGGCATCGAGGGCGTCGAGACCCGGAGGGTCGCCCTGGGCGGCAAGCCGGAGTCGGGGGTGCACTTCACCTTCTACCCGTCGCTGCCGGGCAACTCGACGCGTTACCCGGAGCAGAAGAAGGTCGGCCAGGACCTGACCATCCAGCAGATCGGTCAGGAGGAGGTCGACCGCATCATGCAGGGAGTGGATGTCGAGGTCGAGGTCGAGCGGCTCTCCTCGGTGCTGGGCGAGTGGGCGCCGGAGGGCCCGATCGACCTGCTCAAGATCGACGTCGAGGGCGCCGAGCTCGACGTCATGGACGGTCTGGACGCGGAGGACTGGGCGCGGGTCCAGCAGGTGGTCATCGAGGTCCAGGATCTCGACGGACGGCTGGACAAGGTCACCGGCATCCTGGAGGAGCAGGGCTTCCAGATCGTCAACGAGCCTGCGGCCAACCTGCCGGAACAGTTCCGCTACTCCATGGTGTATGCCACGCGGGCGGCCTGACGCTTCGTCCGACCCGGCTGGAGATCGCGCTCCGCCCCTGCTCCTTGGTTCCTCAAGGAGCAGGGGCGGAGTTGTGCGTGCTGCGAGTCGATCCCGAGCGGTCAGGAGATGCCGAGCTCCTTGTCGATCAGGTCGAACATCTCGTCGTCGGTGGCCCCGTCCAGTTCCGCCTCGTCCGACTCGTCCGCGGCGGCCTCGACGCCGCTCACCAGCGACAGCAGCTCCCGCAGCCGGGCAGTGACCTTGACACGCACGTCGGCGGTGACGTCCGCGCCCGTCGACGGGACAGCACCCGATCCCGGCACCACGGCGGCTATGGCCGCCTCCAGGCTGTCGATCTCGGCGAGCAGCGCCGAGCCGGGCCCGTCATCGGCGTCGGATCGGGCGTCGGGGCCAAGCAGTTCGGTACGCAGGAACCCGGCGAGATCGATCGGGTTCGGGTAGTCGAACACCAATGTGGCGGGCAGGCGCAACCCGGTCACGGCCGACAGCCGGTTCCGCAACTCCACCGCCGTCAACGATCCAAAACCCGACTCCCTGAACGCCCGCCCCGGCTCCACCGCATGCGCACCCGCATGCCCCAGGACGACCGCCGCCTGCGCCCGCACCACCTCCAGCAACTCCGCCGCACGCTCAGCGGCCCCCAGCCCCGACAACCGCTCGCGAAGGCCCGACCCACCCACCCCGGCGACCGACGCGGCGCTCTCCAGCGCCGCCACCGCCTCGGGCAGCTCACCCAGCAACGCACTGTGCCGCACGCCGGTGAACGCCGGACCGAATCGCGACCAGTCCACGTCGGCCGCCACCACGACCGGCTCCTCACCCGCCAACACCCGCTCCAGCGCCGCCAACCCCGCAGCCGGCTCCAGCCCCACCAGCCCACGCCGCCTCAAGTAGTCCCCCACACCATCCGCGTCTGCCATGCCGCCCTCGGCCCACGGACCCCACGCCACCGCCGTACCCACCAACCCCCCAGCCCGACGCCGCTCCACCAACCCGTCCAGGAACGCATTCGCCGCCGCATAGTTCCCCTGACCCGGAGCACCCACCGCCCCCGCAAACGACGAGAACACCACAAACGCATCCAACTCCCGACCACGCGTCAACTCATCCAGATACACCGCACCCAGCACCTTCGCCCGCATCGAAGCAAACCGCTCCACCGTCAACCCATCAATCACCCCGTCATCCACCACACCCGCCGCATGCACCACCCCATCCACCGCATACCGCCCCAGCAGAGCCTCCACCGCGCCGCGATCCGCCACATCACACGCCTCGACGACCACCTCGACCCCCAGGACCGCCAACTCCTCCACCAACTCCACAGCCCCCGGCGCCGCCAGACCCCGGCGACTGGTCAGCACCAACCGGCCAACACCGGAACCCGCCAACCACCGCGCCACCCGCACACCCAACGCACCCGTACCACCCGTCACCAACACCGTCCCACCCACACGCCACACCACACCCGAACCCCCACCCGACCCCGACACCCGCACCAACCGACGTCCGAACACCCCGGACCGCCGCACCGCCACCTGATCCTCAGCCGAACCGGCCAGCACACCCGCCAGGCGACCCAGCACCCGCCGGTCCACCCCCTCCGGCAGATCCACCAACCCACCCCACCGTTCCGGCACCTCCAACGCCGCCACCCGGCCCAACCCCCACAGCGACGCCTGCACCGGATCCACCACCCCGTCCCAACGCCCCACCGACACACCACCACACGTCACCACCCACAAGCGACCGCCCGCACCCGCATCACCCAACGCCTGCACCAGGACTGTGGACAGCCACAACACATCGTCCACACCTCCGTCATACGCACCCGCCAGCAGCAACACCCCAGCCACGTCACTCACACCGGCAATCCGCTCGGCCAACACCCCACGCTCCACGCCTGCTTCGCACTCCACCACGATCGCGTCGACACGCAGCCCCGCAACCATCGAGGTGACCCACTCGTCCCCCGCACACCCCTGGGGCACGGCCACCAGCCAACGACCCGTCAACACCCCACCCGACACACCATCCAGCGGCTTCCACTCCGCCCGATACAGCAACTGATCCACCTTCGAGGCCTCGGCCCGACCCCGCCGCCAGGACGACAACGCCGGTACCAGCTCACCCAGCACCGCACGGTCCACCGCCAACGACCCAGCCAACTCCTCCAGATCACCACGCTCCACCGCGTCCCAGAACCCGGCCTCCGCACCCCCGGACACCACCGGACCAGCCACCCGGGCCTCCGGCCAGAACCGCTCGTGCTGGAACGCATACGTCGGCAACTCCACCCGACCGGCACCTGAACCGGCGAACACGCCCGCCCAATCCACCACCGCGCCTTGGACGTGAAGTCCGGCGATGGCGGCCATCACAGCCCGAGCCTCGGGACGGTCCTTGCGCAACGCCGGGACCAGCACACCCGTGGAGTCCTCCGACAGGCAGCCCTGCGCCATCGCGGTGAGCGTGCCGTCGGGGCCCAGCTCCAGGAACCGGGTGACGCCGTTCTCCTCCAGCCGCTTCACACCGTCGGCGAACCGAACCGCCTGCCGCACATGCGAAACCCAGTACTCGGGCGTGGCCAACTCCTCCGGAGTCGCCAACTGACCGGTGACGTTCGAGACCACCGCGAAGCGAGGCCGCTCCTCGTAGCTGATGCCCTCGGCGACCTTGCGGAACTCCGCCAGCATCGGTTCCATCAACGGGGAGTGGAACGCATGACTCACCCGCAACCGCGTCGTCTTTCGGCCCATGTCCCGCACCTGCTGGGCGATCTCCTCGACCGCGGCCTCTTCGCCGGAGATGACGACCGCGTTGGGGCCGTTTACCGCCGCGATGCCGACCTGGCTGGCGAAGGTCTCCAGCAGCGGCAGCACCTCCGCCTCCGACGCCTGCAGCGCCACCATCGAGCCACCGTCGGGCAGCGCCTGCATCAACCGACCCCGCGCTGCCACCAGGCGGCACGCGTCCTCCAGCGACATCACTCCCGCCACATGGGCGGCAGCCAGCTCGCCGATGGAATGTCCCATGAGGAAGTCCGGCCGGATCCCCCATGACTCGACCAGCCGGAACAGCGCCACCTCGATGGCGAACAGCGCAGGCTGCGCGAACGCCGTGCCATTCAGCGCCTCCGCGTCATCGCCGAAAACGACCTCGCGCAGCGGCACATCCACCAGCTCACACATGGCGTCGAACGCCGCCGCGAACACCGGGAACGCGTCATACAGCTCCCGGCCCATCCCCAGCCGCTGCGAACCCTGCCCCGCGAACAGGAACGCCGTCCGGCCACCGGACCGACCGTCGCCCAGGACCACGCCGGAGTCGGGTTCACCAACCGCCAGAGCGCGCAGACCACGCAGCAGCTCGTCCTGGTCGCCGCCCAGCACCACCGCGCGGTGCTCCAACGCCGAACGCGTCACCGCCGCCGAGAGCCCGAGATCGGCCAAGGCGAGCGCCGGATCGGCGTCCACGAACGACGCCAGCCGTCCCGCCTGGCTCCGCAACGCGCTCTCACTCGCACCCGACACCACTACCGGCACCACGGGCAGGGCCACCGGGGTCGGAGCATCCTCCTCGACCGGAGCCCCGACAACCGCAGCCCCGACGACGACCGGGGGCTGCTCGATGATCACATGCGCGTTGGTCCCGCTGATCCCGAACGACGACACACCCGCGCGACGCGGACGGTCCACCTCGGGCCACTCCCGTTGCTCCGTCAGCAGCTGGATGTCGCCGGCCGACCAGTCCACATGCGGTGAGGGCACCTGTGCGTGCAGGGTGCGCGGCAGCACCCCGTGCCGCATCGCCTGGACCATCTTGATCACACCGCCGACGCCCGCGGCCGCCTGCGCATGGCCGATGTTCGACTTCAACGAGCCCAACCACAGCGGCCGGTCGGGCTCCCGGTCCTGACCGTAGGTCGCCAGCAGCGCCTGCGCCTCGATCGGGTCACCCAGCGTCGTCCCCGTCCCGTGGCCCTCCACCACGTCCACGTCGCGCGACGTCAGCCCCGCGCCCGCCAGCGCCTGCCGGATCACCCGCTGCTGCGAGGGACCGTTCGGCGCGGTCAGCCCGTTGGACGCACCGTCCTGGTTCACCGCGGAGCCCGCCACCACCGCGAGCACGGTGTGCCCGTTGCGCCGCGCGTCCGAGAGCCGCTCCACCAGCAGCATGCCCGCGCCTTCGGACCATGCCGTGCCGTCCGCACCGGCACCAAAGGCCTTGCACCGGCCATCCGGGGCCAGGCCGCGCTGCTGGCTGAAGTCGACGAAGGTGTCAGGCGTCGACATCACCGTCACGCCACCGGCCAGGGCGAGGTCGCACTCGCCCGACCGAAGCGCCTGCGCGGCCAGGTGCAGGGTCACCAGGGAGGACGAGCACGCGGTGTCCACCGTCATGGCCGGCCCCTCCAGCCCGAAGGTGTAGGCGATACGTCCGGAGTGGACGCTGCCGGTGTTCCCGGTCAGCAGGAATCCGTCCGACTCGTGGACTCCCCCGCGCAGGCAGAAGGTGTAGTCCTGACCCATCACTCCGGCGAAGACGCCGGTCCGGCTGCCGCGCAGCGAAGCGGGATCGATGCCCGCCCGCTCCAGCACCTCCCACGAGGTCTCCAGCAGCAACCGCTGCTGCGGGTCCATCGCCAGCGCCTCACGCGGCGCGATTCCGAACAGCCCGGCATCGAACATCGCCGCCCCGTAGAGGAACCCGCCCTCGCGCACATAGGTCCGCCCCAGGTGATCGGGGTCCGGGTCGTAGAGCCCTTCCAGGTCCCAGCCACGGTCGGTCGGGAATCCGCCGATCCCGTCCTCACCTCCGGCGACCAATCGCCACAGGTCCTCCGGGGTCTCCACTCCCCCCGGATAGCGGCAGGCCATCCCCACGATCACGATCGGATCGTCGTTCATCGCCACCATCGCGGGCATGGCGCGCACGTCCGCACGACCCGTACCGTCCGCGCCCAGCACCTCGCCCAGGACGAAGCGGGCCAGCGCCACCGGCGTCGGGTGATCGAACACGAGCGTCGCCGGCAGCCGCATCCCGGTCACCGCGTTCACCCGGTTGCGCAACTCCACGGCCGTCAGGGAGTCAAAACCCAGCCCTTTGAACGACTGCTCCGACGCGATCTCTCCGGATGAGGCGTACCCGAGCACCACCGCGACCTGGCTGCGCACCAGCTCGATCAGGAACGGCTCGCGATCGGCCACGGGCAGCACCAGCAGCCGCTGCGCCAACTCGTCCTGTGCGCCCGCGCGCACGCCCAGCTGCGCCGTCCGGCGCGTCGGCGTGCGGATCAGGCCGCGCAGCAGCGCCGGCAGCGACTCGCTCTGCCCGCGCAGGGCGGCGAGGTCAAGGTTCACCGGCAACAGCACCGGCCGTCGCACTCCCGCACCGGCCGCCAGGACCGTGTCCAGCAGCCCCAATCCCTGCTCGACGCCGAGGGGCAGTATTCCGTTGCGCGCCATCCGGCGCAGTTCGGCGTCGCCCAGTGCACTGGTCATGCCCGCACCCGGCGCCCACGGACCCCAGGCCAGCGACACCGCCGGCAGTCCCTGGCCCTGGCGCAGCTGCGCCAGACCGTCCAGGAACGCGTTCGCCGCAGCATAGTTGGCCTGCCCGGCGTTCCCGAACGTCCCAACGACCGAGGAGAACAGCACGAAAGCGGCCAGATCCAGCCCCTGCGTCAGCTCGTGCAGGTTGACGGCCGCATCCACCTTCGGGCGGAAGACGGCGGCCGTCCGCTCCGGCGTCAGCGCGGAGACCACACCGTCGTCCAGGACCCCGGCCGTGTGCACGACCGCGGTGAGCGGGTGTTCGGCCGGTATCGCGTTCAACAACTCCCCGAGCGCCTCACGATCGGCCGCATCGCACGCCACGACCGCAATCTCGGCACCCTGCGCGGACAGCTCCTCGACGAGCTCGCCCACACCGGGCGCATCCCACCCGCGACGGCTGGCCAGGACGAGGTGCCGCACCCCGTGCTCCGCCACCAGATGAGCCGCGACCAAGGCGCCCAGGCCGCCGGTGCCACCCGTGACGAGGACGGTCCCGGACGTGGCCAGAACCGGGGCGTCGGCGGGGGCCGCTTCGCCCTGATCTGACTGGTCTGACTGGTCTGACTGCTGTGACGGCACCCGGCCGAGTCGCGGCGCGAACACCGCGCCCGCGCGTACCGCCAACTCCGGCTCGCCCGAAGCCAGCGCACCCGCGACGACCGCCCACGACTCCGCCGCACCATCGACATCCAGCAGCGCCAACCGGCCCGGATTCTCCGCCCGCGCCGCCCGCACCAGACCCCACACCGACGCCAACACCGGATCCGGCACCTGCAGGTCAACACCCACCGCACCCTCGGTCACCACCACCAACCGCGAACCCTCGAAGGCGGGCTCGGACAACCACGCTTGCACCAGCCCCAACGTCCGATCCACCACCGCATACGCGCTGTCCACCAGCCCGTCAGCCTCCGGTACGACCCGCATCAGCACGTCGGCGGGCACGGACGCCAGATCCACCTCAGCCAGATCCACCAGTGTGAGCAACGCACCGTCGCCAACGGCCGCCGGTACGGGCAGCGACACCCAGTCGACCTGGAACAGCCCGTCGCGGAACGTCCCACCGCGCGCCGCAGCCAACGCCTCCGCGGACACCTCGCGCAGCATCAGCGACTCGACCGCGGCCACCACACCGCCCAGGCCGTCCACCACCGTCACGCCGAACCCGTCGGCACCGCGCGGGGTCAACCGCACCCGCAGCGAGGCAGCACCCGAGGCCGACAGCGACACACCACTCCACGAGAACGGCAGACTCACCCGCCCCGAACCAGCCCCGGCCGCCAACCAGGCATGCAGCGCCGCGTCCAGGAGGGCGGGGTGCAGACCGTAGGCGGGCGCATCAGCGCGCTCCCCCTCGGGCAGTTCCACCTCCGCGAAGATGTCCTGACCCGCACGCCACACCGCCCGCAACCCCCGGAACGCCGGACCATAGGCGTATCCATCGAGTGCAAGCTGCTCGTAGAAGCCGTCCAACCCCACCGCCACCGCACCCACCGGCGGCCAAACCCCACCATCGAACCCGGCCACCGACGCGGCCCCGGCACCCAGCACGCCCTCGGCATGCCGCACCCACACCTCATCGTCCACCCGCGAGAACACACCCACCGACCGACGACCCGACTCATCCACACCACCCACCACCACCTGCAACCGCACCCCACCACGCTCCGGCACCACCAACGGCGCCTCCAACGTCAACTCCTCAACACACCCACACCCCACCTGATCACCCGCATGCAGCACCAACTCCACAAACGCCGTCCCCGGCAACAACACCACACCCGCCACCACATGATCCGCCAACCACGGCAACTCCCGCACCGACAACCGACCCGTCAACACCACCGCATCCGAATCCGCCATCGCCACCACCGCACCCAACAACGGATGCCCCGCCCCAACCAGACCCACCGAACCCAGATCACCCGACCGCGACCCCGCCCCCTTCGGCCAAAACACACGACGCTGGAACGCATACGTCGGCAGATCAACCCGCCCAGCACCGGCGAAGAGCACCGACCAGTCCACCACGGCACCGTGGACGTGCAGTGCGGAAATCGCAGCCATCACCGCCCACGCCTCGGGACGGTCCCTGCGCAGCGCCGGGACCAGCACACCCGCGGAGTCCTCCACCAGACAGGCCTGCGCCAGCGCGGTCAGGGTCCCGTCGGGGCCCAACTCCAGGAACCGGGTGACCCCGTTCTCCTCCAACCACGCGATGCCATCGGCGAAGCGCACGGCCTGGCGGACGTGGGACACCCAGTACTCGGGGGAGGTCAGTTCCTCCGCCGTGGCAATTCGCCCGGTGACGTTCGAGACGATCGCGAGGTGCGGCTCGTGGTAGTCCACGCTCTCCGCCACCTGGCGGAAGTTCGCCAGCATCGGCTCCATCAGCGGCGAGTGGAACGCATGGCTCACCCGCAGCCGCGTCGCCTTACGACCCAGGGCCTCGATCCGGGCGGCCACCTCAAGCGTGGCGGCCTCTTCGCCGGAGACAACGACCGCGTTCGGGCCGTTCACCGCCGCGATGCCGACCTGGCCTTCCAGCAGCGGCAGCACCTCCGCCTCGGACGCCTGCACAGCGACCATCGCCCCACCAGTCGGCAGCGCCTGCATCAACCGACCCCGGGCGGCCACCAGGCGGCAGGCGTCCTCCAGCGAGAGCACCCCGGCGACGTGGGCGGCGGCCAGCTCGCCGATGGAGTGGCCGACTAGGAAGTCCGGCCGGATTCCCCACGACTCGACCAGTCGGAACAGCGCCACCTCGATGGCGAACAGGGCCGGCTGGGTGAACTCCGTGCTGTTCAGCCGGTCGGCATCCTCGCCGAACACCACCTCCCGCAGCGGAGCATCCACCAGGGCGCACACGGCGTCGAACGCCTCGGCGAACACCGGGAACGCGTCATACAGCTCCCGGCCCATTCCGAGGCGCTGCGACCCCTGTCCGGCGAACAGGAACGCGGTACGGCCACCGCTCGCGGCACTGCCGGTCACCACACCCGGCGAGAACTCCCCCGCCGCCACAGCCTCCAAACCCCGCAACAACTCCTCCCGGTCCGCACCCAGCACCACCGCACGGTGCTCCAACGCCGAACGGGTCACCGCCGCCGACAACCCCAGATCCACCAACGCCGGGTCCACCATGTCCAGGTAGGACGCCAGCCGCTGCGCCTGGTCACGCAACGCGCCTTCGCTCGCACCCGACACCACCACCGGCACCACCGGCAACGCCGCCGCGGCTGCCTCCTCGACCACAGGCTCCGGCACCGGCGCCTGCTCAACGATGACGTGCGCGTTGGTCCCGCTGATCCCGAACGAGGACACACCAGCCCGACGCGGACGACCCAGCTCCGGCCAGTCCCGCTGCTCCGTCAGCAACTCGACGTCACCAGCCGACCAGTCGATGTGCTCGGACGGCACCTGCGCGTGCAGGGTGCGCGGCAGCACCCCGTGCCGCATCGCCATCACCATCTTGATCACACCACCCACACCCGCAGCCGCCTGCGCATGCCCGATGTTCGACTTCAACGACCCCAACCACAACGGACGCTCCGGCGCACGGTCCTGGCCGTAGGTCGCCAGCAGCGCCTGCGCCTCGATCGGGTCACCCAACGTCGTCCCCGTGCCGTGCGCCTCCACCGCATCCACGTCCTGCGGCTTGAGCCCGGCCCCGGCCAGCGCCTGCCGGATCACCCGCTGCTGCGAGGGACCGTTCGGGGCGGTGAGCCCGTTGGACGCACCGTCCTGGTTCACCGCCGAGCCGGCCACCACCGCCAGCACCGTGTGACCACGGCGGCGCGCGTCCGAGAGCCGCTCCACCAGCAGCATCCCCACACCCTCGGCCCACGCCGTCCCGTCCGCACCCGCACCGAACGCCTTGCACCGACCATCAACAGCCAACCCCCGCTGCCGACTGAACTCCACAAACATCTCCGGCGTCGACATCACCGTCACACCACCCGCCAACGCCAGATCACACTCACCCGCCCGCAACGACTGCGCCGCCAAATGCAACGCCACCAACGACGACGAACACGCCGTATCCACCGTCACCGCCGGACCCTCAAGACCGAACGCATACGACACCCGACCCGACGCCACACTGCCGGTGTTCCCGGTCAGCAGGAAGCCGTCCGACTCCTCCGAAGCCCCGCGCAGGAACGACCCGTAATCCTGCGCGATCGCCCCCGCGAACACACCAGTCCGACTGCCCCGCAACGAACCCGGATCAAGACCCGCCCGCTCAAACGCCTCCCACGAGGTCTCCAGCAGCAACCGCTGCTGCGGATCCATCGCCACCGCCTCACGCGGCGAAATCCCGAACAACCCCGCATCAAACGACGCCGCCCCATACAGGAACCCGCCATCACGCACATACGACCGCCCCGACACCCCCGGCTCCGGATCGAACAGCCCATCCAGATCCCAACCACGATCGGTCGGGAACCCACCGATCCCCTCCCCGCCCTCAACCACCAACCGCCACAAGTCCTCCGGCGACTCCACCCCACCCGGGAAGCGGCACGCCATCCCCACGATCACGACCGGATCATCGTCCACCGCCACCAGCGCAGGCAGCGCACCACCGGAGACGGCGTCCTGACCACCCAGTACCTCATCGAGGACGAACTGGGCCAGCGCCACCGGCGTCGGGTGGTCGAACACCAGAGTCGCCGGCAACCGCAGACCCGTTGCCGCGTTCACGCGGTTGCGCAACTCGACCGCCGTCAGCGAGTCAAAACCCAGCACCTTGAACGTCTGCTCAGGAGCAACCTCCCCGCCCGAGGCATACCCCAACACCGCAGCCGCTTGGCCGCAGATCAACTCGACCAGGAACCGACTCCGGTCAGCCGACGGCAACGCCACCAGACGCTTCGCCAACTCATCCTGTCCCCCGGCTCGCGCACCCATCTGCGCCGTCCGCCGCGTGGTCGTCCGGACCAGGCCGCGCAGCAGTGCGGGCAACGCCTCGCCCTGCCCGCGCAGGGCTGCGATGTCAAGGTTCACCGGTAGCACCACTGCCCGCTCCATACCCGCCCCGGCCTCCAGGACGGTATCCAGCAGGCCCAGGCCCTGCTCGACACCCAGCGGCAGCATCCCGCTACGCGCCATCCGCCGCAGATCCGCATCACCCAGGCCACTGGTCATCCCCGCACCCGGCGCCCACGGACCCCACGCCAGCGACACCGCCGGCAAACCCTCCGCCCGCCGCACCTGCACCAGAGCATCCAGGAACGCGTTCGCCGCACCGTAGTTGCCCTGACCCGCGTTCCCCAACGTCCCCACAACCGAGGAGAACAACACGAACGCGGACAGATCCAGGTGCCGCGTCAGCTCGTGCAGATTCGCAGCCGCATCCACCTTCGGACGGCAAACAGCAGCCATACGCTCCGGCGTCAGCGCGGACACGACACCGTCGTCCAACACGCCAGCCGCGTGCACCACCGCCGTCAGCGGACGCTCCGCCGACACACCGGCCAGCAGCGCGGCGAGCGATTCACGGTCGGCCGCATCACATGCCACCACCGATACCTCAGCGCCCAGCGCCTCAAGCTCGGAGACCAACTCGGCTGCGCCGGGGGCGGCCGGGCCGCGCCGGCTGGCCAGCACCAGATGCCGCACCCCGTGCCCGGACACCAGATGACGCGCCACCAACGACCCCAGACCACCCGTGCCACCGGTGACCAGCACCGTACCCTCGCCGTCCAAGACGCTCGGGAGGGTCAGCACCACCTTGCCGATGTTCTTCGCCTGACTCAGGTAGCGGAACGCCTCCGGCGCCCGACGCACATCCCACACCGACACCCGCGACGGCACCAACACCCCCGCCTCAAACCACTCCACCAACACCGCCAACATCTCGCCGATCCGCCCCGGATCCGTATCCATCAGGTCGAACGCCCGATACCCCACACCCGGGTGCGCGGCGGCCACCGCAGCCGGCTCACGGACATCGGTCTTGCCCATCTCCACAAACCGGCCCCCACGCGGCAGCAACCGCAACGAGGCATCAACGAACTCACCCGCCAGCGAGTCCAAAACCACATCCATCCCGGCACCGCCGGTCACCCCCGCGAACGCGCCCTCGAACGCGAGGTCACGCGAGGAAGCGATGTGTGCCTCGTCCAAACCCATCGCCCGCAGCGCCGCCCACTTGCCCGCACTGGCCGTACCGAACACCTCCGCGCCCAGGTGACGGGCCACCTGCACCGCCGCCGTCCCCACACCACCCGCCGCCGCATGCACCAGCACCCGCTCACCCGACCGCAACCCACCCAGATCCACCAACGCGTAATACGCCGTCAAAAACGCCACCGGAACCGCCGCCGCCTGCACAAACGACCAGCCCGCCGGAACCCGCACCACCGTACGCGCATCCGCCACCGCCACCGGACCGAACGCCGCCGGGAACAACCCCATCACCCGATCACCCACCCCCACACCCACCACACCCGCACCCACCTCGGTCACCACACCCGCACCCTCAAGACCCGGCAAACCCGCATCCCCCGGATACATCCCCAACGCGTTCAGCACATCCCGGAAATTCACCCCCGCAGCACGCACCGACACCCGCACCTCACCAGCACCCAACTCCCTTGCGGCGACCGGATACTCCACCAGCCCCAGACCGTCCAGGGTCCCCTGCTCCACAATCCCCAACCGCCACCCACCCTCCCCCGGAACCACCAACGACGACTGCGAAGCCACCCGCGCAAGGCGCGGCACAAACACCGCGCCCGCGCGCACCGCCAACTCCGGCTCACCCGAAGCCAACGCACCCGCGACGACCGCCCACGACTCCGCCGCACCATCGACGTCCAGCAGTGCGAACCGACCCGGGTTCTCCGCCCGCGCCGCCCGCACCAGACCCCACACCGACGCCAGCACCGGATCCGGCACCTCACGATCCACACCCACCGCACCCTCAGTCACCACCACCAACCGCGAACCCGCAAACCGCTCCCCCGCCAACCACCCCTGCACCAGGTCCAAGGCGCCTTCCGACCCGACCCGCACCAGCACATCGGCAGGAACCGCCGCCACATCCACCTCAGCCAGATCCCCCACCACAACCACCGCACCCCCACCAGCAGCCACCACCGGCAACGGCGACCAATCCACCTGGAACAACGCATCGCGGAACGCCCCACCGCGCGCCGCAGCCAGCGCCTCCGCGGACACCTCCCGCACCACCAGGGCCTCCACCGAGGCCACCAGCCCGCCCGACCCGTCCACCACCGTCACACCGAACCCGTCCGCACCCACCGCGGCCAAGCGCACCCGCACCACCGACGCACCCGAGGCCGACAGCGACACACCACTCCAGGAGAACGGCAGACTCACCCGCCCCGACCCAGCCCCCGCCGCCAGCCACGCATGCAACGCCGCGTCCAGGAGGGCCGGGTGCAGACCGTAGGCGGCGGCGTCCGCCTGCTGCTCCTGCGGCAGCTCCACCTCCGCGAACACGTCCTCACCCGCACGCCACACCGCCCGCAACCCCCGGAACGCCGGACCATACGCATACCCGTCCAACGCCAACCGCTCGTAGAAGCCGTCCAACGCCACCGCCACCGCGCCCGCCGGCGGCCACACCGCAGTGTCGAACCCGGCCACCACCCCCACCCCGGCACCCAGCACACCCGACGCATGCCGCACCCACACCTCATCGTCCACCCGCGAGAACACACCCACCGACCGACGACCCGACTCATCCACACCACCCACCACCACCTGCAACCGCACCCCACCACGCTCCGACACCACCAACGGCGCCTCCAACGTCAACTCCTCAACACACCCACACCCCACCTGATCACCCGCATGCAGCACCAACTCCACAAACGCCGTCCCCGGCAACAACACCACACCCGCCACCACATGATCCGCCAACCACGGCAGCGTCTGAGCCGACAACCGACCCGTCAACACCACCGCATCCGAATCCGCCATCGCCACCACCGCACCCAACAACGGATGCCCCGCCCCAACCAGACCCACCGAACCCAGATCACCCGACTCCGACCAGGACGCCTTCGGCCAGAACGCACGACGCTGGAACGCATACGTCGGCAGATCAACCCGCCCGGCGCCGGCGAAGAGCACCGACCAGTCCACCTCGACACCACGGGTGAACACCCCAGCCACAGCGGACAGCACCGCTGCCGCCTCGGGGCGATCCTTGCGCAGCGCCGGAACCAGGAGAACACCGTCGTCCGTGCTCAGGCAGTCCTGGGCCAGCGTGGTCAGCGTCCCGTCAGGGCCCAACTCCAGGAAGCGGGTGACTCCCTGGGACTCCAACACCCGGATGCCGTCGGCGAAGCGCACGGCCTGTCGCACGTGCGACACCCAGTACTCGGGGGAGGTCAGCTCCTCCGCCGTGGCCAACTGGCCCGTCACGTTCGAGACCACCGCAATGCGCGGCTGCTCGTAGCTGATGCCCTCCGCCACCTGGCGGAACTCCGCGAGCATCGGCTCCATCAGCGGCGAGTGGAACGCATGGCTCACCCGCAACCGCGTCGCCTTACGGTCCAGGCCCCGGAAGTGCTCGGCGACCTCCTCGACCGCCGCCTCGACACCCGACACCACGACCGCGTTCGGCCCATTGACCGCCGCAACTCCGACCCCGTCGCCCAGCAGCGGCAGCACCTCCGCCTCCGACGCCTGCAAAGCGACCATCGCCCCACCAGCAGGCAGCGCCTGCATCAACCGGCCCCGCGCCACCACCAACCGGCACGCATCCACCAGCGACAACACCCCCGCCACATGCGCCGCCGCCAACTCACCAACCGAATGACCCACCAGGAAGTCCGGACGCACCCCCCACGACTCCACCAACCGGAACAACGCCACCTCAACCGCGAACAACGCCGGTTGCGCGAACTCCGTCCTGTTCAGCAGCTCGGCGTCCTCCCCGAAGACAACCTCGCGCAGCGGAGCGTCCACCAGCCCACACACCGCATCGAACGCCGCCGCGAACACCGGGAACGCCGCATACAACTCCCGGCCCATACCCAACCGCTGCGAACCCTGACCCGCGAACAGGAACGCCGTCCGGCCCCGCACCGCCGAACCGGAGACGGCCGCTGCGGAGCTGCCATCCTCGGCCAGCTCAGCCAGCCCGGCCCGCAGCTCGTCCAGCCCGGTGCCGACCACCACCGCCCGATGCTCGAACAGCGACCGCGTCGTCACCAACGACGCACCCACCGCGTGCAGATCGACCCCCGTCTCGGACTCGGCGTCCAGCAGTTCGCCGTCCACCCACCCCAGCAGCCGCTCCGCCTGCTCCCGCAGGGCGGCCCGACTGCGGCCGGAGATCACCCAGGGCACGGTCGTCAGCGGAGCAGCGGCGGCCGTCGGCGCAGGCGCAGCAGCGGACTCGTCCGCGGCGTCGACCTCCGCGCCGGGGGCTTCCTCCAGGACCGCGTGCGCGTTGGTGCCGCTGATTCCGAACGAGGAGACCGCTGCCCGGCGCGGGCGGTCGTCGGCCTGCGGCCATTCCTGATGCTGCGTCAGAAGCCTGATGTCACCCGTCGACCAGTCGATGTGCTCGGACGGCCGCTCCGCGTGCAGGGTGGGCGGCAGCACACCGTGCCGCATCGCCATCACCATCTTGATCACACCGCCCACGCCGGCAGCCGCCTGCGTGTGTCCGATGTTCGACTTCAGCGACCCCAACCACAGCGGCCGGCCCGTCGGGCGGTCCTGCCCATACGTCGCCAGCAGCGCCTCAGCCTCGATCGGGTCGCCCAGCGGCGTCCCCGTCCCGTGCGCCTCGACCGCGTCGACGTCCGAGGCTGAGAGCCCGGCGCCCGCCAGGGCCTCCCGGATCACCCGCTCCTGTGCCGGGCCGTTGGGAGCGGTGAGACCGTTGGACGCGCCGTCCTGGTTCACCGCGCTGCCGCGCACCAGCGCCAGCACCGGGTGGCCGTGGCGTCGGGCGTCCGACAGCCGTTCCACCAGTAGCATTCCGACGCCCTCGGCGGGGCCGAAGCCGCTCGCGTCGGCCGAGAACGCCCTGCATCGGCCGTCGGCCGACAGGGCGTGCTGCCTGCCGAAGTCCACGAACATCTCGGGGCCGGCCATCACGGTCACGCCGCCCGCGAGGGCGAGGTCGCACTCGCCCGCGCGCAGCGACTGCACCGCCAGGTGCAGCGCCACCAGCGACGACGAGCAGGCCGTGTCCACCGTCACCGCCGGACCCTCCAGGCCGAAGGCGTAGGAGATCCGGCCGGAGGCGACACTTGTCGTGCTGCCGGTGAGCAGGTGCCCGCCCAGATCGGTCTGGGCCTCCAGCGAACGCGGGGTGTAGTCCTGGGAGATGGCGCCGACGAAGACACCGGCCCGGGTGCCGCGCAGCGCCGCCGGGCCGATGCCCGACCGCTCGACGGCCTCCCAGGTGACCTCCAGCAGCAGGCGCTGCTGCGGTTCCATCGCCAGCGCCTCGCGCGGCGAGATCTCGAAGAATTCGCTGTCGAACGAGGCCGCGCCGTGCAGGAAGCCGCCCTCGCGGACGTAGGTCTTGCCGGGCCGGTCGGGGTCGGCGTCGTAGAGCCCGTCCAGGTCCCAACCGCGGTCCGTCGGGAACCCGGAGACGGCGTCCGTCCCGGAGGAGACGAGCTTCCACAGGTCCTCGGGGGTCTCGACCCCGCCGGGGAAGCGGCAGCCCATCGCGACGATCGCGATGGGTTCCTGATCGCGTGCTTCCAGATCCTGCAGCCGCTTGCGTGTCTGGCGAAGGTCGGCCGTGACCAGCTTGAGGTAGTCCCGCAGCTTCTCTTCGTTGCTCGCCATGTGAAACGCCGCTTCCCTAGAGGGACCCTTGGGGATCCAGAACACCGAGTCCGAGAACGAGTCCGCGGGCGGACTCAGGAAATGCCCAGCTCTTTGTTGATCAGGTCGAACATCTCGTCGTCCGTGGCCGCATCGAGCACGGCATCGTCTGTCACTCCTTCGGCCCCGCCGCTCCACTGCGACAGGAGTTCGCGCAACCGGGCGGTGACCCGGCTGTGGACATCGCTGTTCGAGCCGGCGGTCCCATCGGCGCCCGCCGCGCCATCGGAAGATACCGCGGCTGCGACTAGCGCTTTCTCTAGCTTGTCGATCTCCGCGAACAGGGTTTCGGAGGTCCGCGGCGCCTCCTTCGGCGCGCATGTGTCGAGCAGATGCCGGGCCAGGGCCGCGGGTGTCGGGTAGCTGAAGATCAACGTGGCCTTCAGAGACAGTCCGGTCGCCGCGTTGAGGCGGTTGCGCAGTTCGACCGCCGTCAGCGAGTCGAAGCCCAGCGACTTGAACGGCCGCTCGGTCTCGACGCCGTCCGCATCGGAATGGCCGAGGACCGCGGCCGTGTGACTGCGGACCAGGTCGAAGGCGGCCCGCTCGCGCTCGTCCGCGGGAAGCAGTCGAAGACGGTCCGCGAACGACTCCGAGGCACCGGCGGCAGTCGCGTCGGCGGCAGCGGCTCGCCGGAGCGGCGCCTGGGCCTGCACCAGTCCCCTCAGCAGCGCGGGCGGCTCGCTGCCCCGCCCACGCAGCGTCGCCGAGTCCAGGAACGTCGGCATCAGGAACGCCTGATCGGCCGTCACCGCGGTGTCGTAGAGAGCGAGTCCGTCCGCAGCGGGCAGCGGGGCCAGGCCGATCCGGCTGATCCGCTTGATGTCCGCCTCGCCCAGTTCGCCTCCCATGCCGCCACCGGTCCCGGCCCACAGGCCCCAGGCCAGCGACAGTCCGACCTGCCCCCGGGTGCGGCGGTGCTGGGCCAGTGCGTCCAGGAACGCGTTGGCTGCGGCGTAGTTGCCCTGCCCCTGGGAGCCGAAGGTGGCCGCCACGGACGAGAACAGCACAAATGCGGAGAGGTCGAGATCCTGGGTCAGTTCGTGCAGGTTCCACGCGGCGTCGACCTTGGGGCGAAGGACCGCGTCGATCCGTTCCGGTGTCAGCGACTCGATGACACCGTCGTCCAGGATCCCGGCGGTGTGGATCACGGCGGTGAGCGGGTGTGCCGCGGGGACGCCGGCCAGCAGCTCGCGCAGAGCGACCCGGTCGGCCGCGTCGCAGGCGGCGACGGTGACGTTTGCCCCGAGCGCCCTGAGCTCTGCCGCCAACTCGGTCGCGCCGGGCGCCTCCGGGCCACTGCGGCTGGTGAGCAGCAGCTGCCGCGCGCCGTGCACGGTGACCAGGTGGCGGGAGAACAGCGCGCCGAGCGTGCCGGTGCCGCCGGTGATGAGCACGGTGCCGTTGGTGTCGAGGGCGGTGGGAATGGTGAGCACGACCTTGCCGACGTTCCGCGCCTGGCTGAGGTAGCGGAACGCCTCCGACGCCCGGCGCACGTCCCAGGTCTTCACCGGCAGCGGCCGGAGGATCTGCCGCTCGAAGAGCGAGAGCACCTCGGCGAGCAGCACGGCGGTGTGGTCGGGGTCGACATCGCGCAGGTCGAAGGCCTGGTAGTGGACGCCGGGGTGGTCGGTGGCGATCTGCTGGGCGTCGCGGAGGTCCGTCTTGCCCATCTCGATGAAGCGGCCCCCGTGGGGCAGCAGCCGCAGCGAGGCGTCGATGAACTCCCGGGCCAGCGAGTTCAGGATGACGTCCACGCCCTTGCCGCCGGTGGCGGCTAGGAACTTCTCCTCGAAGTCGGTGGTCCGGGAGGAGGCGATGTGGGCATCGTCCAGGCCCATCGAGCGCAGCGTGTCCCACTTGCCGGGGCTGGCGGTGGCGAAGACCTCCGCGCCCAGGTGGCGGGCGAGCTGCACGGCGGCCATGCCGACGCCGCCGGCTCCCGCGTGGATGAGCACCGCCTCACCCGGACGCAGGTCGGCGAGATCCACCAGCCCGTGGTAGGAGCTCAGGAAGACGATCGGTGCCGCGGCGGCTTCGACCGCGGACCAGTCGTCGGGCGTCCGGGCCAGCAGGCGGTGGTCGGTGACGGCCAGCGGTCCGTAAGCGCCGGAGAACATGCCCAGAACCCGGTCCCCCGGGGCGAGCCGGGTGACGTCCGTTCCGACCTCGACAACCACACCGGCGCCTTCCCGGCCCGGGACCTCACGGTCCAGCATCCCGAGGCAGACCAGGACATCGCGGAAGTTCACCCCGGTGGCGTGCATCGCGACGCGCACCTCGTTGGGCGCGAGCGGTGCGGTGGCCTCCGGGCAGGGGACCAGGGCCAGGTTGTCCAGGGTCCCGGTGGCGGTGACGTCGAGGCGCCAGGCGTTGGTGCCGACGGGCGGCAGCAACCCCCGGTCCGATGCGGCCCGCGCGAGTCGGGGCACGTAGGCGGAGCCGCCACGGATCGCGATCTGCGACTCACCGGAGGCGAGTGCGGAGGCGAGCAGTTCGGACTGCGGGTGGTCGTGGTCGTGATCCTGGATTTGGTCCTGGCTTTGGTCCTGGCTTTGGTCCTGGTCAAGGTCGACGAGCACGAAGCGCCCGGGGTTCTCCGACTGCGCCGAGCGGACCAGTCCCCACACCGGGGCCCAGGCGAGATCGACCGGCTGCTCGTCGTCCTTCACCGACATCGCACCACGGGTCACCAGTGCCAGCCGCGAACCGGCGAAGTGGTCGTCCGCGAGCCAGTCCTGAATGAGTGCCAGTGCCTGGTGCACGGCGGTCCGCACGTTTTCCACTGTGTCGTCCGCCGTGCCGTCCGGCGTGGTCGCGACGGCTTCGAGCCCGCACCCGACGACCACGGTCTCCGGTAGCTGCAGGCCCGCGGCCACGGCGGCGCCGAGAGCGGCGAGATCGGGGTAGCTGCCGACCGGGGCCCCGAGGAGCTCCGCGCCCGAGCCGACGGACGCCCAGCGAACAGCGTCTCGGGCCGGACCGGGATCGGCGACGCTCGTCCAGTTCAGGCGGAAGAGCGAATCCCGGTGCGCAGCGGCGCTGCGGGAGTCGGACAGCGACCCCGGCTCGATGACTCGCGTGATCAGCGAATCGGCAGACGCGACGAGTTGTCCCGTCGGGTCCGCGACGCTCAGCGAGAGCGTGTCCTCGCCCCGCCCGGACAGCCGTACCCGGAGCGCCGAGGCGCCCGAGGCCACCATCGACACACCGCTCCACGAGAACGGCAGGCGCACCTCCACGGGACCGTCCTCGGCGCCCGCCGCCAACCAGGCATGCAGCGCCGCGTCCAGGAGGGCGGGGTGCAGACCGTAGGCGGAGGCGTCCGCCTGCTGGTCCTCCGGCAGCCGTACCTCGGCGAAGACGTCCTCGCCGAGACGCCAGGCCGCCTGCAGGCCCCGGAACGCCGGGCCGTAGGCGTATCCGTCGAGTGCGAGCTGCTCGTAGAAGCCGTCAAGCGCCACCGGCACCGCGTCCGTCGGCGGCCACACTCCACTGTCGAACGTCGCCTCGGCAGGGGCCTCGGAGCCCAGCACCCCGATGGCATGGCGCACCCACATCTCGTCGACGGCGGCGGTATCCCCCTGCCGGGAGTGCACGCTGACCGACCGACGACCCGCGTCGTCCAGGCCACCGACCACCACCTGGAACTGCACTCCGCCTCGCTCGGGGACCACCAGTGGCGCCTCCAGCGTCAGCTCCTCCAGTACGCCGCAGCCCAGGTGGGCGCCGGCCTGGAGCGCGAGCTCGACGAACGCCGTTCCCGGCAGCAGGACCGCACCTGCCACCACATGATCGGCGAGCCACGGCTGCGATCCCATGGAAAGTCGCCCGGTGAACAACGCCCCGTCCCCCCCGGCCAGACCCACCGCCGCGCCCAGCAGCGGATGCGTGACCGCCGCCATGCCCAACTCCATCGCGTCACCCGACGAGGCCCGTGCGGGTGTCGGCCAATACAGACGGCGTTGGAACGCATAGGTCGGGAGATCGATCCGGCGCGCCCCTGTACCGGCGAACAGCGCTTCCCAGTCCGTCTCGCCGCCGTGGATGAAGGTTTTGGCGATGGCGGCCAGCAGCGTCATCGCCTCGGGGCGGTCCTTGCGCAGGGCAGGTACGAGCAGGGCGTCGTCCGCTGCCAGGCACTCCTGGGCCAGCGCGGTGAGCGTCCCGTCGGGGCCCAGCTCCAGGAAGCGGGTGACCCCGTTCTCCTCCAGCCACGCTATGCCGTCGGCGAAGCGCACGGCCTGCCGGACGTGGGACACCCAGTACTCCGGCGAGGCCAACTCCCCGGCCGTGGCGAGCCGGCCGGTGACGTTGGAGACCACCGGGATGCGCGGGTGCTCGTAGTTGATGCGGGTCGCAACCTGGCGGAAGTCCGCGAGCATCGGCTCCATCAGCGGCGAGTGGAACGCATGGCTCACCCGCAACCGGGTCACCTTGCGGCCCATGTCCCGCACCTGCTGGGCGATCCCCTCGACCGCAGCCTCTTCGCCGGAGACGACGACCGCGTTCGGGCCGTTCACCGCCGCGATACCGACCTGGCCTTCCAGCAGCGGCAGCACCTCCGCCTCCGACGCCTGCAACGCCACCATCGCCCCACCGGCCGGCAACGCCTGCATCAAGCGACCACGCGCCACCACCAGACGGCAGGCGTCCTCCAGCGACAGCACCCCGGCCACATGCGCGGCGGCCAGCTCGCCGATGGAATGGCCGACCAGGAAGTCCGGCCGGACCCCCCACGACTCCACCAACCGGAACAACGCCACCTCAACCGCGAAAAGGGCCGGCTGGGCATACTCAGTCGTGTTCAGCAGCTCCGCGTCATCCCCGAAGACGACCTCGCGCAACGGAGCATCCACCAGTCCGCACACGGCGTCGAACGCCGCCGCGAACACCGGGAACGCCGCATACAGCTCCCGGCCCATCCCCAGGCGCTGCGAGCCCTGACCGGCGAACAGGAACGCGGTGCGGCCACCGCTCGCGGCACTGCCGGTCACCACACCCGGCGAGAACTCCCCCGCCGCCAAGGCTGAAAGGCCCCGCAGCAGTTCCTCCCGGTCCGCGCCCAGCACCACCGCACGGTGCTCCAAAGCCGAACGGGTCACCGCCGCCGACAACCCCAGATCCACCAACGCCGGACCGGCCGCCTCCAGGAACGACACCAACCGCTGCGCCTGCCCACGCAACGCGCCTTCGCTCGCACCCGACACCACCACCGGCACCACCGGCAACGCCGCCGCGGCTGCCTCCTCGACCACAGGCTCCGGCACCGGCGCCTGCTCGACGATGACGTGCGCGTTGGTCCCGCTGATCCCGAACGAGGACACACCCGCGCGACGCGGACGACCCAGCTGCGGCCAGTCCCGCTGCTCCGTCAGCAACTCCACCGCACCGGCCGACCAGTCGATGTGCTCGGACGGCACCTGCGCGTGCAGGGTGCGCGGCAGCACCCCGTGCCGCATCGCCATCACCATCTTGATCACACCACCCACACCCGCAGCCGCCTGCGCATGCCCGATATTCGACTTCAACGACCCCAACCACAACGGACGCTCCGGCGCACGGTCCTGGCCGTAGGTCGCCAGCAGCGCCTGCGCCTCGATCGGGTCACCCAGCCTCGTCCCCGTGCCGTGCGCCTCCACCGCATCCACGTCCTGCGGCTTGAGCCCGGCCCCGGCCAGCGCCTGCCGGATCACCCGCTGCTGCGACGGGCCGTTCGGGGCGGTGAGCCCGTTGGACGCACCGTCCTGGTTCACCGCCGAGCCGGCCACCACCGCCAGCACCGTGTGACCACGGCGGCGCGCGTCCGAGAGCCGCTCCAGCAGCAGCATCCCCACACCCTCGGCCCACGCCGTCCCGTCCGCACCCGCACCGAACGCCTTGCACCGACCATCAACAGCCAACCCCCGCTGCCGACTGAACTCCACAAACATCTCCGGCGTCGACATCACCGTCACACCACCCGCCAGGGCAAGATCGCACTCACCCGCCCGCAACGACTGCGCCGCCAAATGCAACGCCACCAACGACGACGAACACGCCGTGTCCACCGTCACCGCCGGACCCTCAAGACCGAACGCATACGACACCCGACCGGAGGCAACGCTGCCGGTATTCCCTGTCAGCAGGTACCCGTCCGACTCGTCCGAGGACTCCCGGAGGAACGATCCGTAATCCTGCGCGATCGCGCCCGCGAACACACCGGTCCGACTGCCCCGCAGCGAACCCGGATCGATACCCGCCCGCTCAAACACCTCCCACGAGGTCTCCAGCAGCAACCGCTGCTGCGGATCCATCGCCACCGCCTCACGCGGCGAAATCCCGAACAACCCCGCATCAAACGACGCCGCGTCATACAGGAATCCGCCGTCGCGCACGTACGTCCGGCCAAGGCTGTCCGGGTCCGGGTCATAGAGACCGTCCAGATCCCAGCCACGATCAGTCGGGAACCCACCGATTCCGTCCCCGCCCTCAACCACCAGCCGCCACAAGTCCTCCGGGGACTCCACCCCACCCGGGAAGCGGCAGGCCATCCCCACGATCACGATCGGATCATCGTCCACCGCCACCAACACAGGCAGCACCGCCCCCGTGGCGGTGTCCTGGCTACCCAGTACCTCGCCCTGGATGAACCGAGCCATTGCCACCGGGGTCGGGTGGTCGAAGACCAGGGTCGCCGGCAACCGCAGGCCCGTCGCCCCGTTCACGCGGTTGCGCAGTTCCACCGACGTCAACGAGTCGAAGCCCAGCACCTTGAACGTCTGCTCCGGTGCGATCTCACCCGTCGAGTCATACCCGAGCACCGCCGCGACCTGACCGCACACCAGCTCGACAAGAAGCCGCTCCTGCTCGGACCGCTCCAACCCCAGCAACCGCTGACCAAGACCGTCCACGCCGTCCGCCCGCGAGCTCGCAGCGACCGTGCGACGACGGGGAGAACCGACCAGGCCCCGCAGCAGTGCCGGCAACGCCTCGCCCTGCGCACGCAACGCGGCCAGGTCCAGGTTCACCGGCAGCACCACCGCCCGCTCCAGACCCGCCCCCGCACCCAGGACGGTGTCCAACAACCCCAGGCCCTGCTCGACACTCAGCGGCAGCATCCCGCTACGCGCCATCCGCCGCAGATCCGCATCACCCAGGCCACTGGTCATCCCGGCACCCGGCGCCCACGGACCCCACGCCAGCGACACCGCTGGCAAACCCTCCGCCCGCCGCACCTGGGCCAGAGCGTCCAGGTAGGCGTTCGCCGCACCGTAGTTGGCCTGACCCGCATTCCCCAACGTCCCCGCAACCGAGGAGAACACCGCAAAGATGGCCAGGTCCAGACCCTGCGTCAGCTCGTGCAGGTTCGCAGCCGCGTCCGCCTTCGGACGGCAAACCGCCGCCATACGCTCCGGCGTCAGCGCAGAAAGCAGCCCGTCGTCCAGGATCCCTGCCGTGTGGACCACGCCGGTCAATGGATGCTCCGGCGACACAGCGGCCAGCAACTGTACGAGTGCCGTCCGGTCGGAGGCATCACAGGCGACGACCTTGACGTCCGCACCCTGTTCGGTGAGTTCCGAGACGAGTTCGGCTGCGCCGGGGGCGGCCGGGCCGCGTCGGCTGGCCAGCACCAGATGCCGCACCCCGTGCCCGGACACCAGACGACGAGCCACCAGCGAACCCAGACCACCCGTGCCGCCGGTGACCAGCACCGTACCCTCGCCGTCCAAGACGCTCGGAAGGGTCAGCACCACCTTGCCGATGTTCTTCGCCTGACTCAGATACCGGAACGCCTCCGGCGCCCGACGCACATCCCACACCGACACCCGCGACGGCACCAACACCCCCGCCTCAAACCACTCCACCAACACCGCCAACATCTCGCCGATCCGCCCCGGATCCGTATCCATCAGGTCGAACGCCCGATACCCCACACCCGGGTGCGCGGCAGCAACCGCAGCCGGCTCACGCACATCGGTCTTGCCCATCTCCACGAACCGGCCACCGCGGGGCAGCAAGCGCAGCGAGGCATCGACGAACTCCCCGGCCAGGGAGTCCAGGACGACGTCCACGCCTTCGCCGCCGGTCGCCTCCGCGAACGCGCCCTCGAACGCGAGGTCACGCGAGGAGGCGATGTGTGCCTCGTCCAGACCCAGCCCCCGCAACGCCGCCCACTTGCCCGCACTGGCCGTACCGAACACCTCCGCACCCAAGTGACGGGCCACCTGCACCGCCGCCGTCCCCACACCACCCGCCGCCGCATGCACCAGCACCCGCTCACCCGACCGCAACCCACCCAGATCCACCAACGCGTAAAACGCCGTCAAAAACGCCACCGGAACCGCCGCCGCCTGCACAAACGACCAGCCCGCCGGAACCCGCACCACCGTACGCGCATCCGCCACCGCCACCGGACCGAACGCCGCCGGGAACAACCCCATCACCCGATCACCCACCCCCACACCCACCACACCCGCACCCACCTCGGTCACCACACCCGCACCCTCAAGACCCGGCAAACCCGCATCCCCCGGATACATCCCCAACGCATTCAGCACATCCCGGAAATTCACCCCCGCAGCACGCACCGACACCCGCACCTCACCAGCACCCAACTCCCTTGCGGCGACGGGATACTCCACCAGGCCGAGCCCGTCCAGGGTCCCCTGCTCCACAATGCCCAGACGCCACCCACCCTCCCCCGGAACCACCAACGCCGACGACTGCGAAGCCACCCGCGCCAGGCGCGGCACGAATACCGCGCCCCCGCGCACCGCCAACTCCGGCTCACCCGAAGCCAACGCACCCCCGACAACCGCCCACGACTCCGCCGAACCATCCACATCCAGCAGCGCGAACCGGCCCGGGTTCTCCGCCCGCGCCGCCCGCACCAGACCCCACACCCCCGCCAACACCGGATCCGGCACCTCACGATCCACACCCACCGCACCCTCAGTCACCACCACCAACCGCGAACCCGCAAACCGCTCCCCCGCCAACCACCCCTGCACCAGATCCAAGGCGCCCTCCGACCCGACCCGCACCAGCACATCGGCAGGCACCGCCGCCACATCCACCTCCCCCAGACCCCCCACCACAACCACCGCACCACCACCTGCAGCCACCACCGGCAACGGCGACCAATCCACCTGGAACAATCCATCAACCCCACCCCGCGGGGCACTCAAGGCCTCCGCGGACACCTCACGCAGCACCAGCGACTCGACCGCGGCCACCACACCGCCCAGGCCGTCCACCACCGTCACACCGAACCCGTCGGCACCGCGCGGGGTCAACCGCACCCGCAGCGAGGCAGCACCCGAGGCCGACAGCGACACACCACTCCACGAGAACGGCAGACTCACCCGCCCCGACCCAGCCCCCGCCGCCAGCCACGCATGCAGCGCCGCGTCCAACAGCGCCGGGTGCAGCCCGTAGGCGGAGGCATCCGCCTGCTGCTCCTGCGGCAGCTCCACCTCCGCGAACACCTCCCCACCCGAACGCCACACCGCCCGCAACCCCCGGAACGCCGGACCATAGGCGTATCCATCAAGTGCAAGCTGCTCGTAGAAGCCGTCCAACCCCACCGCCACCGCACCCGCCGGCGGCCACACCGCAGTGTCGAACCCGGCCACCACCCCCACCCCGGCACTCACCACACCCGACGCATGACGCACCCACACCTCATCGTCCACCCGCGAGAACACACCCACCGACCGACGACCCGACTCATCCACACCACCCACCACCACCTGCAACCGCACCCCACCACGCTCCGACACCACCAACGGCGCCTCCAACGTCAACTCCTCAACACACCCACACCCCACCTGATCACCCGCATGCAGCACCAACTCCACAAACGCCGTCCCCGGCAACAACACCACACCCGCCACCACATGATCCGCCAACCACGGCAACTCCCGCACCGACAACCGACCCGTCAACACCACCGCATCCGAATCCGCCATCGCCACCACCGCACCCAACAACGGATGCCCCGCCCCAACCAGACCCACCGAACCCAGATCACCCGACCGCGACCCCGCCCCCTTCGGCCAAAACACACGACGCTGGAACGCATACGTCGGCAGAACGATCCGACGAGCACCGGTACCGGCAAACACCGCCTCCCACAGCGTCGGCACACCATTGACGTGCAGCCGCGCCAAGGCACCAACCGCACTCAGCGCCTCGGGACGGTCTTTGCGCAGGGCAGGTACGAGCAGGGCGTCGTCCGCTGTCAGGCACTCCTGGGCCAGCGCGGTGAGCGTGCCGTCGGGGCCCAGCTCCAGGAACCGGGTGACCCCGTTCTCCTCCAGCCACGCGATGCCGTCGGCGAAGCGCACGGCCTGGCGGACGTGGGACACCCAGTACTCGGGGGAGGTCAGTTCCTCCGCCGTGGCGATTCGCCCGGTGACGTTCGAGACGATCGCGAGGTGCGGCTCGTGGTAGTCCACGCTCTCCGCCACCTGGCGGAACTCCGCGAGCATCGGCTCCATCAGCGGCGAGTGGAACGCATGGCTCACCCGCAACCGGGTCGCCTTACGACCCAGGCCCCGGAAGTGCTCGGCGAGTCCGTCGACCGCCGCCTCGACACCCGACACCACGACCGCGTTCGGGCCGTTGACCGCCGCGATGCCGACCTGGCCTTCCAGCAGCGGCAGCACCTCCGCCTCCGACGCCTGCAACGCCACCATCGCCCCACCAGTCGGCAGCGCCTGCATCAACCGACCCCGCGCCACCACCAGACGGCAGGCGTCCTTGAGCGAGAGCACCCCGGCGACGTGGGCGGCGGCCAGCTCACCGATGGAATGGCCGACCAGGAAGTCCGGCCGGATCCCCCACGACTCCACCAACCGGAACAGCCCCACCTCAACCGCGAACAACGCCGGCTGGGCGAACGCCGTGCTGTTCAGCAGCCCGGCATCCTCCCCGAACACGACCTCGCGCAGCGGAGCGTCCACCAGGGCGCACACGGCGTCGAACGCCTCGGCGAACACCGGGAACGCGTCATACAGCTCCCGGCCCATCCCCAGGCGCTGCGACCCCTGTCCGGCGAACAGGAAGGCGGTGCGGCCACCGCTCGCGGCACTACCGGTCACCACGCCCGGCGAGAACTCCCCCGCCGCCACAGCTGCCAGGCCCCGCAGCAGCTCGTCCCGGTCGCCGCCCAGCACCACCGCGCGGTGCTCCAACGCCGAACGCGTCACCGCCGCCGACAACCCCAGATCCACCAACGCCGGGTCCGCCGCCTCCAGGAACGACACCAGCCGCTGCGCCTGGTCACGCAACGCGCCCTCGCTCGCACCCGACACCACCACCGGCACCACCGGCACCACCGCAGTGACTGCCTCCTCGACCACAGGCTCCGGCACTGGGGCCTGCTCGACGATGACGTGCGCGTTGGTCCCGCTGATCCCGAACGAGGACACACCCGCCCGACGCGGACGATCCAGCTGCGGCCAGTCCCGCTGCTCCGTCAGCAACTCGACGTCACCGGCCGACCAGTCCACATGCGGCGATGCCACCTGCGCGTGCAGGGTGCGGGGCAGGATGCCGTGCCGCATCGCCTGCACCATCTTGATCACACCGCCGACACCCGCAGCCGCCTGCGCATGCCCGATGTTCGACTTCAACGACCCCAGCCACAACGGACGCTCCGGCGCACGGTCCTGGCCGTAGGTCGCCAGCAGCGCCTGCGCCTCGATCGGGTCACCCAACGTCGTCCCCGTGCCGTGCGCCTCCACCGCATCCACGTCCTGCGGCTTGAGCCCCGCACCCGCCAGCGCCTGCCGGATCACCCGCTGCTGCGACGGACCGTTCGGCGCGGTGAGCCCGTTGGACGCACCGTCCTGGTTCACCGCCGACCCCGCCACCACCGCCAGCACTGCATGCCCGTTACGGCGGGCGTCCGAGAGCCGCTCCACCAGCAGCATCCCCACACCCTCGGCCCACGCCGTCCCATCCGCACCCGCACCGAACGCCTTGCACCGACCATCAACAGCCAACCCCCGCTGCCGACTGAACTCCACAAACATCTCCGGCGTCGACATCACCGTCACACCACCCGCCAGAGCGAGATCGCACTCACCGGCCCGCAACGACTGGGCCGCCAAATGCAGCGCCACCAACGACGACGAACACGCCGTATCCACCGTCACCGCCGGACCCTCAAGACCAAACGCATACGACACCCGACCCGACGCCACACTGCCGGTATTCCCCGTCAGCAGGAAGCCGTCCGACTCCTCCGAAGCCCCGCGCAGGAACGACCCGTAATCCTGCGCGATCGCCCCCGCGAACACACCAGTCCGACTGCCCCGCATCGTGCCGGGTTCGATGCCTGCCCGCTCGAACACCTCCCACGAGGTCTCCAGCAGCAACCGCTGCTGCGGATCCATCGCCACCGCCTCACGCGGCGAAATCCCGAACAACCCCGCATCAAACGACGCCGCGTCATACAGGAATCCGCCGTCGCGCACGTAGGTCCGACCCGACACCCCCGGGTCCGGGTCGTAGAGTCCGTCCAGATCCCACCCACGGTCGGTCGGGAACTCACCGATCCCGTCCCCTCCGTCAACCACCAGCCGCCACAGGTCCTCCGGGGACTCCACCCCGCCCGGGAAGCGGCACGCCATCCCCACGATCACGATCGGATCATCGTCCACGGCGACCAGCACAGGCAGCACCGCGCCGACGACGGCGTCCCCGCCCATCACCTCGCCTAGGACGAACCGGGCCAGCGCCACCGGCGTCGGGTGATCGAACACGAGCGTCGCCGGCAACCGTAGGCCCGTCACAGCGTTCACGCGGTTGCGCAGTTCCACCGACGTCAACGAGTCGAAGCCCAACACCTTGAACGTCTGCTCCGGTGCGATCTCACCCGTCGAGTCATACCCAAGCACCGCCGCGACCTGACCGCACACCAGCTCGACAAGAAGCCGCTCCTGCTCGGACCGCTCCAACCCCAGCAACCGCTGACCAAGACTCTGCACACCCTCCGCCCGCGAACTCGCAGCCACCGCGCGGCGACGCGGCGAACCGACCAGGCCCCGCAGCAACGCCGGCAATGCCTCGCCCTGCGCACGCAACGCGGCCAGGTCCAGGTTCACCGGCAGCACCACCGCCCGCTCCAGACCCGCCCCGGCATCCAGGACGGTGTCGAGCAGGCCCAGGCCCTGCTCGACACCCAGCGGCAGCATCCCGCTACGCGCCATCCGCCGCAGATCCGCATCACCCAGGCCACTGGTCATTCCGGCGCCCGGCGCCCACGGACCCCACGCCAGCGAAGCAGCTGGAAGACCCTGCCCACGGCGCACCTGCGCCAGAGCGTCCAGGAACGCGTTCGCCGCACCGTAGTTGGCCTGACCGGCGTTCCCCAACGTCCCCACAACCGAGGAGAACACCGCAAAGACGGCCAGATCCAGACCCTGCGTCAGCTCGTGCAGATTCGTTGCCGCGTCCACCTTCGGACGGCAGACAGCAGCCATGCGCTCAGGCGTCAGCGCGGACACGACACCGTCGTCCAACACCCCGGCCGTGTGCACCACCGCAGTAAGCGGATGCTCAGCCGACACCGTCGCCAGTGTTTCCGCGAGTGCCTGCCGGTCAGCTATGTCACAGGCGAGCACCGAGACCTGTGCGCCCAAACCAGTAAGTTCCGAGACGAGTTCGGCTGCGCCGGGGGCGGCCGGGCCGCGTCGGCTGGCCAGCAGCAGGTGCCGCACACCGTGCACCGTCACCAGACGACGCGCCACCAACGACCCCAGACCACCCGTGCCGCCGGTGACCAGCACCGTACCCTCGACATCCAGGACAGTCGGGAGAGTCAGCACCACCTTGCCCACGTTCTTCGCCTGGCTCAGGTAGCGGAACGCCTCCGGCGCCCGACGCACATCCCACACCGACACCGGCGACGGCACCAACACCCCCGCCTCGAACAGCTCCACCAGCACAGCCAGCATCTCGCCGAGCCGCCCCGGGTCGGTGTCCATCAGGTCGAACGCCCGATACGACACACCCGGGTGCGCGGCAGCAACCGCAGCCGGCTCACGCACATCGGTCTTGCCCATCTCCACGAACCGGCCCCCACGCGACAGCAACCGCAACGAGGCATCCACGAACTCACCCGCCAGCGAGTCCAGCACCACATCCATCCCGGCACCGCCGGTCACCTCCGCGAACGCGCCCTCGAACGCGAGGTCACGCGAGGAAGCGATATGTGCCTCGTCCAGACCCAGCCCCCGCAACGCCGCCCACTTGCCCGCACTGGCCGTACCGAACACCTCCGCACCCAAGTGACGGGCCACCTGCACCGCCGCCATACCCACACCACCCGCGGCCGCGTGCACCAGCACCCTCTCCCCCGGCTGCAAGCCACCCAAATCCACCAAGGCGTAGTAGGCCGTCAAGAACGCCACCGGAACCGCGGCCGCCTGCGTGAACGACCAGCCCGCCGGAATCCGCGCCACCGTACGCGCATCCGCCACCGCCACCGGACCGAACGCCGCCGGGAACAACCCCATCACCCGATCACCCACACCCAACCCAGCCACACCGGGACCGACCTCGGTCACCACACCGGCACCCTCAAGACCCGGAAGACCCGCATCCCCTGGATACATCCCCAACGCATTGAGCACATCCCGGAAATTCACCCCCGCAGCACGCACCGACACCCGCACCTCACCAGCACCCAACTTCCTTGCAGCGACGGGATACTCCACCAGCCCCAGACCGTCCAGGGTCCCCTGCTCCACAATGCCCAGGCGCCACCCACCCTCCCCCGGAACCGCCAACCCTTCGGAAGTCGTCCGCGCCAACCGCGACACGAAGACCGCGCCCCCGCGCACCGCCAACTCCGGCTCACCACTGGCCAGGGCACCCGGCACGGCCGCCCATGACTCTGACGCACCATCAATATCCAGCAGCGCGAACCGACCCGGGTTCTCCGCCCGCGCCGCCCGCACCAGACCCCACACCGCCGCCAGCACGGGATCCGGCACCTCACGGCCCACCCCGACCGCACCCTCGGTGACCAGAACCAACCGCGCCCCGGCAAACCGCTCCTCAGCCAACCACTCCTGCACCAGCCCCAACGCCCCCTCCGACCCCACCCGCACCAGCACATCGGCAGGAACCGCCGCCACATCCACCTCAGCCAGACCCCCCACCACAACCACCGCACCCCCACCACCAGCCACCACCGGCAACGGCGACCAATCCACCTGGAACAACCCATCAACCCCACCCCGCGAGGCACTCAACGCCTGCGCCGACACCTCACGCAACACCAACGACCCCACACCAGCCACCAACTCACCCGCACCATCAGCAACCCACAGACCCAACGATTCCTCACCCTGCGGCGTCAACCGCACCCGCAGCGAGGAAGCACCCGACGCCCGCAGCGACACATCACTCCACGAGAACGGCAGACTCACCCGCCGAGAGGTGCCCCCGGTGCCAACCGCCAGCCACGCGTGCAGCGCCGCGTCCAGGAGGGCCGGGTGCAGACCGTACGCGGACGCATCAGCGCGCTCCCCCTCGGGCAGTTCCACCTCCGCGAAGATGTCCTCACCCGCACGCCACACCGCCCGCAACCCCCGGAACGCCGGACCATACGCATACCCGTCCAACGCCAGCTGCTCGTAAAACCCCTCCAACCCCACCGCCACCGCACCCACCGGCGGCCACACCCCACCATCGAACCCGGCCACCACCCCCACCCCGGCACTCACCACACCCGACGCATGCCGCACCCACACCTCATCGTCCACCCGCGAGAACACACCCACCGACCGACGACCCGACTCATCCACACCACCCACCACCACCTGCAACCGCACCCCACCACGCTCCAGCACCACCAACGGCGCCTCCAACGTCAACTCCTCAACCCCTTCACAGCCGACCTCCTCGCCGGCCCGCACCACGAGCTCCAGGAAACCCGTCCCCGGGAACACCACCGCGCCCGCGACCGCGTGATCGCGCAACCACCCGTGGGTCTGCAGCGACAGCCTTCCTGTGAACAGGAAGCCGCCGTCGTCCGCCAGCGCCACCGCCGCACCCAGCAACGGATGGTCGGCCGAACCCAGACCCACCGAACCCAGTTCACCCGACTGCAGCAGCGATGCCTTCGGCCAGAACGCACGACGCTGGAACGCATAGGTCGGCAACCCGACCCGAACCGCGCCCGAGCCCTCGAACACCGACTCCCACCGCACCGGCACACCATTCACGTGCAACTGGCCAACCGCCGTCAGCACACCGACCGCCTCGGGACGGTCCTTGCGCAGCGCCGGGACCAGCACACCCGTGGAGTCCTCCGACAGGCAGCCCTGCGCCATCGCGGTCAGCGTCCCCTCGGGGCCCAACTCCAGGAACCGGGTAACCCCGTTCTGCTCCAGCCACTTCACACCGTCAGCGAACCGAACCGCCTGCCGCACATGCGAAACCCAGTACTCCGGCGACGTGAGCTCCCTCGCCGTGGCCAACCGGCCGGTGACGTTCGAGACCACCGCCAGGCGCGGCTCCTGATACTCCACGCCTTCCGCCACCTCGCGGAATTCCGCGAGCATCGGCTCCATCAGCGGCGAGTGGAAGGCATGGCTCACCCGCAGCCGCCTGGTGCGACGGCCCAGCGCCTCGATCCGCGCCGCGACCTCCAGCGTCACGCCCTCCGTGCCCGAGACCACGACCGCGTTCGGGCCGTTGACCGCCGCAATACCGACCTGACCCTCAAGGCCCTCCAGCAGCGGCAGCACCTCCGCCTCCGAGGCGTCCAGCGCCACCATCACCCCACCGCTCGGCAGCGCCTGCATCAACCGGCCCCGCGCCACCACCAGCCGGCAGGCGTCCTCCAGCGACAACACTCCCGCCACATGCGCCGCCGCCAACTCACCGATCGAATGACCGACCAGGAAGTCCGGACGCACCCCCCACGACTCCACCAACCGGAACAACGCCACCTCAACGGCGAACAGCGCAGGCTGGGCGAACTCCGTCCTGTTCAGCAGCTCGGTGTCCTCCCCGAAGACAACCTCGCGCAGCGGAGCGTCCACCAGCCCGCACACGGCGTCGAACGCCGCCGCGAACACCGGGAACGCCGCATACAACTCCCGGCCCATCCCCAACCGCTGCGAACCCTGACCCGCGAACAGGAACGCCGTCCGACCCTCCGACCGGGCCGACCCCGACACCACACTCGCAGCCGACTCGCCGGCCGCCACCGCTGCCAACCCGCGCACCAACTCGTCACGGTCCGCGCCGAGAACGACCGCGCGGTGCTCCAACGCGGACCGCGTCACCGCCGACGAGAACCCCAGATCAGCGGCTGCCAGCTCCGGGTCCGCCGCCACGAAGGACACCAACCGCTCGGCCTGGGCCCGCAGCGCCGCCTCGCTCGCACCCGACACCACCACTGGCACCACCGGCAACGCCGCGGTGGCCTCCTCGACCACGGGCTCCGGCACCGGCACCGGCGCCTGCTCCACGATCACATGCGCATTGGTCCCACTGATTCCGAACGAGGACACACCCGCCCGACGCGGACGATCCAGCTCCGGCCACTCCTGCTGCTCCGTCAGCAACTCCACCGCACCGGACGACCAGTCCACGTACGTCGACGGCTCAGCCGCGTGCAAGGTGCGGGGAAGTACGCCGTGCCGCATTGCCTGCACCATCTTGATCACACCGCCGACACCCGCAGCCGCCTGCGCATGCCCGATGTTCGACTTCAACGACCCCAGCCACAACGGACGCTCGGGCGCACGGTCCTGGCCATATGTGGCGAGCAGCGCCTGAGCCTCGATCGGGTCACCCAGCGTCGTCCCCGTGCCGTGCGCCTCCACCGCATCCACGTCCTGCGGCTTGAGCCCGGCACCCGCCAGCGCCTGGCGGATCACCCGCTGCTGCGAGGGACCGTTGGGCGCGGTGAGCCCGTTCGACGCGCCGTCCTGGTTCACCGCCGAGCCGGCCACCACCGCCAGCACCGCATGCCCATTGTGCCGCGCGTCCGAGAGCCGCTCCACCAACAGCATCCCCACACCCTCGGCCCACGCCGTACCGTCCGCACCCGCACCGAACGCCTTGCACCGACCATCAACAGCCAACCCACGCTGCTGGCTGAAGTCGACAAAGGTGTCGGGCGTCGACATCACCGTCACGCCACCCGCCAAGGCCAGGTCGCACTCGCCGGACCGCAGCGACTGCACCGCCAGGTGCAGCGCCACCAGCGACGACGAGCACGCCGTGTCCACCGTCACCGCCGGACCCTCAAGACCGAAGGCATACGACACCCGACCGGAGATCACACTGCCCGTCGTACCGGTCAGCACATACCCGTCGGAATCGTCCGAGGCGCCCCGCAGTCGCGAGACGTAGTCCTGACCCATCGCCCCCGCGAACACACCGGTCCGGCTGCCCCGCAACGAACCCGGATCAATACCCGCCCGCTCAAACGCCTCCCACGAGGTCTCCAGCAGCAACCGCTGCTGCGGATCCATCGCCACCGCCTCACGCGGCGAAATCCCGAACAACCCCGCATCAAACGACACCGCCCCATACAGGAACCCGCCATCACGCACATACGACCGCCCCGAAACACCCGGCTCCGGATCGAACAGCCCCTCCAGATCCCAACCACGATCGGTCGGGAACCCACCGATCCCCTCCCCGCCCTCAACCACCAACCGCCACAAGTCCTCCGGCGACTCCACCCCACCCGGATACCGGCACGCCATCCCCACGATGACCACCGGATCGTCGTCAACAGCCATCGCCACCGCAGGCAGCAGACCACCCGAGGCGGTCTGCTGGTCGCCCACGACCTCCGCCAGGACATGCTTGGCCAGAGCGACCGGAGTCGGGAAGTCGAACACCAGCGTGGCCGGCAGGCGCATGCCGGTCACCGTGTTCACCCGGTTGCGCAGCTCCACCGACGTCAGCGAATCGAAGCCGAGAACCTTGAAGGTCTGATCCGACGCGATATCCCCGGCCGAGGCATGCCCCAGCACCGCCGCCGCCTGGGCGCAGACCAGCTCCAGCACCGCCCGCTCGCGATCCGCCGCCTGCAGCCCGACCAGCCGCTGCTCCAGTTCGAGCCGCCCGCCCGCACCGACTCCTGCCCCGACAGCGGCGCTACGACGGGTCGGCGTCCGCACCAGGCCCCGCAGCAGTGCTGGGACGGTGTCAGCCTGCCCCCGCAGGGACGTGACGTCGAGGTTCACCGGCAGCAGCAATGCCCGCTCCAGGGCCGCGCCGGCCTCCAGGACCGTGGTGAGCAGTCCCAGGCCCTGCTCGGCGCCCAGCGGCAGCATTCCGTTGCGCGCCATCCGCCGCAGATCCGCCGCGCTCAGCTCGCTGGTCATTCCGGCACCCGGTGCCCACGGACCCCACGCCAGCGACACGGCCGGCAGGCCCTCCGCCCGCCGCACCTGGGCCAGGCCGTCCAGGAACGCGTTCGCCGCCGAGTAGTTGCCCTGGCCGGCGCCGCCGAACGTCCCCATCACCGAGGAGAACAGCACGAACGCGGCCAGGTCCAGACCCCGCGTCAGCTCGTGCAGGTTCATCGCCGCGTCAGCCTTGGGACGGTAGACGGTGTCCATGCGCTCCGGGGTCAGCGCGGACACCACTCCGTCGTCCAGCACGCCGGCCGTGTGCACCACCGCAGTCAGCGGATGCTCCGCCGGAACCGCGTCGAGCAGGGCTTCGAGTGCCTGCCGGTCGGCCGCGTCGCAGGCCGCAACCGTCACCGCTGCCCCGAGCTCCGCCAACTCCCGCACCAGCTCCGCGACACCCGGCGCCGACGAACCCCGTCGGCTGGCCAGCAGCAGGTGCCGCACACCGTGCTCCGTCACCAGACGACGAGCCACCAGCGAACCCAGACCACCCGTGCCGCCGGTGACCAGCACCGTACCCTCGACATCCAGGACAGCCGGGAGGGTCAGCACCACCTTGCCGATGTTCTTCGCCTGACTCAGGTAGCGGAACGCCTCCGGCGCCCGACGCACATCCCACACCGACACCGGCGACGGCACCAACACCCCCGCCTCGAACAGCTCCACCAGCACGGCCAGCATCTCGCCGAGCCGCTCCGGATCGGTGTCCATCAGGTCGAACGCCCGATACACCACCCCCGGATGCGCGGCAGCAACCGCAGCCGGCTCACGCACATCGGTCTTGCCCATCTCCACGAACCGGCCCCCACGCGGCAGCAACCGCAACGAGGCATCAACGAACTCACCCGCCAGCGAGTCCAGCACCACATCCATCCCGGCACCGCCGGTCACCTCCGCGAACGCGCCCTCGAACGCGAGGTCACGCGAGGAGGCGATGTGTGCCTCGTCCAGACCCAGCCCCCGCAACGCCGCCCACTTGCCCGCACTGGCCGTACCGAACACCTCCGCGCCCAAGTGACGGGCCAGCTGCACAGCCGCCATACCCACACCACCGGCCGCCGCGTGGACCAGCACCCTCTCCCCCGGCTGCAACCCGCCCAGGTCCACCAGTGCGTAGTAGGCCGTCAGGAAGACCAGCGGCACCGACGCCGCTTGCGTGAACGACCAGCCCGCCGGAATCCGCGCCACCGTACGGGCATCCGCCACCGCGACCGGCCCGAACGCCGCCGGGAACATACCCAGTACCCGGTCGCCCACCGCCAACCCGACCACACCGGGACCGACCTCAGTCACCACACCGGCACCCTCAAGACCCGGAAGACCCGCGTCCCCCGGATACATCCCCAACGCGTTCAGCACATCCCGGAAATTCACCCCCGCAGCACGCACCGACACCCGCACCTCACCGGCCGCCAACTCCCGTACCGCAGCGGGGTACTCCACCAGCCCCAGACCGTCCAGGGTCCCCTGCTCCACAATGCCCAGGCGCCACCCACCCTCCCCCGGAACCGCCAACCCCTCGGAGGTCGTCCGCGCCAACCGCGACACGAAGACCGCGCCCCCGCGCACCGCCGACTCCGGTTCACCACTGGCCAGGGCACCCGGCACGGCCGCCCATGACTCTGACGCACCATCAATATCCAGCAGCGCGAACCGACCCGGGTTCTCCGCCCGCGCCGCACGCACCAGACCCCACACAGCCGCCAGCACGGGATCCGGCACCTCACGGCCCACCCCGACCGCACCCTCGGTGACCAGAACCAACCGCGCCCCGGCAAACCGCTCCTCGGCCAACCACTCCTGCACGACCCCCAGCACCCGACCGGTCACCGCTCGCACAGCACCCGGCTCCGCCGCGACCCGCACCAGCACATCGCCGGTGACCACCCCGTCCAGCTCAGCCGGATCCGCCGCCTCGACCCAGCTGCCTCCACCCGCAGCGTCCACCGCCGACGCCACCCAGTCCACCTGGAACAACCCGTCGCGAAACGCGCCACCACGGGCCGCCGCACCGAGCGACTCACCCGAGGCCTCCCGCAGCACCAAGGACTCGACCTCGGCGACCGCGCCGCCGACCCCGTCCGCCAGCTCCAGCGAAACGGTGTCCGCACCGAGCTGCGCCACGCGCACCCGCAACGTGCGCGCACCGGCTGCCGCGAGCGAGACTCCGCCCCAGGAGAACGGCAGGCGCAGCGCACCCACGCCCGAGGCCGGCCCGCTCAGCAGAACAGCGTGCAGAGCCGCGTCCAGCAGCGCGGGGTGCAGACCGAACGCCCCCGCGAGCGCCTCGTGGTCCTCGGGCAGGTCCACGACGGCGAAGACCTCGTCGCCGCGCCGCCACAGCGCTTGCAGGCCCCGGAAGGTGGGCCCGTAGGCGTAACCGACCTCGGCGAACCGCTCGTACACACCGTCGACGGACTCGGCCACCGCGCCCACCGGCGGCCACACCTCGAAGTCGAACGCATCGCTGTCGAGCGCACCGCCCGCGCGCGCCGGGGCATCGTCCGCCAGCGAGCCGCTCGCGTTCAGCACCCACGGAACGTCATTCGACGCACCGTCACCTCGCGAGTAGATGTCCAGTGTGCGCTCACCGGACTGCTCCGGTGCACCCACCACGACCTGCAACTGGACTCCGCCATGTTCCGGTACGAGCAGGGGCGCCGCGATCGTCAGCTCCTCCACGCGTCCGCAACCGACCTCGTCACCGGCCCGTACCGCCAGTTCCAGGAATCCTGTCCCCGGGAACACGACCACATCCGCGACGCGGTGGTCCGCCAACCACCCGTGCGACTGCAACGACAACCGACCGGTGAGCAGGTAGCCGCCACCGCCCGCCAGTTCCACCGCCGCGCCCAGCAGCGGATGGTCGGCGGCCGTCAGACCCAGGCCGGCCGCGTCGCCCGAGGCGGGTACGGCCTTCGGCCAGAAGTGGCGCCGTTGGAAGGCATACGTGGGCAGGCCGATCCGGCGCGCGCCGGTGTCGGCGAACAGGGCCGACCACTCCACCTCGACGCCGTGCGTGAACAGCCCGGACACGGCCGAGAGCAGCGCCGCGGCCTCGGGTCGTCCCTTGCGCAGCGCGGGGACCAGCAGCCCGTCCACCGCCAGGCAGGCCTGCGCCATCGCGGTGAGCGTGCCGTCGGGACCCAGCTCCAGGAACCGGGTGACGCCGTTCCGCTCCAGCCACGCGATGCCGTCAGCGAAGCGGACGGCCTGCCGGACGTGGGACACCCAGTACTCGGGTGAGGCCAACTCCCCTGCGGTGGCGAGTTCGCCGCTGACGTTGGAGACGATCGCCAGCTGCGGCTCCTGGTACTCCACGCTCTCCGCCACCTGGCGGAAGTCGGCGAGCATCGGCTCCATCAGCGGCGAGTGGAACGCGTGGCTCACCCGCAGCCGGGTCGCCTTGCGTCCCATCGCCCGCACCTGCTGGGCAACCTTCTTGACGGCGGCCTCCGCGCCGGAGATCACGACCGCGTTCGGGCCGTTGACCGCCGCAACTCCGACCCCGTCGCCCAGCAGCGGCAGCACCTCCGCCTCGGAGGCCTGCAATGCCACCATCGCGCCACCGGCGGGCAGCGCCTGCATCAACCGACCCCGAGCCACCACCAGGCGGCACGCATCCTCCAGCGACATCACTCCCGCCACATGCGCGGCAGCCAGCTCGCCGATGGAATGGCCCATGAGGAAGTCCGGTCGCACCCCCCACGACTCCGCCAACCGAAACAGCCCCACCTCAACCGCGAACAACGCCGGCTGCGCGAACGCCGTTCCGTTCAACGCCTCCGCGTCATCCCCGAAGACAACCTCGCGCAGCGGAGCATCCACCAGCTCACACACCGCGTCGAACGCCGCCGCGAACACCGGGAACGCCGCATACAACTCCCGGCCCATCCCCAACCGCTGCGAACCCTGCCCCGCGAACAGGAACGCCGTCCGACCCTCCGACCGGGCCGACCCCGACACCACATTCGGGTCGGCCTTCCCGGCGATGAGCGACCGCAGACCGCGCAGGATCTCCGACCGGTCCGCCGCGAGCAGCACCGATCGCTGTTCCAGTGATGACCGCGTCACCGCCGACGAGAGACCCAGGTCGGCCGGTGCCAGCCCCGGATCCGCCTCCACGAACGACAGCAACCGCTCGGCCTGTCCGCGCAGCGCCTCACCGCTCGCGCCCGAGAGCACCACCGGGACGACGGGCAGGTTCAGCGCGGGCGCCGACGCCTCCTCGGGCCGGGCCGGCTCCTCGTCGGCCGCAGCCACGGGGGCCTGTTCCACGATGACGTGCGCGTTGGTCCCGCTGATCCCGAACGAGGACACACCCGCCCGACGCGGACGACCGAGCTCCGGCCACTCCCGCTGCTCCGTCAGAAGCTCGACGTCACCGGCAGACCAGTCCACATGCGGCGATGCCACCTCCGCGTGCAGGGTGCGGGGCAGCACCCCGTGCCGCATCGCCAGCACCATCTTGATCACACCACCCACACCCGCAGCCGCCTGGGAGTGTCCGATGTTCGACTTCAACGAGCCGAGCCATAGCGGCCGGTCCGCCTCCCGGCCCTGGCCGTAGGTCGCCAGCAGTGCCTGCGCCTCGATCGGGTCACCCAGCGTGGTCCCGGTGCCGTGCGCCTCCACCGCGTCGACATCCGTCGCCGCCAGCCCGGCACCGGCCAGCGCCTGCCTGATCACCCGCTGCTGCGAGGGGCCGTTGGGCGCCGTCAGCCCGTTCGACGCACCGTCCTGGTTCACCGCGGATCCCGCCACCACAGCCAGCACCGCATGGCCTCGGCGGCGCGCGTCCGACAACCGCTCCACCAGCAGGACGCCCACACCCTCGGCCCACGCCGTGCCGTCGGCGCCCGCACCGAACGCCTTGCACCGGCCGTCGACAGCCAACCCCCGCTGCCGACTGAACTCCACAAACATCTCCGGCGTCGACATCACCGTCACACCACCGGCCAACGCCAGGTCGCACTCGCCCAACCGCAGCGACTGCACCGCCAGGTGCAACGCCACCAGCGACGACGAGCACGCCGTGTCCACCGTCACAGCCGGCCCCTCAAGACCGAAGGCATAGGAGACCCGGCCGGAGATCACACTGCTGGTAGTGCCGGTCAGCAGGTAGCCGTCGGACTCCTCCGAGGTTCCCCGCAGGTATGACCCGTAGTCCTGACCCATGGCTCCGGCGAACACACCCGTGCGGCTGCCGCGCAGCGAACCCGGATCGATGCCCGCTCGCTCCAGGGCCTCCCACGAGGTCTCCAGCAGCAACCGCTGCTGCGGATCCATCGCCACCGCCTCACGCGGCGAAATCCCGAACAACCCCGCATCGAACGAGCCCGCCCCGTACAGGAACCCACCGTCCCGCACATACGACCGCCCCGGCACCCCCGGTTCGGCGGCGAACAGCCCTTCCAGATCCCAGCCGCGATCGGTCGGGAAGCCGCCGATCCCGTCGCCGCCCTCGATCACCAACCGCCACAGGTCCTCCGGCGACTCCACCCCGCCGGGAAAACGGCACGCCATCCCAACGATCACGACCGGATCGTCGTCCCCCGCCACCACCGGGGGCAGCAGGGTGTCCGCGGCGGCCTCGGGGCCGCCGTGCAGGGTGTTGGCGAGATGGGCCGCCAGAGCCACCGGAGTCGGGTAGTCGAAGAGCAGCGAGGACGGCAACTTCAGCCCGGTCGCCAGCTTCAGCCGGTTGCGCAGGTCCACGGAGGTCAGCGAGTCGAACCCGAGGTCCTTGAAGGTGTTCCGGGATGCCACCTGGTCCGCGGACTCGTGGCTCAGGATGATCGCGACATGGGTGCGCACCAGGTCGAGGAGCGCGCTGCGACGCCGCGCGTCGGTCGCCTCCGGGGCCGCGGGGGCCGCCAGTGCCTCCGCCGGTGCCGCGGGAGCGACAGCAGCCGCCGCCGCAGCAGGGGTGGCCGCGCGCGTCGCGGGAGCGGCACCGAGCCAGTAGCGGCGGCGCTGGAAGGCGTAGGTCGGCAGTTCGACCCGGCGCGCTCCGGTGCCGGCGAACAGTGCTGCCCAGTCGACCTCGGCGCCGTGCGCGTAGGCCTCGGCCAGTGAGGCGAGCATCCGTGCCGGGCCGCCGTCGGCCCGGCGCAGCGTCCCGATCGCGGGTGCTTCCAGGTCGGCCGCGTCCACGGTCTCCGCTATGCCGGCGGTCAGCACGGGGTGGGAGCTGACCTCGACGAAGAGGTCGTACCGCTGCTCGACCAGGGCCCGGACGGATTCCTCGAAGCGCACCGGCTGCCGCAGGTTCCGGTACCAGTAGGTGCCGTCCAGGGTCGTCGGGTCCACGAAGGCGGCGTCCACGGTGGAGAAGAAGGGAACCTCGCCCGGACCCGGCGTCAGGCCTGCCAGCAGGACCGACAGTTCGTCCTTGAGGGCCTCGACGTGCACCGAGTGCGAGGCGTAGTCGATCGGCACCCGGCGGGCCCGGATGCCCTCGCTGTCGGCCCAGGCCTGCAACTCCACCAGGGCGTCCGCGTCACCGGCCACCACGACCGACACCGGTCCGTTCACCGCGGCGACCACGAGCCGGCCCGCCCAGCGGACCAGCAGTTCCTCGACCGCTGCCAGGGTCAACGGCAAGGAGACCATTCCGCCAAGCCCGGCGATGGCCGAGATCGCCCGCCGACGCAGGGCCACGACCCGTGCGCCGTCGGTCAGCGACAGGGCGCCCGACACGCACGCGGCGGCGATCTCGCCCTGTGAATGGCCCATCACCGCGGCGGGAACCACACCGAAGGAGCGCCACAGCTCCGCGAGCGAGACCATGACCGCCCAGGAGACCTGCTGCACCACGTCCACGTGGTCCACCGCGGGGGAACCCTCGGCCCCGCGGAGCACGTCCATCAACGACCAGTCGACCCAGGGGTCCAACGCGTCCGCGCACTCCTGCATCCGCGCGGCGAAGGCGGGGAAGTGCTCCAGCAGCTCACGGCCCATGCCGACCCACTGGGCGCCCTGCCCGGGGAACACGAACACCACCGGGGCGCTGCCGGCGCCCTGAGCGGCGCCGGCGGTCGACCGGCCCTCGACCAGTCCCGGCACGCTGCGGCCCTCGGCCAGCGCCCGCAGGCCGCGCCGGAGTTCCTCCGGGTCCTGACCCGTGATCACGGCACGGTGTTCGAAACCGGTCCTGGTGGCGGCCAGAGAGAAGCCTATGTCGGAGATGGACGACGTCGGGTCGGCGTCGACCTGCGCCAGCAGCCGGCCGGCCTGGGCGCGCAGCGACTCCTCGGTGCGTCCCGACACCACCCAGGGCACCGTCGGGACGTCCACCACCACGGGGCCGCCGCCGAGCGCGTCGCCCGGGTTTCCGGTGTCTCCCGCTCCGGCCCACTCGGACAGCACCACATGGCAGTTGGTCCCGCCCATGCCGAACGCGCTCACGCCGGCCAGCAGCGGCTGGTCCGCCTGCGGCCAGGAGCTCAGTTCGGTGGAGACCCGAAGGTTCAGGGCGTCCAGCGGGATGTCCGGGTTGGGCCTCTCGAAGTTCAGGCTGGCCGGAATCTCGCGTCGGCTGATCGACAGGACGGCCTTGAGCAGACCGGTGATCCCGGCCGCGCTCTCCAGGTGCCCGACGTTCGTCTTCGCGGAGCCGACCACCAGCGGTGCATCGTCCGCGCGGGCCCCGCCGAGCACCGCGCCGAGTGCGGCGGCCTCGATCGGATCGCCCAGCTTCGTTCCGGTGCCGTGCAGTTCGACGTACTGAACGTCCGCGGGGTCGACCCCCGCCGCCCGGTACGCGCGCCGCAGCACGTCCTCCTGGGCCGCGCGTTCGGGCGCGGTCAGGCCCTCGCCGCCGCCGTCGTTGTTGACCGCGCTGCCGCGGATCACGCAATGGATCGGGTCGCCGTCGGCGATGGCCTGCGACAGCTTCTTGAGCACGACGAGCCCGCCGCCCTCGCCCCGGACGTAGCCGTTCGCCCGGGCGTCGAAGGTGTGGCAGCGGCCGTCCGGGGACAGACCGCCGAACTTGGCCGAGGCGACCAGGCTGTCGGGGGCGAGGGTCAGGTTGACGCCACCCGCGAGGGCGAGCTCGGACTCGCCCCGCCGCAGGCTCTCGCACGCCAGGTGCACGGCGACCAGGGAGGAGGACTGGCCGGTGTCCACGGTGAGGCTCGGACCGCGCAGGCCGAGGATGTAGGAGAGCCGGTTGGCGATGATGGCGCGGTTGAGCCCGGTGAAGGTGTGCGGGCCGATGCCTTCCAGACCCTGCTGGTGCGAGAGCGTCGCATAGTCGTCCCAGGTGGCCCCCACGAACACGCCGGTGCGGCTGCCGCGCAGCCTGCGCGGGACGATCCCGCCCTGCTCCAGGGCCTCCCAACCGAGCTCCAGGACCAGCCGCTGCTGGGGGTCCATCGCCACGGCCTCGCGCGGCGAGATACCGAAGAATCCGGGATCGAACCGGTCGACCTGGTCGAGGAAGCCGCCCCAGCGGCTGTTCGCCTTGCCGGGCGCGGAGGGGTCCGCGTCGAACAGCGCGTCCGTGTCCCAGCGGCCTTCCGGGGCCTGGACCACGGCGCTCTCGCCGGCGCGCAGCAGCTGCCAGAACTCATCCGGACTGGAGGCCTTCGGAAGGCGGCAGGCGATTCCGACCACTGCTACGGCGTCGTGCAGGGAACGTCCGTCTTCTGGCAACACGGGCACAGCCTCCACCTTGCGAATCCGAACGAAGCGCCATCGGGTCCGGCCGGGCGACGGTCCGCAGGCCGGTCTCGGGCTCGGACGCTAGCACCGCCGTTCCTGGGCGGTCGCGTGCCGCCGGTGTTGTCTAGGGAATTCCAGGGAGCCCGGCGGAACAGCCTCGACAAGCGTTACCTGGGCGACGTACTTTTTACTCATGCATGTAAGTAGCGTGGACGAGGACAGGCGACCGTTCACGACCACGGCCCGGCGGGCGCAGATCGTGCAAGCCGCGATAGAGACCATCGCCGAGGTCGGTTTCCCACGGGCCTCGTTCGCGCGGATCGCGGAACGGGCGGAGCTGAGCAGCACGCGGCTGATCTCGTACCACTTCGCCGGCAAGGACGAGCTGATCCAGCAGGTGGTCCGGGAGGTCTCGTCCGCGCTCGGCGCCTTCATGTCCGACAAGGTGGACGGCCAGGGCACGGCGGCGGCGGCGCTGCGCGCCTACATCGAGGCCAAGGTCGAGTTCGTCGCGAGCCATCGCACGCAGATGAAGGCACTGCTGTCGATCTTCCTCAGCGGTGGGCTGCACTACGACGCGGCGACCGACCAGAGTGTCGTCTCCACGGTCGAGGGCATCCTGCGCGAGGGTCAGTCCGACGGCGAGTTCCGCGACTTCGACGCACACGTGATGGCGACGACCATTCAGCGAGCCGTCGACGGGCTGCCGTTCATGCTGGAGTCCGACCCCGATCTGGACCTGCGCCACTACGCGCGGGAACTGGTGACCTTGTTCGAATTGGCCACGCGCCAGGATGCACTGGAGTGCACATGAGCAACAGCGAAGAGCCCCAGGGCAACCTCGGTCTGCACGTGGTCGGCATGCTGGTGGTCGACCTGGCCGGTCCGATCGCCCTCTACTACGGCCTGCACGCGGTCGGCGTCGGGAACGTGCTCGCCCTCACCGCCGGGACGGTACCGCCGCTGCTGAGCACGGTGGTGAAGTTCGCCAGGAAGCGGAAGGTCGACTCGCTGGGGCTGTTCGTCGCGGCCGTCATGGTGCTGAGCATCATCGCCTCTCTGATCACCAACAGCCCCCGGTTCCTGCTGTTCAAGGAGGGGTGGCTGACCGGCGTGGCCGGCGTGGGCTTCCTGGTCTCGCTGTGGGGCCGACGGCCGCTGGCCTTCAGCTTCTCCCGTCCGCTGCTGGAGCGACGGTTCTCCAACGGGTCGGCGACCTGGGACGATCTGTGGGACCGGGTGCCGCGGTTCCGCCGGATCTGGCAGGTCTCCACGGTCTTCTGGGGCGTGGGTCTGATCCTGGACGCCGGCCTGCGGGTGGGCATCGCCTACGCCCTGCCGGTCAACATGGTCCCGCTGTGGAACGGAATCCAGTACGGCGTCTTCACCCTGATCCTGCTGGTGATCACCAACATCTACCACGCCAACTCCGGCCTCTGGGAGATCCTCGCAGCCGGCGGTCCGGGGGCGGACGCGGCCCCGGACTCCGCCGAGCAGGCGACAGTCGGCCAGGACGCCCGGTCGAGCAACCGCTGACCGTTCGGCCCGGTCTCAGCCGACAGCCCGACCGCCGTGAGGGCGGTCGGGCTGTCGGCTGTCGGCCGAGGCAGGCGTGGTTCAGGCGTTCTCGTCGAGCCCGATCGCGCCGGAGGGGCAGATCAGTTCGGCCTCGCGGACGTGACCGAGCAGATGCTCGGGCGGGTTGCTGAGCAGCAGTTCCACCAGGCCGTCCGACTCGTTCTGCTCGAACACCGCGTCGGCGGCCATCACACAGTTCCCGGCGCCCACGCAGCGCTGCCGGTCGATCGTGATCTTCATCGGTCTCTCCTCATCATCATGGTCAGGCGAACCGGGGCCTCGCCCCGGGGCCGGGTCGGGTAGAACTTCAGGGGCTTCAGGGGCTTCGGGCCTCAGCGGGAGGCTGCCATCCGCTCCAGGACGGGCACCAGGTCGTGCGGGCTCGGCATGGACTCGGACTCCGCGCGCAGCCGCTCGGCGGCGTCCGCGAAGCCCGGCTCGGTGGTCATCCGGCGGATGCTCGCGAGTACCTGGTCGGCGGTGACGTCGCGGTGGTGCAGATAGAGGCCGGCCCCGCTCCGCTCCAGGGTCTGCGCCCGCAGCACGTGGTCGGAGACGGACGTCGACACGATCAACTGCGGCACGCCGCAGACCAGCGCGGTCGCGTAGGAGCCGTAGCCGCCGTGGTGGATCACCGCCGAGCAGCTCGGGAGCAGGGTGTGCAGGGCGACCGAGTCGACCACCCGGGCGTTCTCGGGCACCGCGCCGAGGGCCTCGCGCTGAGCCGGCAGCAGCGCTGCCACGACTTCGAGGTCCTCGCCCGACAGAGATTCGAGGATGTCCGGCACCGACACGTAGTCGCCGCCGTAGTCCTCGGTGTTGGACGCCCCGAGACTCAGGCACACCCTCGGCCGCTTCGGCGCGTCCCGCAGCCAGTCCCACACCACGGCCGGGCCGTTGTAGGGGATATGACGCATCGACAGTTCGGTGGAGGCGGTCGACATCCGCACGCTTCCCGGCAGCGAGGTGATCGTGGCCTGGCCGTGCAGCATCTCCTCGTCGCAGCCGAAGCCGAAGGGCTTGGACTGCTCGGTCAGCCAGTCGGCCAGCGGGTCCACCCGCTCTCCCTCCGGGGCGGCTGCCATCAGCTCCAGGTAGGTGTTCCGGGTGCGCCCCCAGACGTCCTCGCACCACATCAACCGGGCGTGGGCCGCGCCGCTGATCCGTGCCGCGATGGCGCCGGCGTAGGCGAGCGGGTCGCGCACCACCAGGTCCGGCTTCCAGCTCTCGGCGAAGGCCGCCAGGTCCTCGACCATGGAGTCGTTGTAGACGGCGAAGGCGTAGGGCACGCTCAGCTCGTAGCGCTCGCGCAGTTCGGCCCAGTCCACCTGGCCGGGCTCGCAGCGGCTCCAGTTCGTGCTGGCGAAGTCCTGCGACTCACGGTAGGCGGTCATGTCCTTGTAGATGTCGTGGTCCTCCCCGACCGGGACGGCGGTCAACCCGGTGCCGGTGATCGTCGCGGTCAGCCGCGGCGAGCTGGCCACCCGCACCTCGTGTCCTGCCGTGGTCAACGCCCATGCCAGCGGCGTCATGCAGAACAGGTGAGACTTCTCGGACAGGGTGACGAACAGGACGCGCATCATGCTCCCTCGGATCGGTCGCCGGTCGCCGGGTCGGACGGCAGCAGGTCGCCCAACCAGGTCAGCACGGCCTCGGCCGTGGTCCCGGCGTGGGACTCCATCATGGTGAAGTGGTTTCCGGCGACATCGACGACCTTCGTCGCCTTGTCCCAGCTGCTCTGCCACTCCTCCGGCCGCAGCGGGCCGGCCTGCTCGACCGTCACCGGCGCCTCGGTGGGGCGTACCAGCACCACCGGGGCGGCCAGGTCGTCGGGGGCCCACTCGCCCACGACGCGGATGTACCAACTCATGGCGCTCAGGCGGTCGCTGTCCATATAGGCGAACATCGACTCCCGGTCGAACATGCCGCCGATCATCTCGCCGGTGAAGCGGATGAACGGCGAGTCCACGCCGGGCATGTAGGTGTCCAGCAGGACGACCGCCGCGGCGGGCGTGCCGGCCTGCTCCAGGTAGTGGGCGGCGGCAAGGGCCAGGATCCCGCCGGAGGACGATCCGAGCAGCACGAAGGGCTTGCCGGCCGCGCACCGCAGCACTGCCTCCGCCTGCACCTGGGCGACGGCTTCGAGCGAGGCCGGGAGCGACTCACCGCGGCCGAAGCCGGGGGTGGGCAGCGCCCAGACGTCGCGTTCGCCGCGGAAGGTGGCGGCGAAGCGGGCGTACTGGTGGACCCCGGCCAGGGCGACGTAGGAGCTGAAGCAGATCAGGCTCACTCCGGCCTCGGCGCCGCCGGCGGCCAGTTTGACGCCCCTGGGGGCGCGGTCCAGGTCGGCCGGACCGTTGAAGACCGGGCGCAGCTCGGCGGCCGCCTGCAGCAGGGCGAAGCCCTGGTCGATCCGGTCGAGCTCGCAGGCCTTGCGGAACAGGGCGCCCAGAGTGTCCTCGGACTGGGCGCTGTGGGCGCTCTGGCCCGGGGCGGGCGCGGCCTCCGCGGTGCCGCCCGCGCTCGGGGAGTCGTCAGCGACGAGCTCCTCGGTCAGGTGGTCGGCCAGCGCGTCGGGGGCGTCGAAGTCGAACACCAGCGTGGGCGGCAGCCGCAGCCCGGTGACCGCGTTGAGCTGGTTGCGCAGCTCCACGGCGGTCAGCGAGTCGAAGCCCAGCTCGGCGAAGTGCCGGTCCGGGGTGATGTCCGCGACCGAGGCATGGCCGAGGACGGCGGCCACCTGACCGCGCACCAGGTCGAGCAGGATCTGCCGCCGCTCGTCCTCGGTGCGGCCGGACAGCTGCGCGGCCAGCGAGACGGGGGCGGTCCCGTCGGCGGTCCGCCGTCCGGCGGGCCTGGCCACCGGGCGCAGCACCGCGCCGTTGCCGCCCCGCACCGCGCCCTGCCCCAGCGCGACGAGCGCGGCGTCCGGGACGCTCAGTGCGGCGTCGAACAGCGCCAGGCCCTCCTCCGGGGACAGCGGGCGCATCCCGTTGCGGGCCATCCGCTCCAGGTCGGTGTCGGTGAGACCCGCGGTCATCCCGGCGCTGCCGCCCCACAGCCCCCAGGCCAGCGAGGTGGCCGGCAGGCCCACCGCGCGGCGGTGCTGACTCAGCCCGTCCAGGAAGGTGTTGGCGGCGGCGTAGGCGGACTGGCCCGCCGAGCCGAAGGTTCCAGCCGCCGAGGAGAACAGCACGAACGCGGACAGGTCCAGCTCCGCGGTGAGTTCGTGCAGCAGCCAGGCGGCGTCGGCCTTGGGCCGGAGCACCCGGTCCAGTTGGCCGGCGCTGATGGTGGTGAGCGTCCCGTCGTCCACGACGCCGGCGACATGCACGACGGCGGTGAGCGGGTGCTCGGCGGGCACGGTTCCCAGCAGTTCGATGACGGCCGTTCGGTCGGCGGCGTCGCAGGACACCAGCCGGACGTCCGCGCCCTGGCCGGTCAGCTCGGCGACGAGCGCGTCGGCGTCCGGCGCGTCGGGGCCGCTGCGGCTGGTGAGCAGCAGGTGGCGGGCTCCGTGCGCGGCGACGAGGTGACGGGCCATCAGGCTGCCCAGGGCGCCGGTCGCGCCGGTGACGAGCACGGTGCCGTTCGGGTCGATGGTGGCGCGGTCGGCCGCCGCGCCGCTCTGAACCGGCGTCAGCGCGGCCAGCCGCAGGGCGTCGTCGCGCAGCACCGCCTGCGGGTGCGCGGCGGCGATGGCGGCGAGCAGGTCGGGCAGCGAGGTCTCGCTGCCGGGCAGGTCGATCAGCTGCAGTCGGCCGGGGTGCTCCAGCTGGGCGGATCGGACCAGACCCCAGACGGATGCCGCCGCCAGGTCCGTCACATCCTCGCCGGATTCTGCCGCGATCGCCCCTTCGGTGACGATCACCAGCCGGGAGGTGACGAACCGTTCGTCGGTGACCCAGCGGCGGCAGACGTCGAGGACGTCGGTGAGCAGCGCGCGCACCGCCTCGGGCACGGCCATGGCGCGATGGACGTCGCTGTCGCAGACCAGCAGGACGGCCTCGGGCATCGTCATGCCGGTGTCGAAGGCAGCGGCGAGGGAGTCGATGTCGGCGTAGGACTCCAGCTGGACGCCTCCGGTGTCCAGCGCCGCGGCGACGCCGCGACCGCCCTGGCCCAGCAGGCCCCAGCGCAGCGTCTCGGCCGCCGGGATCAGCAGCTCGGAGGTGGACACCTGCCAGTCCAGCTTCAGCAGCGAGTCCCGGGCGCCGGGGCCCGAGTGCAACTGGTCCGCTGCGACCTTGCGCAGCACCAGGGTTTCGGCGGTGGCGACCAGTTCGCCGACGGTGTCCGTCACGGTGACGGAGTACTCGTCGTGGCGGCCGGTCGGCGCCAGGTGGGCGCGCAGTGCGGTGGCGCCCACGGCGTGCAGCGACACCCCGCTCCAGGCGAACGGCAGCATAGGGTCCGACGAGACGCCCTCCGTGCCGACCAGGGCGCCCACGAGGAGCGACTGCAGCCCCGCGTCCAGCAGCGCGGGGTGCAGGCCGTAGCGGGCGGCCTCGGCGCGGTGCTGCTCGGGGATGGCGACCTCGGCGAAGATCTCCGGGCCGCGTTCCCAGACGGCTTGCAGGCCCTGGAAGGCCGGCCCGTAGGAGAAACCGGACTGCGCGAAGCGCTGGTACCAGTCCTCGGTCGGCATCGGGGTCGCGCCGGTCGGGGGCCAGACCGTCGAGGCCGGCCCGGGCTGCGCCGCGGCCTCCTGGGTCAGCAGGCCCTGGGCGTGGCGGGTCCATGGCTCGTCGGGGGCCGCCTCGGTCGGCCGCGAGTGCACGGTGAACGGTCGCTGCCCGGAGTCGTCGGCCTCGTGCACCTCCAGTTGCAGTTGGACGGCGCCGTGCTCGGGCAGCACGAGCGGTGTCTCCAGGGTCAGTTCGGCCAGGCGGCTGCAGCCGACGTGGTCGCCGGCGTGGATGGCGAGGTCCAGGTAGGCGGTGGCGGGCAGGATCACCCGGCCCAGCACCGCGTGGTCCGCGAGCCAGGGGTGGGACCGGGTGGCGAGCCTGCCGGTGAACACCACGCTGCCGGACTCCACCAGGGTGACGGCGGCGCCGAGCAGGGGATGCCCGGCGTCGTCGAGTCCGGCCGCGCCCAGGTCGCCGGTCCAGGGTGCTCCGTCGAGCCAGTAGCGGGTGCGCTGGAAGGCGTAGGTGGGCAGTTCGACGCGTCCGGCGCCGGGGAAGAGGGCCGCCCAGTCGACGTCGACGCCGTGGGTGAACAGCCCGGCGACGGCGGTGAGCAGGGCGGTGACCTCCGGGCGGTCCTTGCGCAGGGCCGGGACCAGCAGGGCGTCGTCGTCGGCCAGGCAGCCCAGGGCCATCGCGGTCAGCGTGCCGTCGGGGCCCAGCTCCAGGAAGCGGGTGACCTTGTGCTGCTCCAACCAGCGCACCCCGTCGGCGAAGCGGACCGCCTGCCGGACATGCGCGACCCAGTACTCGGGTGACATCAGCTGCTCGGCCGTGGCCAGTTCACCGGTGACATTGGAGACCACGGCGAGGCGGGGATCCTGGTAGGTGAGGCTGTCCGCTACCTGGCGGAACTCCTGGAGCATCGGCTCCATCAGCGGGGAGTGGAAGGCGTGACTGACGCGCAGCCGGGTCGCCTTGCGGCCCAGGCCCCGGACGTGTTCGGCGAGCTCCTCGACTGCGGCCTCGGCACCGGAGACCACGACGGCGTTCGGGCCGTTGACGGCCGCGATACCGACACCGTCACCCAGGAGCGGCACAATCTCTGACTCGGACGCCTGGAGTGCCGCCATCGCGCCGCCGGCCGGCAGTGCCTGCATCAACCGACCACGCGCCACGACCAGGCGGCAGGCGTCCTCCAGCGTCAACACGCCCGCCACATGGGCCGCGGCCAGCTCGCCGATCGAGTGGCCGACCAGGTAGTCCGGGGTGATCCCCCAGGACTCGACCAGCCGGAACAACGCCACCTCGACCGCGAACAGCGCCGGCTGCGCGAACGCCGTGTCGTTCAGCGCCTCGGCATCCGCGCCGAACACCACCTCACGCAGCGGAGCGTCAACCAGCGCGCAGACCGCGTCGAAGACCTCGGCGAACACCGGGAACGCCTCATACAACTCCCGGCCCATGCCCAACCGCTGCGAACCCTGACCGGCGAACAGGAACGCCGTCCGGCCGCCCGAACGGGCCGATCCCACCACCGCGTTCAGCGCGCTCCCGCCGTCCGCCACCGTGGCGAGCCCGCTCAGCAGTTCCGCGCGGTCACCGCCCAGCACCACCGCGCGGTGTTCGAACACCGACCGCGTCGTCACCAGCGAGGCACCGACGTCGTGCAATCCCGACTCGTCATCGACGAACGCGGTCAACCGCTCTGCCTGGCCGCGCAGTGCTTCGGCGGTTCTGCCGCTCAGCACCCACGGGACGACGCTCGGCCGTGTCACCGGTTCGTCCGGTGTGCGCTCCTCCTCGTGCAGGGCCGGCTCGCGCGGGGCCTCCTGCAGGATGGTGTGCGCGTTGGTGCCGCTGATGCCGAACGAGGACACGCCCGCTCGGCGGGGTCGGCCCTCGTCCGCGGGCCACTCGCGCGGGGCGGTCAGCAGCTCGACCGCGCCCGCCGACCAGTCCACGTGCGTGGACGGCTCGTCGACGTGCAGGGTCTGCGGCAGCACGCCGTGCTGGAGGGCCAGCACCATCTTGATCACACCGGCCGCACCGGCAGCCGCCTGGGTGTGGCCGATGTTCGACTTCACCGAGCCCAGCCACACCGGCCGGTCCACTGGGCGTCCCTGACCGTAGGTCGCGAGCAGCGCCTGCGCCTCGATCGGGTCACCGAGGGAGGTTCCGGTACCGTGCGCCTCGACGACGTCGACGTCGGACGCGGTCAGTCCCGCGCCCGCCAGGGCCTGCCGGATCACCCGCTGCTGCGAAGGACCGTTCGGGGCGGTCAACCCGTTCGACGCGCCGTCCTGGTTCACCGCCGACCCGGCGACGACCGCCAGCACCGTGTGCCCGTTGCGCCGTGCGTCCGACAGCCGCTCGACCAGCAGCATGCCCGCGCCCTCGGAGAACCCCGCGCCGTCCGCCTGATCCGCGAACGCCTTGCAGCGGCCGTCGGCCGCCAACCCGCGCTGCCGACTGAAGTCCAGGAACAGACCCGGCGTCGACATCACCGTCACACCACCCGCCAGCGCCAGATCACACTCCCCCGAACGCAGCGCCTGCACCGCCAGATGCAACGCCACCAGCGCCGACGAACACGCCGTGTCCACCGTCACCGCCGGCCCCTCCAACCCGAAGGTGTAGGAGACACGGCCGGACATGACGCTCGCGGAGTTGCCGGTGCCGAGATGCCCTGCCACGTCCTGGGCGGCTGCCAGCGGACGGGAGGAGTAGTCCTGGTAGTTGGTGCCGGCGAACACGCCGGTCCGGCTGCCGCGCAGGGACACCGGGTCGATACCGGCCCGCTCGAACGCCTCCCACGAGGTCTCCAGCAGCAACCGCTGCTGCGGGTCCATGGCAAGGGCCTCGCGCGGAGAGATACCGAAGAACGCCGGGTCGAAGTAGGACACCCGGTCCAGGAAGCCGCCGCCGCGCGTCGACACCCGCCCCGGCTGACCGGGATCGGGGTCGTAGAGGGCCTCGACGTCCCAGCCCCGGTCGGTCGGCCAGTCGGCGATCGCGTCCACACCGCCGGACAGCAGCTGCCAGAAGTCCTCCGGCGTCTCCACATTGCCCGGGAAGCGGCAGCTCATCGCGACGATCGCGATCGGGTCGTCGTCGGTCGACCGCAGCACCACCTCGGTGGCGGCCGGACGACGCTCGGTCAGGCCCGCCCGCAGATGCTCGGCCAGCACGGCCGGGGTCGGGTGGTCGAAGATCAAGGTGGCAGGCAGTCGCCTGCCGACCGCCCCGCTGAGCGCGTTGCGCAGTTCCACGGCGGTGAGCGAGTCGAAGCCCAACTCCCGGAACGCGAGCGTCGGTTCGATGTCGTCCGGGCTCGCGTGGTTGAGCACGATCGCGACATGGGCCCGGACCAGTTCCAGGAAGCCCCGGCGCTGCTCGCTCTCGCCCAGCGCGGCCAACTGCTCCATCAGGCTTGGGCCTTCGGCGGACTGCGACGCGTTGCCGCCGTGCTCGGACGAGCGCACGGCCAACGCCCGCTGCGCGTCCGGGATCTCGTCGAGCAGCGGTCGCGCGCGCACCGAGGTGAAGGCGTGGGCGAACACCTCCCAGTCGATGTCGGTGACGGCCACGGTGGTGTCGTCCTGATCAAGTGCCCGTTGCAGCGCGGACAGTGCCAGGTCCGGTGCCATGACGCGGACGCCGTGGCGCTCCAGCCGTTCGCCGATCCAGCCCTTGGCCATGCCACCGTCGGCCCACGGGCCCCAGGCAACGGACGTAGCCGCCAGGCCGCGCGCCCGGCGCTGCTGCGCCAGCGCGTCCAGGACGGCGTTGCCCGGCGCGTAGTTGCCGTGGCCAGGCGCGCCGACGGTGCCGGCGGTGGAGGAGAAGAGCACGAAGGCCGACAGGTCCAGCCCCTCGGTCAGGGCGTCGAGGTTGCGGGCGCCGCCGACCTTGACCCGCAGGACTCTGGCGATCTGATCGGGCGTCAGGCTGGTGATCACGCCGTCCTCGAGGACGGCGGCGGTGTGCATGACCGCGGTGAGCGGCTGCTCGGCCGGGATGCCGTCGATCACCGCGGCCAGCGAGTCGCGGTCGGCGACGTCGCAGGCGGCCAGCTCGACCTGGGTTCCCAGTCCGGTGAGTTCGGCGACCAGCTCGTCGGCGCCGGGCGCGTCCGGGCCCCGGCGGCTGACCAGCAGCAGGCGCGGGGCGCCGTTGCGGGCGAGCCAGCGGGCGACGTTGCGGCCGATGCCACCGGCGCCGCCGGTGACCAGGGTGGTGCCGGTGGGGGTCCAGCGGCGGGCCGCGCCCAGTTCGCCGGTGGCGGCCCGGACCATGCGTCGGGCGAGCACGCCGGTGGATCGGATCGCGACCTGGTCCTCGTGGCCGATCCCGGCCAGCACGGCGACGAGGCGTTCGGCGGCGGCGGTGTCGAAGGTCTCGGGCAGGTCGACCAGACCGCCCCAGCGCTCGTACTGCTCCAGGGCGACCACCCGGCCGAAGCCCCAGACCAGGGCCTGCGCCGGGGAGTCGACGCCCTGGGACGGGTCGGTGGCGACCGCGCCGCGGGTGCCCAGCCACAGCGGGGCGCGGAGGTCGAGCTCGTCCAGTGCCTGGACCAGGGCAACGGTTCCGGCGAAGCCACGGGGGAGGCCGGGCTGGTCGGAGTGGTCCGCAACGTCCGTGCCCAGCAGGCAGAGCACGCCGTCGACCGGGGCATCCGGCGAAGCGGCGCGCAGCAGCTCGGCGATGCGGGCGCGGTCGGCCTGCGGGTCCACCGGCACGGCGACCGGGTGCGCCCCGGCTGCGGCCATCGAGCGGAGCAGCAGGTCGGCCCACTCGGGCTCGGCGCGGGTGTCGGTGCCGGGATCGATGCCGGTGCCCGTGTCGGGCAGGACGACCAGCCAGGTGCCGCGCAGGGTCGAGGCGGCGGGGACGGCCAGCGGTTTCCAGCTGATGCGGTAGCGCCAGGCGTCCACGGTGGAGCCTTCGCGGCTGCGCCGGCGGTAGTCGGAGAGCGCGGGCAGCAGGCCGGACAACGTCTCCTGGTCCAGGTCCAGGGCGGTGGTGAGGCTCCCCAGGTCGCCGTTCTCCACCGACTCCCAGAACCGGGCGTCGATCGCCGCACCGGGGGCGGTCGCGGCCGGGGGCGCGGGCTCGGGCCAGTAGGTCCGCCGTTGGAAGGCGTAGGTCGGCAGGTCGACGCGGGCTCCGCCGCCCAGGACTGACGGCCAGTCGACTACTGCTCCGGCCCGCACGGACAGCTCGGCCAGCGAGGTCAGGAAGCGCGCCGGGCCGCCGTCGTCGCGCCGGAGCGAGCCGACGACGACGGTGCCGGCCAGGTCCAGGTCGTCCAGGGTGTCGCGGATCGCGGCGGTGAGCACCGGGTGCGGGCTCACCTCGACGAAGGCGCGGTAGTCCTGGGCGGCCAGCGAGCGGATCGCGTGTTCGAACCGCACGGTGCGGCGGAGGTTCTCGTACCAGTACTCGGCGTCCAGCAGCGCGGTGTCCTGCCAGTCGCCGGTCAGCGTGGAGAAGAACGGCACGGCGGCGGACCGCGGTTGGACGGGCTTGAGGTCGAGCAGCAGCTGCTCGCGGATCTCCTCGACGTGGGCCGAGTGCGAGGCGTAGTCGACCGGGACCTGCCGTGCCTGGACGCCCTCGGCGGACAGCTGGGCGACCAGGTCCCGTACGGCGTCCGCCTCGCCGGAGACCACCACGGACTGCGGGCCGTTGACGGCCGCCACCGACAGCCGCCCGTCCCAGGGCGTCAGCCGGCTCTCGACGTCGGCCAGCGGCAGCAGCACGGACGCCATCCCGCCGCGCCCGGCGAGCGCGAGCAGCGCGCGGCTGCGGAGCACCACCACCCGGGCCGCGTCGCTCAGCGACAGTCCGCCCGCCACGCAGGCGGCGGCGATCTCGCCCTGGCTGTGCCCGACCACGGCGGCGGGCTGCACTCCGCGCGACTGCCACAGCCGTGCGAGCGAGACCATGACCGTGAACAGCGCCGGCTGCACCACGTCCAGGCGGTCCAGTGAGGGGGCTCCGTCCACCCCACGCAGGACGTCCTGCACCGACCAGTCGACGAACTCCTGGACGGCGCTCGCGCACTCGGCGAAGCGGTCGCGGAACTCCTGGTCGGAGTCCAGCAGTTCGGTGGCCATGCCGAGCCACTGCGCGCCCTGTCCGGGGAAGACGAACGCGCTGCGGCCGTCGACGTCGGCCGTGCCCCGGACCACGCCGGCGGCGGGGGCGCCGGTGGCCAGTGCCTCCAGGCCGCGGAGCAGGCCGTCGCGGTCCTGGGCGAGGACGGTGCCACGGTGCTCGAACATGGAGCGGGACGTCGCCAGCGACCAGGCCAGGTCGGCGAGCGGGAGCGCCGGGTCGGTGCGCAGCCGGGTCCGGAGCCGGTCGGCCTGGGCCTGCAGGGCGTTGGCGCTGCGCCCGGAGACCAGGAACGGGAGGACGGCGGTGGCGGGCGGAGTCGAGACCTCGACGGGCTCCGCGGGCTCGGTCGCGGGCTCGACCGCTGTCGGCTGCTCGATGATGACGTGCGCGTTGGTGCCGCTGACGCCGAAGGAGGACACCCCGGCCCGGCGCGGGCGGTCGCTCTCGGGCCAGGGCCGGGCCTCGGTGAGCAGTTCGACCTGCCCCGCGGTCCAGTCGACGTGCGAGGACGGCGCGTCCACGTGCAGGGTCTGCGGCAGCAACCCCTCCTGCATGGCCATCACCATCTTGATCACACCCGCGACGCCCGCGGCCGCCTGGGTGTGGCCGATGTTGGACTTGACCGACCCCAGCCACAGCGGCTGGTTCTCCGGCCGGTCCTGGCCATAGGTGGCGAGCAGCGCCTGCGCCTCGATCGGGTCGCCCAGGGTGGTGCCGGTGCCGTGCGCCTCGACGGCGTCGACGTCGGCGGTCGACAGCCGGGCGTCGGCGAGCGCCTGCCAGATCACCCGCTGCTGCGAGGGCCCGCTGGGCGCGGTCAGGCCGTTGGAGGCCCCGTCCTGGTTGACTGCGCTGCCCCGGACGACCGCCAGCACCGGGTGGCCCTTGCGCCGGGCGTCGGAGAGCCGCTCCACGACCAGCATGCCCGCGCCCTCGCCCCAGCCGGTGCCGTCGGCGGCGTCGGCGAAGGCCTTGCAGCGGCCGTCCGAGGACAGCGCCCGCTGCATGCTGAACTCCAGGAACAGCCCCGGAGTCGACATCACGGTCACGCCGCCGGCGAGGGCGAGGTCGCACTCCCCCGACCGCAGCGCCTGCACGGCCAGGTGCAGGGCGACCAGCGAGGACGAGCAGGCGGTGTCCACCGTCACGGCCGGGCCTTCCAGGCCCAGGGTGTAGGAGACGCGGCCGGAGACCACGCTGGCGGCGTTGCCGACGCCGATATGGCCCTCCATGCCGGTGGGGGCGGTCAGCAGCAGCCCGACGTAGTCCTGGCCGTTGGTGCCGACGAAGACGCCGGTGCGGCTGCCGCGCAGCGACACCGGGTCGATGCCGGCCCGCTCGAACGCCTCCCAGGAGGTCTCCAGCAGCAGCCGCTGCTGCGGGTCGGTGGCCAGCGCCTCGCGCGGCGAGATGCCGAAGAACCCGGCGTCGAAGTCACCGGCCCGGTCCAGGAATCCGCCCGCACGGCTGTAGGTCCTGCCGGGCTTTCCGGGCTCCGGGTCGTAGAGGGCGTCAGTGTCCCAGCCCCGGTCGGCCGGCCAGTCGAAGACCGCGTCACCGCCGGATCGGACCAGCCGCCACAGCTCCTCGGGTGAGTCGGCGCCGCCGGCGAACCGGCAGCCCATCGCGACGATGGCCACCGGCTCCTGGCGTGCGGCCTCCACCTCGCGCAGTCGCTGCCGGGTCTCGTGGAGATCGCCGGTGACCTTCTTGAGGTAGCTGAGAAGCTTTTCCTGCTCGTTCATACCCGCTCACCCACCCTGCAGATCAGGCCGACGACATCGGTCACGCGACTGTTCACCTGTTCACCGGTCAGGAAATCCCTAGGTCGTTGTCGATGAAGTCGAAGAGATCATCCGCGCTGGCGGAACCGATCAGGTCCCGGACGCCGTGCGCCTCCTCCCCGGACCCCGTCCCGGACTCGTGCAGCTTCGCCGTCAGCGCCTGCAAGCGCGAGGCGATCCGGCTCTGCTGCGCGCCGTCCTCGCCCAGTGCGGCGAGTGCGGCCTCCAGCCGGTCGAGTGCGTCCAGCACCGGCCGGCCGGCGTCCTGGTCGGTGGCCACCAGCGAGCGCAGGTGCCGGGCCAGGACGCGGGCTGACGGGTGGTCGAAGAGCAGCGTGGCGGGCAGTTGCAGCCCGGCCGCGACGCCCAGCCGGTTGCGCAGTTCCACCGCCATCAGCGAGTCGAAGCCGAGCTCGCTGAACGCCCGGTCCGCCTCGACCGCCTCCGCCGAGGAGTGCCCGAGCACGGCCGCCACATGGGTGCGGACCAGTTGGACCAGCACCCGCTCCTGCTCCGGCGGGTCGAGTGCGGCCAGTTCGTCGCGCACGGTGCCGCCGCGGGTGGCCGCCCCGGCCGCCTCGCCGCGGGCCGCCAGCAGCTCCCGTACCTCCGCGAGGTCGGCGAGCAGCGGGCCGGGACGCAGGCCGGTGAAGGCCGGTGCGAAGCGCTGCCAGTCGAGGTCCGCGATGGTGAGGGCGGCTTCGCCCCGGGCGATGACCCGCTCCAGGGCGTTGATGGCCAGGCCCGGCTCCAGTGGGGCCACGCCGCCGCGCCGCATCCGCGCCTCGGTCTCGGAGTCGCCGACCATGCCGGCGCCGGCCCAGGGGCCCCAGGCCACCGAGGTGGCCGGCCGTCCCTGCGCGCGCCGCTGCTGCGCCAGCGCGTCCAGGAACGCGTTCGCCGCGGCGTAGTTGGCCTGGCCTGCGGAGCCGACCGTGCCGGAGAAGGAGGAGAAGAGGACGAACGCCGACAGCTCCCGGTCCCGGGTGAGCTCGTCCAGGTGCGCGGCGGCGGCCAGCTTGGGCCGCAGCACGGTCTCCAGCCGCTCGGGGGTGAGCGTCTCCAGCAGCCCGTCGTCCAGGACCCCGGCGGTGTGCACCACGGCGTCGACCGGGTGGTCGGCGAGCAGCCGCGCCAGCGCCTCGCGGTCGGCGACGTCGCAGGCGGTGATCGTCACCTCGACGCCGCGGGCCGTGAGTTCGGCCTTCAGCTCGGACGCGCCCGCGGCGGTCTCGCCGCGACGGCTCGCCAGGACCAGGTGCTGCGCGCCCCGGTCGGCCAGCCAGCGGGCCACGCGTGCGCCCAGCGCACCCGTGCCGCCGGTGACCAGCACGGTGCCCTCAAGTCGCCAGTCCGGCAGCCCGGCGCCTGCCTCGGCCGACGGCTGCTCGGCGCGGACCATGCGCCGGGCGAGCACGCCGGAGGCCCGGACGGCCAGCTGGTCCTCGCCCTGGCGTCCGGCGAGCACCGCACACAGGCGGGTCGCGGTCCGCTGGTCCAGCTCGGTGGGCAGGTCCACCAGTCCGCCCCAGCGCTGCGGGTGCTCCAGCGCCGCGACCCGGCCCAGGCCCCAGACCGCCGCCTGCGCCGGGGACGCCACGGCCTCGCCGTCGCGCACCGCGACCGCGCCGGTCGTCGCGCACCACAGCGGTGCGCTGACCTCCAGGTCGCCCAGGGCCTGGGTCAGCGCCAGCGTGGCGGCCAGGCCGCCGGGGGTGGCCGACCGGGCGGCGGCCGGCTCCTCGTCCAGGGCGAGCAGGGAGAGCACCCCGCCGACCGGGTCCAGCCCGCCGGGCAGCGAACGCAGCTGCTCGGCAAGGGATTTGCGGTCGATGGACGAGCCGTCCACCGGGACGAGCCCGACCTGCGCGCCGTGGACGGTCAGTCCGTCCACGATCGCGGACACCCACGGGGTGCCGACGCGCTCGGCGGCCACCGGCAGCAGCCAGGTCCCGGAGAGTACGGGCGCCGGGTCGTCAGCGACCGGCCGCCAGCTGATGGCGTACTCCCAGGAGTCCATCGCGGACTGCGCCTGCCCTCGGCGGCGCCAGGAGGACAGCGCGGGCAGCAGCCGGCTCAACGGCGAGTCGCCGTCGATGTCCAGCCTGGCGGCCAGCTCGCTGAAGTCCTCACGCTCGACGGCCGCCCAGAACTGCTCGTCGACCGACGAGCCGGACGGGTCGGCGGCGGGCAGCGGCTGCGCCGCCTCGAGCCAGAACGGACGGCGCTGGAAGGCGTAGGTGGGCAGGTCGACGGTGCGGGCGTCGCCGCCGTTCAGCGTCGACAGACCGACTCCGATCCCCCGCACATACAGCGACCCGGCGGCCAGCAGGGCGGTTCGCACCTCCGGGCGGCCCCGGCGCAGGACCGGAACCGCCACCACGTCGGCCGTGGGGTCGAGCAGGCTGTCGAGTGCCATCGCGGTCAGGGTGGCATCGGGGCCGAGCTCCACGAAGGTGCGCACCCCGTCCGCCTCCAGTCGCCGTATGCCGTCGCAGAAGCGCACGGCCTCGCGGACGTGGCGGACCCAGTACTCCGGGGACCGCAGCTGCTCGTCCGTGGCCGGCTCCCCGGTCAGGTCGGAGACGATCGGGATCGTCGGCGCGGCATACCGCACGCCTCGCGCGACCTCTTCGAACGTCGACAGCATCGCTTCCATATGAGGTGAGTGAAACGCATGGCTGACCCGCAAACGCCTAGTCTTCCGCCCGAGTCCGGCGAAGTGCTCGGCGATCCGGGTCACCTCGGCGTCGTCGCCGGACACCACCACGGCCGAAGGGCCGTTGACGGCGGCGATGCCGATCCGCTGCTCCAGGCCGGTCAGCAGCGGGGCGACCTCGTCCTCGGCCGCCTGCAGCGCGACCATCGCGCCGCCGGTCGGCAGGGCCTGCATCAGCCGTCCACGGGCGGCGACCAGGGCGCAGGCGTCCTCCAGCGACAGCACCCCGGCGACGTGGGCGGCGACCAGCTCGCCGATCGAGTGGCCGATCAGCACATCGGGGGTGACCCCCCAGGAACGGACCAGGTCGTAGAGGGCGACCTCGAAGGCGAACAGGGCGGCCTGGGTGTAGGCGGTCCGGTCGAGGAGGGCGGCGGCGTCGGATCCCTCGGCCGCGAAGACCACCGCGCGGAGCGGCTGGTCCAGGTGGCGGGAGAGCTCGGCGCAGGTCCGGTCGAAGGAGCGGGCGAAGACGTCGAACCTGGCGTGCAGTTCCTGCCCCATGCCGGGGCGCTGGGCGCCCTGTCCGCTGAACAGGAACGCCGTCCGGCCGGTCGCCCCGCTCCGGCCGGTGACCAGGGACGGGGACTCCTCCCCGCGTCCCAGCGCGTAGAGGGCGGAGAGGAATCCTTCGCGGTCCTCGGACACCAGCAGGGCGCGGTGCTCGAAGACCGAGCGGGTGGTGGCCAGCGAGTGGCCGACGTCCCGCAGGTCCAGCCCGGGGCGGGCGGCCAGGTAGCTGTGCAGCCGCTTGGCCTGGTCGGCGAGCGCGGCGGCGGAGCGGCCGTGCAGCGGCCAGGCGGCGTCCTCGATGTGTGATGGTTCGTCACTTGTCGGGGTGGGCATGGTGGTCGGGGACTCGATGATGACGTGGGCGTTGGTCCCGCTGATGCCGAAGGAGGAGATTCCGGCTCGGCGGGGCCGGTCGGCCTGCGGCCAGTCCACTGCCTCGGTGAGCAGCCGGATGTTGCCCGCCGACCAGTCGACGTGCGTGGACGGCTCGCTGACGTGCAGGGTGCGTGGCAGCAGGCCGTGCTGCATCGCCAGCACCATCTTGATCACCCCGGCGGCGCCGGCCGCCGACTGGGTGTGGCCGATGTTCGACTTCACCGAGCCGAGCAGCAGCGGCTGCTCCTGGGGACGGTCCTGGCCGTAGGTGGCAAGCAGCGCCTGCGCCTCGATCGGGTCGCCGAGCCTGGTTCCGGTGCCGTGTGCCTCGACGACGTCCACGTCGGCGGCCGACAGCCGGCCGCTGGCCAGCGCGGTGCGGATGACCCGCTGCTGGGACGGGCCGTTGGGGGCGGTCAGGCCGTTGGACGCGCCGTCCGAGTTGACCGCGCTGCCACGCACGATCGCGAGCACGGGGTGTCCGCGCCGCTCGGCGTCGGACAGCCGCTCCAGCAGCAGCATCCCGGCGCCCTCGGCCCACCCGGTGCCGTCGGCGTCGTCGGAGAACGCCTTGCACCGGTTGTCCCCGGCCAGGCCGCCCTGGCGGTCGAACTCGGCGAAGGCGCCCGGGGTGGCCATCACGGTCACACCGCCGGCCAGCGCGAGGTCGCTCTCCCCCGCGCGCAGCGACTGCGCCGCCCAGTGCAGGGCCACCAGGGACGAGGAGCAGGCGGTGTCGATGGTGACCGCCGGGCCTTCCAGGCCCAGGACGTAGGCGACGCGGCCGGAGGCGACGCTCGCCGCGTGCCCGGTCATCAGCTGGCCCTGGGAGTCCTCGGGGACGGCGTGCGCCGCCGAACCGTAGCCCTGGTAGTTGGTGCCGACGAAGACGCCGGTCCGGCTGCCCTGGAGGCTCATCGGGTCGATGGTGGCCCGCTCCAGCGCCTCCCAGGAGATCTCCAGCAGCAGTCGCTGCTGCGGGTCCATGGCGAGGGCCTCGCGGGGCGAGATGCCGAAGAAGTCGGCGTCGAACTCGGCGGCGTCGTAGAGGAACCCGCCACCGATCCGGGCGTTGCCGAGCTGGCTCTGCCAGCCGCGATCGGCCGGATACTCCGAGACGGCGTCCACCTCGCCGGACAGCAACTGCCAGAACTCCTCCGGGCTGTGGACACCGCCGGGGAAGCGGAGCCCCATCCCGACGATGGCGATGGGCTCGTCGGCGGTGCTGCTCGCCGTTCCGGCCGCTGCCACGGGCCCGGCCGCCGCCTCGTCGCCCAGCAACTCGCCCCGGACGAAGCGGGCCAGCGCCAGGGGTGACGGGTAGTCGAAGACCAGGGTGGCCGGCAGCCGCAGGCCGGTGGCCGTGTTGAGGCGGAGGCTGAGCTCAATGGCGGTGAGCGAGTCCACGCCCAGGCCGCGGAAGTCACGGTTCGGCTCGATCGCCTCGGGACCGGCATGGCCCAGCGCGAGCGCGGTCTGGGTGCGGACCAGGTCCAGGATCGCCGGTTCGCGGTCGGCGGGCGAAAGTTCGTCCAGGCGGTCCTTGAAGCTGTCCGCCGCCGTACTCGTCGAGGACGAGACCGTGCGCCGGGCCGAGGTGGTCGCCAGACCGCGCAGCATCGCGGGCAGTCCCGCCACCGCCTGCGGATCACGCAATGTCGCGTGGGCCAGTGCGATCGGCACCACGACCGGCACGCTGCCCCGACAAGCCGCGTCGAACGCCGCCAATCCCTGCTCGGGAGTCAGCGGCAGCAGGCCGCCGCGCGCCATCCGGCGCAGGTCCGTGGCGCTCAACTCGCTGGTCATACCCGCACCCTGGGCCCACGGACCCCAGGCCAGCGACGTCGCCGCCAGCCCCAGGCCGTGACGCACCCGCGCCAAACCGTCCAGGAACGCATTGGCAGCCGAGTAGTTGCCCTGCCCCGCACCGCCGAAGGTGCCCGCGACGGAGGAGAACAACGCGAACACGGAGAGGTCCAGGTCGCGAGTCAGCTCGTGCAGGTTCACGGCCGCGTCCACCTTCGGACGCAGCACCGCGGCCAGCCGCTCCGGTGTCAGCGACGACACCACCCCGTCGTCCAGCACACCGGCCGTGTGCACCACACCCGTCAACGGATGCTCCGCCGGTACGCCTGCCAGCAGTTCCGCCAGCGCCTCGCGATCCGCCGCGTCACAGGCCACGACGGAGACCTCGGCACCCAGCGCCTCAAGCTCCGACGCCAACTCCCCCGCACCCGGCGCCGCGGACCCACGCCGACTGGCCAGGACGAGGTGTCGCACACCCCGCTCAACCACCAGATGACGCGCCACCAGAGCACCCAGACCACCCGTACCACCGGTCACCAGCACCGTGCCATCCGCGTCCAGGACGGACGGGACATCGGCCTCGGTGGCCACGCGTCCGAGCCTCGGCACGAACGCCGCGCCGCTGCGCAGCGCCAACTCCGGCTCGCCCAGCGCCAATGCGCCGGCCAATACCTCCTGGGATGCCGTGCTCGCGTCCGTGTCCAGCAGCATGAACCGGTCGGGGCGCTCGGCCCGCGCTGCGCGCACCAGGCCCCAGGCGGCGGACAGCACCGGGTCCGGCACCTGGTCGTCGAGGGCCACCGCACCGGCGGCGACGACCACCAACCGTGAGGACTCGAACCGCTCCTGCGCCAACCACTCCTGCAGCACCGGCAGCAGCCGTCCGGTGGCCGCGTGCGCGGCCTCGGCCAGGGCGCCGTCCGTGGGCTTCAGCCGCAGCAGAACGTGCGCGGGGACGGCCTCGGTCGTCGCCGCCAGCGCGACCAGGTCCTGCACGTCGTCGACCACGGCCCAATCGGCCTGGGTACCGGTCTCCGTGAACGGCACCGGTACCCAGTTCACCTGGAACAGCGTCCTGTTGCGCACTCGGGAACCACGCGCGTCGTCGGACACCGCGCGCAGCACCAGGGAAGAGACCGAAGCGACCGGCTGACCCGTCCCGTCGGCGAGCGCGAGCGCGAGCGAGTCGTCGTCCTGCGGCGTGATCCGCACCCGAAGCTCCGTCGCACCGGACGCCAGCAGCGACACTCCGCCCCAGGCCACCGGCAGGCTCGTTGCGCCCCCCGCCGACCAGGCCTGCAGCGCCGCATCCAGCAGCGCGGGGTGCAGGCCGTAGGAGCGCGCATCAGTGCCTTGGGCCTCGCCCAGCCGCACGGTCGCGAACACCTCGTCGGCCGCCCGCCACACCGCCAACAGCCCCTGGAAGGCGGGACCGTAGGTGCGGCCCTGCTGCGCCGACCGCTCGTAGAACTCGTCCAGCGCCACCGGCTCCGCGCCCTCCGGCGGCCACACCCCGGCGTCGAACTCCACCGCAGCGGCGGGCCGCGTGCTCAGCAGGCCGGTGGCGTGACGCACCCACAGCTCGTCGATCGCGTCCTCGTCCGCCCGGGAGTGCACGCTCGCCGACCGGCGACCCGCGTCGTCCAGGCCGCCGACGACCACCTGCAAACGCACCCCGCCACGCTCCGGCAGCGTCAGCGGCGCTTCGAGCGTCAGGGTCTCGATCTGTCCGCAGCCCACCGCGTCACCGGCTCGCACGGCCAGCTCCAGGAAGCCCGCCTCGGGGAACGCCACCTCACCCGCGACCACGCGGTCCCGCAACCACGCGTGCGACTGCAACGACACCCTGCCCGTGAACAGGTATCCGCCGACCTCCGCCAACTCCACTGCCGCGCCCAGCAGGGGGTGGCTCGCGGAGCCGAGGCCCACCGCGCCGAGATCGCCGAACGTCGCGCCGGAGAACTTCGGCCAGTAGTCACGGCGCTGGAACGGATAGGTGGGCAGGTCGACCGGCCGGGCTCCGGGCAGGAGCGCCGACCAGTCCACGTCGACGCCGTGCGTGAACAGCCCGGCGACGGCCGTGAGCAGCGCCGTCTGCTCCGGCCGGTCCTTGCGCAGGGCCGGGACCAGTACGCTCTCCGGCTCCGTCAGGCAGCCCCGCGCCATCGCGGTCAGCGTGCCGTCCGGCCCCAACTCCAGGAACCGGCTCACCCCTTGTGCCTCCAGGGTGCGGATGCCGTCGGCGAAGCGCACCGGCTGCCGGACATGGCCGACCCAGTACTCCGGCGAGGTCAACTCGCCCGGTGCGGCCGGCAGACCGGTGACGTTCGAGATCACCGTCAGGCGCGGCTCGTGGTACTCCACGCTCTCAGCGACCCGACGGAACTCCGCCAGCATCGGCTCCATCAGCGGCGAGTGGAACGCATGGCTCACCCGCAGCCGGGTCACCTTGCGCCGCAGCTCCCGGAAGCTCGCCGCGACCGCTTCCACGGCGGCCTCGTCACCCGAGATCACCGTCGCATCGGGGCCGTTGACCGCGGCGATGCCGACCTTGCCCGCACAACCCTCAAGCCCTCGCAGCACCTCCTCCTCGGAGGCCTGGAGTGCCACCATCGCCCCGCCGCTGGGCAGTGCCTGCATCAGCCGGCCCCGCGCCGCCACCAGGCGGCAGGCGTCGGCCAGCGACAGGACACCGGCCAGATGTGCGGCGGCCAGCTCGCCGATCGAGTGGCCCACCAGGAAGTCGGGCCGCATGCCCCAGGACTCGACCAGCCGGAACAGCGCCACCTCGATCGCGAACAGGGCGGGCTGGGCGTAGCCGGTCGCGTTCAGCAGTTCGGCGTCGTCGCCGAAGACCACGTCCCGCAGCGGACGCTCCAACTCCGGGTCCACCTGGGCGCAGACCGCGTCGAAGGCTTCCGCGAACACCTCGAACGCCGCATACAGCTCCCGGCCCATGCCGGGCCGCTGGGAGCCCTGGCCGGCGCAGAGGAACGCCGTCCGGCCCTCGGAGCCGACTGCGCCGGTCAGGACCTGCGCCGAGAACGAGTCCGCTGCCAGTGCGCGCAGTCCGCGCAGCAGCTCGTCCCGGTCCTCGCCGAGCACCACCGCGCGGTGGTCGAACGCCGACCGGGTCGCGGCCAGGGAGACGCCGACATCGCGGGGATCGAGCTCGGGGCGCTGCTCCAGGTGGGAGAGCAGCCGCTCGGCCTGGTCACGGAGGGCGGGGCCGGTCATGGCCGCGAGCACCCAGGGCACCGGGCCCTCGGCCGGTGCGGCAGCGTCCACTGCCGACGCCTCGACAGTGGGCGCCTGCTCCAGGATGACGTGCGCATTGGTGCCGGACATGCCGAAGGCGGACACCCCGGCCCGGCGCGGGCGGTCCTGCTCGGGCCAGTCCCGCTGTTCGGTCAGCAGCCGCACCTCACCGGCCGACCAGTCCACATGCGTGGACGGCTCGGTCACATGCAGGGTGGACGGCAGCACTCCGTGCCGCATCGCCAGCACCATCTTGATCACACCGGCCACACCCGCGGCCGCCTGGGTGTGACCGATGTTCGACTTCACCGAACCCAGCCACAACGGCCGGTCCGCCGACCGCCTCTGGCCGTAGGTGGCGAGCAGCGCCTGCGCCTCGATCGGGTCGCCCAGGGTGGTGCCGGTGCCGTGTGCCTCGACGGTGTCCACGTCCGCCGCCGACAGCCCTGCGCCGGCCAGCGCCTGCCGGATCACCCGCTGCTGCGAGGGGCCGTTGGGCGCGGTCAGACCGTTCGACGCGCCGTCCTGGTTCACCGCACTGCCCGCGACGACCGCCAGCACCGGGTGCCCGTTGCGCCGCGCGGCCGACAGCCGCTCCAGCACCAGCACGCCGGCCCCTTCGCCCCAGCCGGTTCCGTCGGCGGTCTCCGAGAAGGCCTTGCAGCGGCCGTCCTCGGCCAGTCCGCGCTGGCGGCTGAACTCCTGGAACGCGCCCGGCGTCGACATGATCGTGACACCGGCGGCCAGCGCGAGGTCGCACTCGCCCGCGCGCAGCGCCTGCACCGCCAGGTGCAGGGCCACCAGCGACGACGAGCACGCCGTGTCCACCGTCACCGCCGGGCCCTCCAGGCCCAGGGTGTAGGCGATCCGGCCGGAGATGACGGCTGCCGCGTTGCCCGTGCCGACGTAGCCGTCGGTGCCTTCGGGCGTGCTGAGCAGCAGCCCGGGGTAGTCCTGGCCGTTGGAGCCGACGAACACTCCGGTCCGCCCGCCGCGCAGCGACCACGGGTCGATCCCGGCCCGCTCGAAGGCCTCCCAGGACGTCTCCAGCAGCAACCGCTGCTGCGGGTCCAGGGCGACGGCCTCACGCGGCGAGATGCCGAAGAAGGCCGGATCGAACCCTGCCACCCCGGTGACGAAGCCGCCGTGGCGGGAGTAGCTGGTGCCCGCCCGGCCCGGCTCGGGGTCGTAGAGGGCGTCGAGGTCCCAGCCGCGATCGTCCGGGAACTCCGAGATCGCGTCCCTTCCCTCGACCACCAACTGCCAGAGGTCCTCCGGCGTGCTGACGTCGCCGGGGAGGCGGCAGCCCATCCCGACGATCACGATCGGATCGTCCGCGACGCCCGACGCCACCAGGCCGGTTCCGGCCGCGCCCCGCTCCGGCTCGGCCCCGCCGAACAGCTCCTCGTGCAGGAGGGCGACCAGTTCCACCGGGGTCGGGTAGTCGAACACCAGCGTCGCGGGCAGCCGCAGGCCGGTCTCCGTCTGCAGCCGGTTGCGCAGTTCCACGGCCGTCAGCGAGTCGAAACCCGAGTCGCGGAACGCCCGCCGGGTCTCCAGCGCCCCGGCGTTCGCGAACCCCAGGACGCCGGCAGCCTCGGTCCGCACCAGTTCGAGCAGTGCCCGCTCGCGGTCGCCGGCGGGCAGCGGTGCCAGCCGCTCGCGCAGTCCGGACGAGGACGGGGACGGGTCCGGGGGGCCGCCGTTCTCCAGCGCGGCCCGCGCCTCGGGGAGGTCCCCGAGCAGGGCGCTGGGCCTGGTGCTGGTGAAGCCGGGGGCGAAGCGGGCCCAGTCCACATCGGCGACGACCGTGGTCGGGTCGCCCGCGCCCAGGACCCGCCGCAGTGCGGCCAGTGCCGCCGACGGCTCCAGCGTGATCAGGCCGCGGCGGCACAGGTACTCCTCCACGCCGTCCTCGGCGGCCATCCCGCCCTGGCCCCAGGGCCCCCAGGCCACCGACTGCCCTGCCAGCCCGCGGGCGCGGCGCTGCTCGGCCAGAGCGTCGAGGTGGGCGTTGGCGGCGGAGTAGCCGGCCTGGCCGCCGCTGCCCCAGACGCCCGCGATGGAGGAGAAGAGCAGGAACGCGTCCAGCGGCCGGTCTCCGAGCAGCGCGTCCAGGTTGGCCGCGCCGCCCAGCTTGGCCGCCAGCACCGCTCCGAAGCGGTCGGCGTCGAGGTCGGCGAAGGGCACGGTGTCGGTGACCCCGGCCGCGTGGACGACCGCGTCCACCGGATGCTCCGTCAGCAGCGCCCGCAGCGCCTCACGGTCGGCGACGTCGCAGGCGGCGACGGTCACCCGGGCGCCCAGCGCGGCCAGTTCCGCCGAGAGTTCGGCCGCGCCCGGTGCCTCCAGGCCCCGGCGGCCGGTCAGCACCAGGTGCTCCGCGCCCTGTTCGGCCGCCCAGCGGGCGACATGGGCGCCCAGCGCGCCGGTGCCGCCGGTGATCAGCACCGTGCCGCGAGGCTGCCAGCCCGGCTCGACCGGTTCCGGGCCTTCGGCGTGCACCAGCCGGCGTGCGAACGCACCCGAGCCGCGCACCGCGACCTGGTCCTCACCGCCGCTGGCGAGCAGTGCGACCAGCCGTGCGGCGGCGCGGCGGTCGACCTGCTCGGGGAGGTCCAGCAGACCGCCCCAGCGGTCGGAGATCTCAAGGGCCGCCACCCGGCCCAGACCCCAGACTGCGGCCTGGAGCGGATCCGGTGCACCGTCCGACCGTCCGGTGGACACCGCACCGCGGGTTCCGAACCAGAGCGGCGCCGCCACACCGGCGTCGCCCAGCGCCTGGATCAGCTGCACGGAGCGGAAGACCTCGTCGGTCACCGCGAGCAGCGAGAGCACGCCCGCGAACTCGCCCGCGAGTTCACCCAGCGCGCCGATGCCCTCGGCGAGCCGGGCCCGGTCCGCGTCCGGCGGGCACTCCAGCACCGACGGCTCGATGCCGTGCGCCGACAGTCCGTCCAGCACGGAGGCGGCCCAGGGGTCCTGGGCCATGCCCTCGCGGAGCACCACCAGCCAGCGCCCGCGCACCGCCGCCTCGGGCAGCGCGGTGAGCGGTTCCCAGGTCACCCGGTAGCGCAGCCGGTCCAGGCGCTCCTGCTCCCGCCGTCCGCGCCGCCACGAGGACAGGGCCGGCACCAGGGTGCGCAGGGACTCCTGGTCCACCGCGAGGAAGTCGGCGAGCGAGGCCAGGTCCTCCCCCTCGACGGCGTCCCAGAAGCGGGCGTCCGCAGGGTCGGTTCCGGTCGGCAGGGCGATCTGCGCGGCGGCCGTCGGCGCCAGCCAGAAGGGCTCGCGCTGGAACGCGTACGTCGGCAGGGCGACCCGGCCCGCGCCGGTGCCCGCGAACAGGGCGGCCCAGTCCACCGGACCGCCGCAGCTGAAGTACCCGGACACGGCCGCGAGCAGCGTGCCCGCCTCGGGGCGGTCCTTGCGCAGCGAGGGGACCAGCAGCAGCTCGTCGCCCTCGACGCAGCCCTGCGCCATCGCCGTCAGCGTGCCGTCGGGGCCCAGCTCCAGGAACCGGCTGACCTTGAGCGACTCCAGCCGCCGCAGCCCGTCGGCGAACCGCACCGGCTGCCGGACGTGCGCCACCCAGTAGCCGGGGGTGGTGAGCTCCTCCGGTTCGGCGAGCCGGCCGGTGACGTTGGAGACGACCGCCAGGCGCGGCTCGTGGTAGGTGATGCCCTCCGCCACCAGGCGGAACTCCTGCAGGATCGGATCCATCAGCGGGGAGTGGAAGGCATGGCTGACCCGCAGCCGGGTCGTCTTCCGCCCCATCGCGCGAATCTGCTCGGCCACCCGTTCGACCGCGTGGTCCAGGCCGGAGATCACCGTCGACTGGGGCCCGTTGACGGCGGCGATCCCGACATGGTCCCCGCGCCCCTGGAGCAGCGGCAGCACCTCCGCCTCGGAGGCCTGCAGCGTCACCATCGCCCCGCCGGTGGGCAGCGCCTGCATCAACCGGCCCCGGGCGGCGACTAGTCGGCAGGCGTCCGGCAGCGACCACACGCCCGCCGCATACGCCGCGGCCAGCTCGCCGACCGAATGTCCCATCAGGTACTTGGGCTTGACGCCCCAGGACTCCAGCAGCCGGAACAGCGCCACCTCGACGGCGAACAGCGCCGCCTGGGCGTAGCCGGTCCCGTTGAGCAGCTCGGCGTCCTCGCCGAACATCACCTCGCGCAGCGGGCGCGGCAGTTCGCCGTCGAAGTGGCCGCAGATCTCGTCGAGGACCGTGGCGAACAGCGGGAACGCCTCGTACAGCTCCCGGCCCATGCCCGGCCGCTGGGCCCCCTGGCCGGTGAACAGGAAGGCGGTGGCGCCGCGGACGGTGCGCCCGCGCACGGCCGCCGGGTCGGCGCTGCCCTCGGCCAGCGCGGTCAGCCCGCGCACGGCCGACTCCTGATCGTGCGTCAGGACGACGCCCCGGTACTCCAGCGCGGCCCGGGTGGTGGCCAGCGAGTAGCCGACGTCGACCGGTTCGGCCTGCTCGCCGTCGCGCAGCCGGGACAGCAGGCGGGCGGCCTGCGCCCGCAGCGCGTCCTCACTTCGGGCGGTGACCACCCAGGGGACGACGGGCAGCGCGAGCGGCGAGGGGATGTCCTGGGCGCCCTCGGCGGCCTGCTCCTCGGCCGGCACCGGCGCCTGCTCGATGATCACGTGCGCGTTGGTGCCGCTGATGCCGAACGAGGAGACCGCCGCCCGGCGCGGGCGGTCGGTCTGCGGCCAGTCGATCTTGTCGGTGAGCAGCCGGACCGCCCCCACCGTCCAGTCGACATGCCGCGACGGCTCGGTGACGTGCAGGGTCTGCGGCAGGACGCCGTGGCGCATCGCCATGACCATCTTGATGATGCTGCCGACGCCCGCCGCGGACTGCGCGTGCCCGATGTTCGACTTCAGCGACCCCAGCCAGAGCGGGCGGTCCTGGTCGTGCTCCTTGCCGTAGGTGGCGAGCAGCGCCTGCGCCTCGATCGGGTCGCCGAGGGAGGTGCCGGTGCCGTGCGCGTCGACCGCGTCCACGTCGGACGCGGTGAGGCCGGCGTTGGTGAGGGCGGTGCGGATGACCCGCTGCTGGGAGGGGCCGTTGGGCGCGCTCAGGCCGTTGCTGGCGCCGTCCGAGTTGATGGCCGTGCCGCGGATCACCGCGAGCACGGGGTGGCCCAGGCGCTGCGCGTCGGAGAGCCGCTCGACCAGCAGCATGCCGGTGCCCTCGGACCAGCCGGTGCCGTCGGCGTCGTCGGAGAAGGCCTTGCAGCGGCCGTCGGCCGCGAGCCCGCGCTGACGGCTGAACTCATAGAACATCGCAGGTGTCCCCATGACGGCCGCGCCGCCCGCCAGCGCGAGGTCGCACTCGCGGCGGCGCAGCGACTGGCAGGCCCAGTGCAGGGCCACCAGCGACGAGGAGCAGGCGGTGTCGATGGTGACCGTGGGGCCTTCGAGCCCGAGGGTGTAGGCGATCCGGCCGGAGGCGACCGAGGTGGCGTTGCCGGCCAGCAGCAGGCCCTGCACGCCCTCGGGGAACTCCGACACGCCCGCGCCGTAGCCGGAGGTGGCCGCGCCGACGAAGACGCCCGCGTTGCTGCCGCGCACCGAGGTGGGGTCGATCCCGGCCCGCTCGAACGCCTCCCAGGAGACCTCCAGCAGCAGGCGCTGCTGCGGGTCCATCGCCAGCGCCTCGCGCGGCGAGATCCCGAAGAACGCCGGGTCAAAGCGCGAGGCGTCGTGCAGGAAGCCGCCGCCCTTGGCGTAGAAGGAGCCGGGCTTGTCGGGGTCGGGGTCGTAGCCGGCCTCGATGTCCCAGCCGCGGTCCACCGGGAAACCGGAGATCGCGTCCCGGCCCTCGTCGACAAGTCGCCAGAGGTCCTCCGGGGAGTTCACATCCCCCGGGTAGCGGCATCCCATCGCCACGATCGCGACGGGCTCCTGGTCCCTGGTCTCCAGCTCCCGCAACTGCCGCTTCGTCTGCCGCAGTTCACCGGTCACGCGCTTGAGGTAGTCCAGGTACTTGTCGTCGTCAGCCACAGCCGCCACATCCTTGAGCCGAGCGGTTGCCCGCGTCCGACCGATCAGAGCATTCCGAGTTCTTTGTCAATGAGGTCGAACAGCTCGTCCGCTGTCGCAACGGAGTCGAGTGCCTCGTCGTCCTTGCCGGGGGCATCGGCACCGTCGCGCTGTTCCTTCCACTTCGCTGTGAGCTGCAGAAGCCGGTCGGTGATCTTCGCGTACTCCGCCTCGCTGACCGCGCCGCCGTCGGTGGCGGCTGCGCCCAGCGCGGCCTCCAGCCGGTCCAGTTCGACCAGAAGCGACACCGGCCCGGGGGTTCCGGCGGCAGCGGGGAGCTCGATCTCCCCGAGCAGGTACTCGACCAGCACGATCGGCGTCGGGTAGTCGAACACCAGCGTGGCCGGCAGTCGGAGCCTGGTCGCCGCGTTGAGGCGGTTGCGGAGCTCGACCGCCGTGAGCGAGTCGAAGCCCAGTTCCTTGAACGCCTGCTCCGGGTCGATGTCCTCGACCGAGGCGTGCCCCAGCACCGCCGCCGCTTGACCGCAGACCAGATCGGTCAGCAGCTGCTCGCGGTCGGCGGGAGCCAGCGCGGCCAGCCGCTGGTCGAGACCGGCCTGGCCGCCCGCCGCCCGGGCACCGGTTTCGGCGGTGCGCCGGGTCGGTGTCCGGACCAGGTTGCGCAGCATCGGCGGCAGCGCCTCGGCGTGGGCGCGCAGCACCGAGACGTCCAGGTTCATCGGCAGCAGGGCGGCCCGGTCCGGGACGGCCGTCGGGTCCAGTGCGGTGCTGTCGAGCAGGCCCAGGCCTTGGTCCGCGCTGAGCGGCAGCATGCCGCCGCGCTCCATCCGCCGCAGGTCCGCCTCGCTGAGCTCGCTGGTCATCCCGGTGCCCGGGGCCCAGGCGCCCCAGCCGAGGGAGGTGGCCGGCAGCCCCAGGCCGCGCCGGACCTGGGCGAAGCCGTCCAGGAAGGCGTTGGCCGCCGAGTAGTTGCCCTGACCGGCGCTGCCGAAGGTGCCAGCGACGGAGGAGAACAGCACGAAGGCGGCCAGATCCAGACCCTTCGTCAGTTCGTGCAGGTTGACCGCCGCGTCCGCCTTGGGACGCAGCACCGCCGACATCCTCTCCGGGGTGAGCGAGGACAGCACGCCGTCGTCCAGGACACCCGCCGTGTGGACGACGGCCGTGAGCGGGTGCTCGGCCGGGATCGCGCCGAGCAGTTCGGCCAGCGACTCGCGGTCGGCCGCGTCGCAGGCGACGACGGTGACCTCGGTGCCCCGCCCGGACAGCTCCTCGACCAGGGCTCCCACCCCGGGTGAGTCCCAGCCGCGACGGCTGGCGAGCACCAGGTGGCCGACGCCGCGCTCGGTGACCAGATGCCGGGCCACCAGCGCGCCCAGACCGCCGGTACCGCCGGTGACCAGGACGGTTCCGTCGGTGCGCAGCGGGGTCGGGACGGTCAGCACCACCTTGCCGATGTTCTTGGCCTGGCTCAGGTAGCGGAAGGCCTCCGGCGCCTGCCGGACGTCCCACACCGTCACCGGGGACGGGTTGAGGGCACCGGACTCGAACAGCCCCACCAGTGCGGCCAGCATCTCGCCGATCCGCTCGGGCCCGGCCTCCCACAGGTCGAACGCCCGGTACTTCACCCCGGCGTGCTCCTGCGCGACGGCCGCCGGCTCGCGGACGTCGGTCTTGCCCATCTCCAGGAACCGGCCGCCGCGCGGCAGCAGCCGCAGCGAGGCGTCGACGAACTCGCCTGCCAGCGAGTCCAGGACGACGTCCACGCCGTCGTCGTCGGTGGCCGCGCCGAAGGCGAACTCGAAGCCGAGGTCCCGGGAGGAGGCGATGTGGTCGTCGTCCAGGCCGAGCCCGCGCAGCGCCGGCCACTTGGCCGCGCTGGCCGTGCCGAACACCTCCGCGCCCAGGTGGCGGGCGAGTTGGACCGCCGCCATGCCGACGCCGCCGGCCGCCGCGTGCACCAGGACCTTCTCGCCGGAGCGAAGCCTGCCCAGGTCCACCAGCGCGTAGTACGCGGTCAGGAAGACGATCGGCACGGACGCCGCCTGGGCGAAGGACCAACCGGACGGGATGCGCACCACGGTTCGCGCGTCGGCGATCGCGAGCGGACCGAAGGCGCCGAAGAACATCCCCATCACCCGGTCGCCGACCGCCAGCCCCGCCACGCCCGGACCGACCTCGGTGATCACACCCGCGCCCTCGCCGCCGAGCAGGCCGGCCTCGCCCGGATACATGCCCAGCGCGTTCAGCACGTCGCGGAAGTTGAGGCCCGCGGCGCGGACCGAGACCCGTACCTGACCCGCTGTCAGATCGCTTACCACGTCCGGGCACTCGACCAGGGCCAGGCCCTCCAGGGTGCCCTTCTCGGCGATGTCCAGCCGCCAGGCGGCGGCGCCCCCGGGGAGCGGGAGAGCGGCCGAGCGGGTGGCCACCCGTCCCAGGCGCGGGACGTAGGCGACTCCCTGACGCACCGCCAGTTCCGGTTCCCCGGAGGCCAGGGCATCGGCGACGGTGTCCCAGGACTCGGCCGCCCCGTCCACGTCCAGCAGCACGAACCGGCCCGGGTTCTCGACCAGCGCCGCCCGCACCAGGCCCCAGACCGCCGACAGCGCCGGATCCGGCGACCGCTGGTCCCCGGCCACCGCGCCACGGGTCAGCAGCACCAGCCGCGCCGCCTCGAAGGCGGGCTCGGCCAGCCACTGCTGCAGCACCTCCAGGACTCGGCCGGTCACCTCGTGGGTGGCCGCGACCAGGTCCTCGCCAGGCGCCTTCAGCTCGCAGGGGAAGAACACCGCCTCGGGCAGGCCGGCGCCCAGGCCGACGAGTTCGGACAGTTCGGTGCAGGGGGAGACGGTGGCGCGCCCGCTGCTCAGATCGACGGCCAGGGTGTGGGCGTCCACGCCCACCGCGGCCCAGTGCGCGGTCCCGCTCTGCGGCAGCTCCCCGGCCGGGGCCTTGACCCAGTCCAGCTGGAACAGCGACTCGCGGAAGGCGGCCTCGCCGGCGCTGCTGATCAGCTCGCCAGAGACCTGGCGCAGCTGCAGCGAGGTGATCGAGGCGACCGGGAGTCCGGCCGGATCCGCCAGCTCCAGCGACACCGCCTCCGGCCCGGACTGGACCAGCCGCAGCCGCAGCGCCCGTGCGCCCGAGGCCCGCAGCGCGACGCCGTTCCAGGAGAACGGCAGCCGTCCGTGGCCGGTGTCCGCCATGGAGACGTACATCATCGCGTGCAGACCGGAGTCGAGCAGCGCCGGGTGGATGCCGAACGAGCCCGCGAGCGCCTCGTGCTCCTCCGGGAGGCCGACCTCGGCGAAGATCTCGTCACCGCGCTGCCACACCGCCTGCAGGCCCTGGAACACCGGGCCGTACGCGAAGCCCTGCTCGGCGAAGCGCTCGTAGAAGCCGTCGACCCCGAGGACCACCGCGTCGCGCGGCGGCCAGACCGCGAAGTCGAAGGGTTGCTCGACGGGCGCGGACAGGCTCGCCGCGAGCGAACCGCTGGCATTGAGGATCCAGGGCTGCTCGTCCGGGGCGTCCTGCGGACGCGAATACACGTCCAGGGTCCGGTGACCGGAGTCGTCCGGCGCGCCCACGACGACCTGCAGCCGCACGCCGCCGCGCTCGGGCACCACCAGCGGTGCGGCGATGGTCAGTTCCTCCACCCCGCCGCAGCCGGCCTCGTCGGCGGCCCGCAGGCCGAGTTCCAGGAAGCCGGTGCCGGGGAAGAGCACCGTCCCGCTGACCGCGTGGTCGCGCAGCCACGGGTGCGACTGCAGCGACAGCCGACCGGTGAACAGGAACTCGTCGGTCCCGGCCACCTGGACGGCGGTGCTGAGCAGCGGGTGTTGGGCGGAGGCGAGGCCGGCCGAGCCGAGGTCCCCGAGCATCGCGTTGGTGTTGGTGAAGCGCGGCCAGTAACTCTTGCGCTGGAAGGCGTAGGTGGGGAGCGCGACGCGTCCGGCGCCGGGGAAGAGCGCCGCCCAGTCGACGTCGACGCCGTGGGTGAACAGCCCGGCGACGGCGGTGAGCAGGGCGGTGACCTCCGGGCGGTCCTTGCGCAGCGCCGGGACCAGCAGGGCGTCGTCGTCGCCCAGGCAGCCCAGAGCCATCGCGGTCAGCGTGCCGTCGGGGCCCAGCTCCAGGAAGCGGGTGACCTTGTGCTGCTCCAACCAGCGCACCCCGTCGGCGAAACGGACCGCCTGCCGGACATGTCCCACCCAGTACTCGGGCGACATCAACTGCTCGGCCGTGGCCGGCTCACCGGTGACATTGGAAACCACCGCAAGACGCGGGCGCTGGTAGGCGATGCTCTGCGCCACCTGGCGGAACTCCGCCAGCATCGGCTCCATCAGCGGGGAGTGGAAGGCGTGACTGACCCGCAGCCGGGTCGCCTTGCGGCCCAGGTTCCGGACGTGTTCGGCGATCTCGTCGACTGCGGCCTCGGCACCGGAGACCACGACGGCGTTCGGGCCGTTGACGGCCGCGATACCAACACCGTCACCCAGCAGCGGCACAATCTCTGCCTCGGATGCCTGGAGTGCCGCCATCGCGCCGCCGGCCGGCAGTGCCTGCATCAACCGACCACGCGCCACCACCAGGCGGCAGGCGTCCTCCAGCGTCAGCACGCCCGCCACATGGGCCGCGGCCAGTTCACCGATGGAGTGGCCGACCAGGTAGTCCGGCTTCACCCCCAGAGATTCGACCAGCCGGAACAGCGCCACCTCGACCGCGAACAGCGCCGGCTGCGCGAACACGGTGCTGTTCAGTGCCTCGGCGTCCGCACCGAACACCACCTCCCGCAGCGGAGCGTCGACCAGCGCGCAGACCGCGTCGAATGCCTCGGCGAACACCGGGAACTGCTCATACAGCTCCCGGCCCATGCCCAACCGCTGCGACCCCTGGCCGGCGAACAGGAACGCCGTCCGGCCCTCGCGCTTGGCCAGTCCCGACACTACGTTCGGCGCACTCTCGCCGTTCGCCAACGCGGCGAGGCCGCCAAGGAGTTCGGCCCGGTCGGCGCCGAGCACCACGGCCCGGTGGTCGAACAGCGACCGCGAGGTAACCAGCGAGGCGCCGATGTCGTGCAGCCCCGCCTCCTCATCGACGAACCCGGTCAGCCGCTCCGCCTGGCCGCGCATCGCTGCGGCGGTCTTGCCACTGACCACCCAGGGCACCACGCTCACCGGCGTTCCGACGGAGGTCATCCGCTCCACGCCGCTCTCCTCGGGCTCCGCGGCAGTGTCCGCTGCCTCTTCCTCGCGGGGCGGCTCCTCCAGGATGGTGTGCGCGTTGGTCCCGCTGATCCCGAAGGAGGAGATGCCCGCACGGCGCGGACGGCCGTCCTCCCGGACCCATTGACGCTTCTCGGTGAGCAGTTCCACCGCGCCCGCCGACCAGTCCACGTGCGAGGACGGCTCGTCGACGTGCAGGGTCTGCGGCAGCACGCCGTGGCGCATCGCCAGCACCATCTTGATCAGCCCGGCCGCACCGGCCGCCGCCTGGGTGTGACCGATGTTCGACTTCACCGACCCCAGCCACAACGGCCGGTCTGCCGGGCGTCCCTGGCCATAGGTGGCGAGCAGGGCCTGCGCCTCGATCGGGTCACCAAGCGTAGTGCCGGTCCCGTGCGCCTCCACCACGTCCACATCGGACGCCGAGAGCCCGGCGCCCGCCAATGCCTGCCGGATCACCCGCTGCTGCGAGGGGCCGTTCGGGGCGGTCAACCCGTTCGACGCGCCGTCCTGGTTCACCGCCGAACCCGCGACGACCGCCAGCACCGCATGCCCGTTGCGCCGCGCGTCCGACAGGCGCTCGACCAGCAGCATGCCCGCGCCCTCGGAGAAGCCCGCGCCGTCCGCCTGGTCCGCGAACGCCTTGCAGCGGCCGTCGGCCGCCAACCCGCGCTGACGACTGAAGTCCAGGAACAGACCCGGCGTCGACATCACCGTCACACCACCCGCCAACGCCAGATCACACTCCCCCGAACGCAGCGCCTGCACCGCCAGATGCAACGCCACCAGCGCCGACGAACACGCCGTGTCCACCGTCACCGCCGGCCCCTCCAACCCGAAGGTGTAGGAGACACGGCCGGAGACGACGCTGGCAGCGTTGCCAGTGCCGATGTAGCCCTCGTAGTCCTCGCCCGAGGCGACCAGCAGGCCCGGGTAGTCCTGGCCGTTGGTGCCGGCGAACACGCCGGTGCGGCTGCCGCGCAGCGACACCGGGTCGATACCGGCCCGCTCGAACGCCTCCCACGAGGTCTCCAGCAGCAACCGCTGCTGCGGGTCCATGGCGAGGGCCTCGCGCGGGGAGATACCGAAGAACGCCGGGTCGAACTGGTCGATGTCGGCGATGAAGCCGCCCTCGTTGGCGTAGCAGGTGCCCAGGTGCTCCGGGTCCGGGTGGTAGATCGCCTCGATGTCCCAGCCGCGGTCGGTCGGGAACGGGGCGACCGCGTCGCCGCCACTGTCCAGCAGCTGCCACAGCTGCTCCGGGGTGCGCACGTCGCCGGGGAAGCGGCAGCTCATCGCCACGATGGCGATCGGGTCGTCGTCCACGAAGCCGGCGACGACGACGGGCAGGGCCGCCTCCGGCTGCCCGTCGGACATCTCGGCCAGCAGCAGCCGGGCGAGTTCGCCGCAGTTCGGGTAGTCGAAGACCAGGGTGGACGGCAGCCGCAGCCCGGTGATCTTGTTCATGCCGTTGCGCAGTTCTACCGCGCTGAGCGAGTCGAAGCCCAGGTCGCTGAAGGCCCGCCCCGGCTCGACCGCCTCAGGGCCCTCGTAGCCGAGGACGGTGGCCACATAGCCGCGGACGACGTCGAGGACCGCGTCGGCGCGCTCGGACTCGGGCAGGTCGGCCAGGTGCAGCCGCAGCATCGAGACGTCCTGGCCCGAACCGTCCTTGGCTCCCGCCGTGGTGGCGGCGCGCAGCACCCGCTGTGCGTCGGCCAGTTCGAGCAGCAGGGCGCTGGGCCGCGATCCGCTGAACGCGGGGGCGAACCGGTCCCAGCCGAGGTCGGTGACCGCGACGCAGGTCTCGTCGTGGTCCAGGGCCTGCCGCAGCGCGGCGCAGGCCAGTTCCGGAGCCATGTCGTAGACACCGAAGCGGCGCAGTCGGTCGCCGACCGCTCCGTCGCCCATACCGCCATCGGCCCAGTGGCCCCAGGCGACGGCGGTCGCGGGCAGCCCGGCCGCCCGGCGCTGCAGTGCCAGCGCGTCCAGGAAGGCGTTGCCCGGTGCGTAGTTGCCCAGGCCGGAGCCGCTGATGGTGCCGGAGGTGGAGGAGAACAGGACGAAGGCGGAGAGGTCCAGGTCCTTGGTCAGCTCGTGCAGGTTGAACGCGCCGCCGACCTTCACCCGGAGCACCGGGTCGAGACGGCCCGCGTCCAGGGCGTCGATGACGCCGTCGTCCAGCGAGCCCGCGACGTGCAGCACCGCGTCCAGCGGGTACTTCGCGGGCACGGAGGCGAGCAGTTCGCGCAGCGACTCGCGGTCGGAGACGTCGCAGGCGGCGATGGTGACCTCGGCTCCGAGCGCGTTCAGCTCGGCCGTGAGCTCCGCCGCGCCGGGAGCGTCCGCGCCCCGACGGCTGGTCAGCAGCAGGTGCTCGGCGCCGAGTCCGGCCAGCCAGCGGGAGACATGGCCACCCACCGCGCCGGTGCCGCCGGTGACCAGCACGGTGCCGCGCGGGCGCCAGCCGTCCTCCACCGGCGCGCTGCCCAGCGGGGCGCGCAGCAGTCGCCTGCCGAAGGCCCCGGAGGCGCGGACGGCGATCTGGTCCTCGCCGCGCGGGTCGGCCAGGACCGAGCACAGCCGCGCACCGGCCCGGGTGTCCAGCGTCGCGGGCAGGTCCAGCAGACCGCCCCAGCGGTCGGAGTGTTCGAGTGCGGCCACCCGTCCCAGACCCCAGATCAGCGCCTGCGGGGAACTGGCGATCTGCTCGGAGTCGCTGATCACGACCGCGCCCCGGGTGCCGCACCACAGCGGCGCCTCGACCTTGAGGTCGCCCAGCGCCTGGATCAGCGACAGCGTCGCCGCCAGGCCGACCGGCACGGAGCCGAACTCGGGATGCGGACGCTCCGCCAGCGCGAGCAGCGACAGCACACCGTTGAGCGGCAGGTCACCGCCGTTCTCACCGTCCCCGCCGCTCTCGTTCAGGGCGGCGCGCAGCAGCGCGGCGAGGCTCTCACGGTCGGTGCCGGCATCGCCCACCTCGACCAGCCGGACCCGGGCGCCGTTGGCGTCCAGCGCCTGCCGGGCGCCCTCGACGAGCTCGCCACCGACCCCACCGGCCGGGACGACCAGCAGCCAACGGCCGGACAGCGCGCCGGTTCCCTCCTGGGACAGCGGCGACCAGCCCACGGTGTAGCGCCAGTTGTCGAGAATCGACTTCTCCCGGCTGTTGCGCCGCCAGCTGGACAGCGCGGGCAGCACCTCGCTCAGCGGAGCCTCGCCGCCCAGGTCCAGGGTCGCGGCGAGGGCTTCGAGGTCCTCCTGCTCGACCGTCTCCCAGAACGAGGTCTCCACGGCGTCGACCGTCTGCGCTCCCTCGGCCGCGACCGTGAGGTCGCGCAACTGCGGCCAGTAGCGCCGCCGCTGGAAGGCGTAGGTCGGCAGGTCGACGGTGCGCGCGCCGGTGCCGGCGAAGACGGTGTGCCAGTCGACGTCCACGCCCTGGGCATGAGCCTCCGCCAGCGAGGTCAGGAACCGGCCGAGGCCGCCCTGCTCCCGACGCAGCGTGCTCAGCACCACGGCCTCGGCGCCGACGTCGTCGATCGTCTCCCGCAGCCCGAAAGCGACCACGGGGTGCGGGCTGACCTCGATGAACGCGCGGTTGCCGGCCTTCAGCAGGGCTCTGATCGCCTCCTCGAAGCGGACCGTCCGGCGCAGGTTGGTGTACCAGTACTCGGGGTCGAGCCCGGTGGTGTCCAGCCACTGCCCGGTCACCGCCGACAGGAAGGGGATCTCGGCCGGTCGTGGCTCGATGCCCGCCAGCGCCTGCAGCACCTGCTCGCGGATCGGCTCGACCTGGCTGGAGTGCGAGCCGTAGTCGACGGAGACCTTGCGGGCCTGCACCCCGTCCGCGGTAAGCGCGTTGAACAACCCGTCCAGCGCTGCGGCGTCACCGGCGACGACCACCGAGGACGGTCCGTTCACGGCGGCGACCGACAGCTGCTCCGCCCACGGCCGCAGCCGCTCGCGCACCTGCTCGACCGGCAGCGGGACGGACATCATGCCGCCGTTCCCGGCGATCGCGACGATGGCCCGGCTTCGCAGCGCGACCACGCGCGCGCCGTCCTCCAGGGACAGCGCCCCGGCGACGCAGGCCGCCGCGATCTCGCCCTGGCTGTGCCCGACCACAGCGGCCGGTTCGACGCCGTAGCTGCGCCAGAGGTGGGCGAGGGAGACCATGACCGCCCACAGCGCGGGCTGGACCACGTCCACCCGGTCCAGGTCGGCCGCGTCCTCGTCGCCGCGCAGCACCGCCGTCAGCGACCAGTCGACGAACGGCGCCAGTGCCTGCTCGCACTGGCCGATCCGGTCCGCGAACACCGGGGACTCGGCCAGCAGTTGGCGGCCCATGGCGGCCCACTGCGCGCCCTGTCCGGGGAACACCAGGACCGGCCCGGTGCTCACGTTCGCGACACCGCTCACGACCTCGGTGACCATCCGGTCCTCGGCGATGTCGAGCAGCCCTCGGTCGAGCTCGTCCCGGCTGGTCGCCAGGACCACGGAGCGGTACTCGAACGCGGTGCGAGTGACGGCCAGCGATCGGGCCAGGTCGCCGAGCGCCAGCTCGGGGTTGGCCCGCAGATGGCTGCGCAGCCGGGCGGCCTGCCCGCGGAGCCCGTCCGCCGTGCGGGCCGAGAGCAGCGCGGGTACCACCGGGAGCGCGGCGGCGGGGGCATCGAGGTCCGGTTCGACGGTTTCGTCCTGCTGCGAGGACAGCTGCGGGGCCTGCTGGATGATGACGTGGGCGTTGGTGCCGCTCATACCGAAGGCGGACACCCCGGCCCGGCGCGGGCGGCCGGTCTCCGGCCAGCTCACCGGCTCGGTCAGGAGCCGCACGGCGCCGGCCGACCAGTCGATCTCGCGGCTGGGCTCCTCGGCGTGCAGGGTCTGCGGCAGGATGCCGTTGCGGATGGCCATGACCATCTTGATGACCCCGCCGATACCGGCGGCGGCCTGGCTGTGTCCGATGTTGGACTTGAGCGAACCGATCCACAGCGGGCGGTCCTCGTCCCGGTCCTGGCCGTAGGCGGCGATCAGGGCCTGGGCCTCGATCGGGTCGCCCAGGGTGGTGCCGGTGCCGTGCGCCTCGACCGCGTCGACCTCGTCGGGCGTCAGTCTGCCGTTGGCGAGGGCGGCCCGGATGACCCGCTGCTGGGACGGGCCGTTGGGTGCGGTGAGCCCGTTGGAGGCACCGTCCTGGTTGAGCGCGCTGCCCTGGATGATGGCGAGTACCGGGTGGCCGTTGCGGCGCGCGTCGGACAGCCGCTCCACCACGACCATGCCCGCGCCCTCGGCCCAGCTGGCGCCCTCGGCCTGGGCCGAGAACGGCTTGCAGCGGCCGTCCTCGGCCAGTGCCCGCTGGCGGCTGAACTCGATCAGCGAGCCCGGGGTGGACATCACGGTCACCCCGCCGGCCAGCGCCAGCGAGCACTCGCCCTGGCGCAGCGCCTGCACTGCGAGGTGCAGCGCGACCAGCGAGGACGAGCAGGCGGTGTCGACGGACAGCGAGGGCCCCTCCAGGCCCATGACGTACGAGATGCGGCCGGAGAGCACGCTCGGCGAGTTGCCGGTGCCGATGTAGCCCTCGAAGCTCTCCTCGGCGTTGGTCAGGATGTTGATGTAGTCCTGGTAGGTCACACCAGCGAAGACGCCCGTGAGGCTGCCGCGCACCGAGGTCGGGTCGATCCCGGCCCGCTCCAGCGCCTCCCACGAGGTCTCCAGCAGCAGCCGCTGCTGCGGGTCCATCGCGGTCGCCTCACGCGGCGAGATGCCGAAGAAGGACGGGTCGAACTGGCTCGCGTTGTGCAGGAACCCGCCCTCGCGGGCGTAGCAGGTGCCGGGGTGGTCCGGGTCGGGGTGGTAGAGCTTCGCCAGATCCCAGCTGCGGTCGGTCGGGAACGGCGAGATGCCGTCGCCCTGACTCGCCACCAGGTCCCACAGCTCCTCGGGAGTGCCGACCCCGCCCGGGTAGCGGCAGGCCATGCCGACGATCGCGATCGGGTCCTGGTCCACCGGGGTGAGCGGGCGCATCGGGACGCCTCGGTCGGCCTGCCGGCCGAACAGCTCCTGGTCCAGGTGCCGGGCCAGGGCCAGTGAGGAGGGGTAGTCGAAGACGAGGGTGGCGGGCAGCGCCACGCCTATCTCGGCGCTGAGCAGGTTGCGCAGCTCCACGGCGGTGAGCGAGGCGAACCCGAGGTCCTTGAAGACCCGGGTGGGCTCCACGTCCTCGGGCCCGTCGTAGTCGAGCACGACGGCGACCTGCTTGCGGACGAGGTCGAGCAGGACGCGCTGACGCTCGGCCTCGGAACGTCCGGTCAGCTTCTGGATCAGACCCGACTCGGCGCGCCCGGCCTCGGCGCGGCGGCGGCGCTCCATCTGCCGGGGGCTCTCGGCGCGCGGGGCGGCGAGCGCCGCACCGGTCGTCCCCGCCTCGGTTTCGGCCGGTGGGGCGCTGGCCGCCGGTGTGGCGACCTGTCGCAGCAGCATCGACCCGATCGCGATGACCGGACGGCCGCTGCCGTCCGCGGCCAGCAGCGAGAGGGAGTCGCCGCCGCGGGGGGTCAGCCGCACCCGCAGGGTGGTGGCGCCGTCCGCGAAGAGAGAGGCGTCCCGCCAGGCGAAGAGCATCCGGCCGGCGGAGAGGTCCTTGAGCGTGCCCAGACCCATCGGGTGCAGCGCGGCGTCCAGCAGCGCCGGGTGCAGGCCGAAGCGTCCGGCCAGGGCCTGTGCGCCCTCGGGGAGGGTGACCTCCGCGAACACCTCGTCAGCCCGCTGCCACGCGGCGGTCAGGGCGCGGAAGCCGGGTCCGTAGTCGAAGCCGTTCGCGGCGAGGCGGTCGTAGACGCCGTCCAGGTCCAGCGGCTCGGCGTCGGCAGGCGGCCAGACCTCCAAGTCGGCGGTGTCCCGCGGCTGGGCCGCGCCGGCTGTCAGGCTGCCGCTGGCGTTCCGGGTCCAGTGATCGCGATCGGAACCGCCGTCGTCCGCGAGGGCGTCGGGGAGAGCGTCCGGGCGCGAGTAGACGGTGAGCGCGCGGGTGCCGAGCGCGTCCGGCTCCTCGATCCGCACCTGGAGCCGGACCGATCCCTGATCGGGCACCTGCAGCGGTGCCTCCAGGATCACTTCGCGGACCTGGTCGCAGCCGGTCCGGTCGCCCGCGACCACCGCCAGTTCGAGGAGCGCGGTGCTCGGGACGACGACCGTCCCGGCGATGCGGTGGTCGGCCAGCCAGGGCTGGGCGGCCAGCGAGAGACGTCCCGTCAGCAGCAGCTCCGAGCTGTCGGCCATGGGGACGGCGGCGGCGAGCAGGGGGTGGTCGATCGGCACCAAGCCGATCGAGGCGGGGTCGCCGCCCGCGGGCGTCGCCTCCAGCCAGTAACGGCGGCGCTGGAAGGCGTAGGTGGGCAGTTCCACCGTGCGGGCGCCGGTGCCGTCGAACAGCGCCGACCAGTCAACCTCCGTGCCGTGCGTGAACAGCGCGGCCACCGCGGACAGCAGCGCGCCCGCCTCGGGCCGGTCCTCGCGCAGGCCGGGCACCAGGACTCCGCCGGCCTCGGACGCCGACACCGCCGCCATCGCGGTCAACGTCCCGTCCGGGCCCAGCTCCAGGAACCGGGTGACGCCGTGCTGCTCAAGCTGCTTGATGCCGTCGGCGAAGCGCACCGCCTGCCGGACGTGCGACACCCAGTACTCCGGCGAGGCCAGTTCCGCTGCCGTGGCCAGATCGCCGGTGACGTTGGAGACGATCGTCAGATGCGGCACCTGGTAGTCCACGCTCTCCGCCACCCGGCGGAACTCGCGCAGCATCGGCTCCATGAGTGGGGAGTGGAAGGCGTGGCTCACCCGGAGCCGCTTGGTCCGGCGGCCGAGGGCCTCGATCCGGGCGGCGACCTCCAGGGTGGCGGCCTCCTCGCCGGACACCACGACCGCGTTCGGACCGTTCAGCGCCGCGATGCCGACCTCGGTCCCGCGGCCTTCCAGCAGCGTCAGCACTTCGGCCTCGGACGCCTCCAGCGCCACCATCGCCCCACCGGCGGGCAGCGCCTGCATCAGCCGACCGCGCGCCACCACCAGACGGCATGCGTCCTCCAGCGACATCACACCCGCGACATGGGCGGCGGCCAGCTCGCCGACGGAGTGGCCGAGCAGGTAGTCCGGCCGGATCCCCCACGACTCCAGCAGCCGGAACAGCGCCACCTCGACGGCGAACAGCGCGGGCTGCGCGAAGGCGGTGCTGTTCAGCAGCTCCGGGTCGGCATCCGAGTCCGCGCTCGTGCCGAACACCACGTCATACAGGGGGCGCTCCAACTGCCCGTCCACCTGGGCGCAGACGGCGTCGAAGGCCTCCGCGAAGACCTCGAACGCCTGGTAGAGCCCACGGCCCATACCAAGCCGCTGCGAGCCCTGACCGGCGAACAGGAAGGCCGTCCGCCCCTCGAACCCGACCGCACCGGTGACCACCTGGGCGGCGGACTCCCCGGCTGCCAGGGCCGTGAGGCCGCTCAGCAGCTCGGCCCGGTCGCCTCCGACGACGACCGCGCGATGCTCGAACACCGACCGGGTAACGGCGAGTGAATGACCCACGTCCCGCAGGTCGGCGTCGGGCGCTTCGGCCAGGCGCGCCAGCAGGCGCGCGGCCTGCGCCGACAGACCCTCACGGCTTCGCGAGGACACCACCCACGGGACCGTACCCGGCCCGGCGGCGCCGGTTCCCGGCTCCGGCGCGACGCGCTCCGGCTCCGGCGTGACGCCCTCCTGCTGCGGCGCCTGCTGGATGATCACGTGGGCGTTGGTCCCGGAGACGCCGAACGCCGACACTCCAGCCCGGCGCGGACGGTCCTCGTCCACCGTCCAGTCGGTGTTCTCGCTCAGCAGCCGCACCTCACCGGCGGACCAGTCGACCTGCGACGACGGGACCTCCGCGTGCAGGGTGCGCGGCAGCACACCGTGCCGCATCGCCTGCACCATCTTGATCACACCGGCGACACCGGCAGCCGCCTGGGCGTGGCCGATGTTCGACTTCAGCGACCCCAGCCAGAGCGGACGGCCCTCCGGCCGGTCCTGACCGTAGGTCGCGAGCAATGCCTGTGCCTCGATCGGGTCACCGAGCGTGGTGCCGGTGCCGTGCGCCTCCACCGCGTCGATGTCACGCGGTGTCAGACCGGCACCCGCCAGCGCCTCGCGGATCACCCGCTGCTGCGAGGGACCGTTCGGCGCCGTCAGACCGTTCGAGGCGCCGTCCTGGTTCACCGCGCTGCCGGCCACGACCGCGAGCACGGTGTGCCCGTTGCGCCGCGCGTCCGAGAGCCGCTCGACCAGCAGCACACCCACGCCCTCGGCCCAGCCGGTGCCGTCGGCTTCGTCCGAGAACGCCTTGCAGCGTCCGTCGGCGGCGAGGCCGCCCTGCGCGCTGAACTCGACGAAGGCTCCGGGGTCCGCCATCACGGTGACGCCACCGGCCAGCGCGAGGTCGCACTCGCCCGACCGCAGCGACTGCACCGCCAGGTGCAGCGCGACCAGCGACGACGAGCAGGCCGTGTCGACCGTCACCGCCGGGCCTTCGAGGCCGAGCGCGTAGGCGACACGACCGGAGAGCACGCTGCCGGAGATGCCGGTCAGCAGATGACCGCCGAGACCGTCGGGCACCTCCCGCAGTCCGGAGCCGTAGCCCGAGCTCCCGGCACCGATGAAAACTCCGGTGCGGCTGCCCCGGACCGAGCCCGCTTCGACTGCCGCGAGCTCGAAGGTCTCCCAGGCCACCTCAAGCAGCAGGCGCTGCTGGGGGTCCATCGCGACCGCCTCGCGCGGCGAGATCCCGAAGAAGGCGGGGTCGAACTGGTGAGCGTCGTGCAGGAAGCCACCCGTACGGGTGTGGCTCCGGCCGACCGCGCCGCCCTCGGAGCCGTGCAGCGCGCCGAGGTCCCAACCGCGATCGGTCGGGAACGCGGAGATCGCGTCCCTGCCTTCGACCACCAGCCGCCAGAGGTCGTCCGGCCCGGCGACCTCGCCGGGCAGGCGGCAGCTCATACCGACGATGGCGATCGGGTCGTCCGTACCGGCGACCGCGTCCCGTGCGGGAGGCAGCACCTCGGCGCTCACGCCGAACAGGGCGTCGCGGAGGAATCCGGCCAGGTCGACCGGGGTCGGGTAGTCGAACACCAGGGTGGCAGGCAGGTGCAGGCCGGTTTCGGCGTTGAGCCGGTTCCGGAGTTCCACCGCCGTGAGCGAGTCGAAGCCCAGGTCCCGGAATGCTCGGCCGGTCTCCAGCAGGGTCGGATCGGAGTAGCCGAGGACCGAGGCGGCACGGGCGCGGACCAGATCGAGCAGCGCACGGTCGCATTCGGTGGTGGAGAGCCCGGCGAGGCGCTGCTGAAGCTTGCTGCCTCCCGGCTCAACGCCCGTTGTCAATGCGACCTTGAGGGCGTTCTGGGCTTCGGGGAGGTCGGCCAGCAACGGGCTGGGACGGCTGCTGGTAAACGCCGGCGCGAACCGCGCCCAGTCCACCTCCGCCACCACCACCGCCGCATCCCCGCACTCCAACACCCGCTGCAACGCCGCCACCGCCAACTCCGGCCGCAACGCCGGCAACCCACGCCGCCGCAAATGCTCCTCCGCACCCTCCGCCGACGCCATCCCACCCCCAGCCCACGGACCCCACGCCACCGACGTCCCCACCACACCACGCGCACGCCGCCGCTCCACCAACCCGTCCACAAACGCATTCGCCGCCGCATACGCCCCCTGCCCACCACTGCCCCACACACCCGCAATCGACGAGAACACCACAAACCCGTCCAACTCCCGATCACCCAACACCGCATCCAGATTCACCGCACCCAACACCTTCGCCCGCAACACCTCCGCCACATGCCCCACACCCATCTCCCCCAACGCCACCGCATCCACCACACCCGCCGCATGCACCACCCCATCCACCCGATACCGCCCCAGCAGCGCCTCCACCGCCCCCCGATCCGCCACATCACACGCCTCCACGACCACCTCAACCCCCAGACCCGCCAACTCCTCCACCAACTCCACAGCCCCCGGCGCCGCCAGACCCCGACGACTGGTCAGCACCAACCGGCCCACCCCGGAACCCGCCAACCACCGCGCCACCCGCACACCCAACGCACCCGTACCACCCGTCACCAACACCGTCCCACCAGCACGCCACACCACACCCGACGCCCCAGCACTCACAACCCGCACCAACCGACGACCAAACACCCCGGACCCACGCACCGCCACCTGATCCTCACCACTGCCACCCGCCAACACACCCGCCAGGCGCCCCAGCACCCTGCGATCCACCACCCCCGGCAGATCCACCAACCCACCCCACCGCTCCGGCACCTCCAACGCCGCCACCCGACCCAACCCCCACACCGACGCCTGCACCGGATCCACCACCCCATCCCAACCCCCCACCGACACACCACCCCGAGTCACCACCCACAAGCCACCACCCACACCCGCATCACCCAACGCCTGCACCAACACCAACGTCGACCCCAAACCACCCGGCACCACATCCCACTCACCCCCCACAACCGCCAACAACGACACCACACCCACCACCGGCTCCCCACCCACCACCCCACGCAACCGCTCCGCCAACACCACCCGATCAACACCCAACTCACATTCCACCGGGACGATCTGCGCCCCACTCGAAGCAAGCCCATCCACCAGCGAGCCCACCCAGTCCGAGTCGACCTGGCCGACCGGGACCACGACCAGCCACTTCCCGCTGAGCTGCGTCACGCGGGTCGAGTTGGCCAGCGCCTTCCACGTCACGCCGTAGCGGTGGCTGTCGAGGGCGGACTGCTCGTTACGCTGCTGACGCCACTGCGACAACGCCGGCACCACGGTGCCGAGTACCTGCTCGTCGAGTTCCAGGTCGGCAGCGAGGGACTCCAGGTCCTCGCGCTCGACCGCTTCCCAGAAGCGCGCGTCGACCGCCGAGACCTCCGCGGTCGCCTGCTCGGACGGCGCAGCAGGTGTGGGCCAGTAACGACCGTGCTGGAAGGCGTAGGTGGGCAGATCCACCCGACGCGCCCCCGTACCCGCAAACAGCGCCGACCAGTCCACCTCCACACCATGCGCGAACAACCCACCCACCGCCGACAGCAACGCCACCACCTCAGGCCGCTCCTTGCGCAGCCCCGGAAGCACGACACCTTCCGCGCTCGCGAGGCACGCCTGCGCCATCGCGGTCAGCGTCCCGTCAGGACCCAGCTCCAGGAACCGGGTAACACCCTGCTCCACCAACTCCTCTACACCGTCGGCAAAACGCACCGCCTCACGCACGTGCGACACCCAGTACTCCGACGAGGTCAACTCCTCCGCCGAAGCCAACCCACCCGTCACATTCGAAACCATCGCCAACCGCGGCTGCCCATAGTCAATGCTCTCCGCCACCCGGCGGAACTCCCCCAACATCGGCTCCATCAACGGCGAATGGAACGCATGACTCACCCGCAACCGCGTCGCCTTACGTCCGAGCGCCTCGATCCGCTCAGCGACCGCCAGCACGGCGGCCTCCTCGCCGGAGACGACCACCGCGTTCGGCCCGTTGACCGCCGCGATGCCGACCCCGTCGCCCAGCAAGGGCAGCACCTCGGCCTCGGATGCCTGCAGCGCCACCATCGCCCCACCAGCAGGCAGCGCCTGCATCAACCGGCCCCGCGCCACCACCAAGCGGCAGGCGTCCTCCAGCGACAACACCCCCGTCACATGCGCCGCCGCCAACTCACCAACCGAATGACCCACCAGGAAGTCCGGCCGCACACCCCACGACTCCACCAACCGGAACAACGCCACCTCAACCGCGAACAACGCCGGCTGCGCGAACGCCGTGCCGTTCAGCCGCTCGGCGTCCGCACCGAACACCACCTCCCGCAGCGGGAGTTCCAGTTCCCCGTCCACCTGGGCGCAGACGGCATCGAGAGCATCCGCGAATACCTCGAACGCCTCATACAACTCCCGGCCCATACCCAGCCGCTGCGAACCCTGCCCCGCGAACAGGAACGCCGTCCGACCCTCGAACCCGGCATCGCCAGTCGCCACACTCGACGAGAACTCCCCAGCCGCCAAAGCCTCCAGGCCCCGCACCAGCTCCGCCCGGTCACCACCGACCACAACAGCACGGTGCTCGAACACCGATCGCGTGGTCACCAGCGAACGACCGACGTCGCGCGGGTCGAGCTCGCCCTGCTCTGCCACCAGTGCCAGCAAACGCCCTGCCTGCGCCGTCAGCCCGTCCCGACTGCGCGCAGACACCACCCACGGCACCGTCCCGGGAGCCGCCGCCTCCAGTCCCGCCGGGACGGATTCCAACTGCGGAGCCTGCTGGAGAACCACGTGTGCGTTGGTCCCGGACACCCCGAAGGCCGACACCCCGGCCCGGCGCGGACGGTCCTCCTCCACCGCCCACTCGGTGTTCTCCAGCAGCAGCCGCACAGCACCCGCCGACCAGTCCACATGCGAGGACGGCTCGCTCACATGCAGCGTCTGCGGCAGCACACCGTGCCGCATCGCCAACACCATCTTGATCACACCAGCCACACCCGCAGCAGCCTGCGTATGACCGATGTTCGACTTCACCGACCCAAGCCACAACGGCCGCCCCGACCCCCGATCCTGACCATAAGTCGCCAACAACGCCTGCGCCTCGATCGGATCGCCCAGCGACGTCCCCGTCCCATGCGCCTCCACCGCATCCACGTCCGCGCCCGACAACCCAGCTGCTGCCAGGGCGTCCCGGATCACCCGCTGCTGCGAGGGACCGTTCGGCGCGGTCAACCCGTTCGACGCACCGTCCTGGTTCACCGCACTGCCCGCGACGACCGCCAGCACCGTGTGCCCATTGCGCCGCGCATCCGACAAACGCTCAACCACCAGCACGCCGGCGCCTTCGCCCCAGCCGGTGCCGTCCGCCGCATCCGAGAACGGCTTGCAGCGGCCATCGGACGCGAGCCCGCCCTGGGCGCTGAACTCCACGAACGCGCCGGGCGTCGACATCACCGTCACACCACCGGCCAGCGCGAGATCGCACTCACCCGCACGCAGCGACTGCGCCGCCAGATGCAGCGCCACCAGCGACGACGAACACGCCGTGTCCACCGTCACCGCCGGACCCTCCAGGCCCAGCGCATACGAAATCCGCCCGGACAACACGCTGGCCGCGTTGCCGGTCCCGACATGGCCGCCGAAATCGTCCGGCGACAGCACCAGCAGCGCCGCGTAGTCCTGGCCGTTGGTGCCCGCGAACACGCCCGTCCGGCTGCCGCGCACCGAGGTCGGGTCGATGCCGGCCCGCTCCAGCGCCTCCCACGAGGTCTCCAGCAGCAACCGCTGCTGCGGATCCGTCGCCACCGCCTCACGCGGACTCATCCCGAAGAAACCGGGATCGAAGCCATCCGCGCCCTCCAGGAACCCACCGACGTTCACATAGCTCGTACTGGGCCGCTCGCGGGTGGGGTCGTAGAACGTGTCCAGATCCCAGCCCCGGTCGGCGGGGAAGACGTCGATCGCGTCCTCGCCACCGGACAGCAACCGCCAGAAGTCCTCCGGCCCCGCAACCCCACCCGGGAACCGGCACCCCATCCCCACAATCACCACCGGATCATCCTCAACCACCGACACCGCCCGCACCGCCACCTCAACACCCGCACCCAACAACACACCCCGCAAGAACCGCGCCAACGCCAACGGCGTCGGATAGTCGAACACCACCGTCGCCGGCAACACCACCCCACACACCACCCCCAACCCGTTCCGCAACTCCATCGCCGTCAACGAATCAACACCCAACTCCCGAAACGCCCGCTCCGCCGGAACCCCCGACACCCCCGCATACCCCAACACCCCAGCCGCCTGCCCCCGCACCACCTCCAACAACACCCGCTCCTGCTCCACCCCCGACAACCCCACCAACCGCCCCCGCAAACCAGACCCAGCAACCACCGCCCCCGAGGTCACACCCTTCAACGCCGCACGCGCCTCCGGCACCCCGTTGAACAACGCACTCGCCCGCACCCCCGTGAACGCCGGAGCGAACTCCGCCCACGCCACATCGGCGACCACCGCCACCGCCTCACCCGAACCCAACACCCGCTCCAGCGCCGCCAACGCCATATCCGGGGCTAGCGGCAGCACGCCACCTCGCCGCAACCGCCGCGACACCACCACACCGTCCGCCATGCCGCCCTCGGCCCACGGACCCCACGCCACCGCCGTACCAACCAACCCACGCGCACGCCGCTGCTCCACCAAGCCGTCCAGGAAAGCGTTCGCCGCCGCATAGTTCCCCTGGCCCGCAGCACCCACCGCCCCGGCGAACGACGAGAACACCACGAACGCATCCAACTGCCGGTCCCCCAACACCGCATCCAGGTTGAGCGCGCCCATCACCTTCGCCTGCATCACCGAGGCGAAGCGCTCAGCCGTCAACCCGTCGATCACCCCGTCCTCCACCACACCCGCCGCATGCACCACCCCATCCACCGCATACCGCCCCAGCAGCGCCTCCACCGCCCCGCGATCCGCCACATCACACGCCTCCACCACCACCTCGACACCCAGGACCGCCAACTCCTCCACCAACTCCACAGCCCCCGGCGCCGCCAGACCACGACGACTGGTCAGCACCAACCGGCCCACACCACAACCCGCCAACCACCGCGCCACCCGCACACCCAACGCACCCATACCACCCGTCACCAACACCGTCCCACCAGCACGCCACACCACACCCGAACCTGCAGCACTCACAACCCGCGCCAACCGACGCCCGAACACTCCAGACCCACGCACCGCCACCTGATCCTCACCACTGCCACCCGCCAGCACACCCGCCAGGCGACCCAGCACCCTGCGATCCACCACACCCGGCAGATCCACCAACCCACCCCACCGCTCCGGCACCTCCAACGCCGCCACCCGACCCAACCCCCACACCGCAGACTGCACCGGATCCACCACCCCATCCCAACCCCCCACCGACACACCACCCCGAGTCACCACCCACAAGCCACCACCCACACCCGCATCACCCAACGCCTGCACCAACACCGCGCAGAGGCACAACACCTCCACCACGTCGCCCCCGACAGCACCCACCAGCATCAACACCCCCGCCACGTCACCCACACCGGCAACCCGCTCAGCCAACGCCCCACGCTGCACACCCGCCTCGCACTCCACCACCACCGCGTCCACCCGCAGCCCGTCGATCACCGAGGCAACCCACTCGTCCCCGGCACAACCCTCCGGCACCACCACCAACCAACGACCCGTCAACACCCCACCCGACACCGCGTCCAGCGGCTTCCACTCCACCCCGTACACCAGCTGATCCACCCGCGAAGCCTCGACCCGACCCCGTCGCCACGACGACAACGCCGGTACCAACGCGCCCAGTGCCTCCCGGTCCAGTTCCAACGACCCGGCCAACGCGTCCAGATCACCACGCTCGACCGCGTCCCAGAACTCGGCCTCCAGGCCGTCGGTCCGCTCGACCGGGCGGTTGTCGGCGGCCGCCACGCCGGAGGCCGCCAACCAGTAGCGCTGCTGCTGGAAGGCGTAGGTGGGCAGTTCCACCCGTCGGGTGCCGGGGAGCAGCGCTGCCCAGTCGAGAGCCACGCCGTTCACGAAGAGCCGCGTGATCGCGGCGAGGGCGCCGGCGGCCTCGGGCCGGTCCTTGCGCAGGACAGGGACGAGCAGCTTGTCCTCCGTGCCGAGGCAGGGCTGCGCCATCGCCGTCAGAGTCCCGTCCGGACCCAGTTCCAGGAAGCGGGTGACGCCCTGCGCCTCCAGCACACGAATACCGTCCGCGAAGCGCACCGCCTGCCGCACGTGCGACACCCAGTACTCCGCCGAGGCCAACTGCTCCGGCGAGGCGAGCCCACCAGTGACATTCGAGACGATCGCCAACTGCGGCGCCTGGTACTCCACGCTCTCCGCCACCCGACGGAAGTCGGCGAGCATCGGCTCCATCAGCGGCGAGTGGAAGGCATGGCTCACCCGCAGCCGCGTCGCCTTGCGCCCCATCGCCCGCACTGCCTTGGCGACCTTCTTCACCTCGGCCTCGACACCGGAGATCACGACCGCGTTCGGGCCGTTGACCGCCGCAACTCCGACCCCGTCGCCCAGCAGCGGCAGCACCTCCGCCTCCGAGGCCTGCAGCGCCACCATCGCCCCACCAGCAGGCAGCGCCTGCATCAGCCGACCACGCGCGTTCACCAGACGGCAGGCGTCCGCCAGCGACAACACACCCGCCACATGCGCGGCAGCCAGCTCACCGATGGAGTGACCCAGCAGGAAGTCCGACCGAATGCCCCACGATTCGACGAGCCGGAACAGCGCCACCTCAATCGCGAACAGCGCAGGCTGCGCGTACTCGGTGCTGTTCAGCAGCTCCGCATCATCGCCGAAGACAACCTCGCGCAACGGAGCGTCCACCAGCCCGCACACCGCGTCGAACGCCTCCGCGAACACCGGAAACGCCTCATACAGCTCCCGGCCCATCCCCAACCGCTGCGACCCCTGCCCCGCGAACAGGAACGCCAGCTTGCCGCCGGATTGAGCGGAGCCGACGACGATGCCTTCGCTCTGAGTCCCCCGGGCGAGCCGGCCGAGTCGCTGAACGAGTTCCTCGCGGCTCTTCCCGAGCACGGCGGCGCGATACGGCAGCGCCGACCGATGCACGGCCAGCGACCACGCCGTATCGACGGGAGCGTCCTCGGTGTGGTCCGCGACGTGCGCCAGCAGCCGGGCGGCCTGGGCCTGCAGGCCCTCCTCACTGCGTGCGGACAGCACCCATGGCAGCACCGGCGGCACGGGCTGCTGCTCGACGGGGCTCTCCGAACCGTCCGCCTGAACGGTCTCGGTCGGCATCGGCAGCGGCGCGGCCTCCAGAATGGTGTGCGCGTTGGTGCCGCTGACGCCGAACGCCGACACCGCGGCGCGCCGCGGCCGGTCGGCCTCCTCCGGCCACTCCCGCCGCTCGGTCAGCAGCCGCACCTCGCCGGCCGACCAGTCCACGTGCGTGGACGGCTCGGTGACATGCAGGGTCTGCGGCAGCACGCCGTGCTGCATCGCCAGCACCATCTTGATCACACCGGCCACACCCGCGGCCGCCTGGGTGTGACCGATGTTCGACTTCACCGAACCCAGCCACAGCGGTCGGTCCGCTGACCGCCCTTGGCCGTAGGTCGCGAGCAGCGCCTGCGCCTCGATCGGGTCACCGAGCGAGGTGCCCGTGCCGTGCGCCTCCACCACGTCCACGTCACGCGGCGTCAGACCCGAACCGGTCAGCGCCTCCCGGATCACACGACGCTGCGACGGGCCGTTCGGCGCGGTCAGACCGTTCGACGCGCCGTCCTGGTTCACGGCGGAACCACGGACGACCGCGAGCACGGTGTGCCCGTTGCGCTGCGCATCCGACAGTCGCTCCAGCAGGAGCATGCCGACGCCCTCGGCCCAGCCGGTTCCGTCAGCCGACTCCGAGAACGCCTTGCAACGGCCGTCGACCGCCATCCCGCGCTGCCGGCTGAACTCGATGAACGCGCCCGGCGTCGACATCACCGTTACGCCACCGCTCAGCGCGAGGTCGCACTCACCGGACCGCAGCGACTGCACGGCCAGGTGCAACGCCACCAGCGACGACGAGCACGCCGTGTCCACCGTCACCGCCGGACCCTCAAGACCCAGCACGTAGGCCACTCGCCCGGAGACGACGGAGGTGGAGTTGCCGGTCAACAGGTGGCCGCGGACGTCATCGGGGATGTCGCTCAGGCCCGCCCCGTACTCCTGGCCGCTGCACCCGACGAAGACACCGGCCCGGCCGCCGCGCGCCGTTTCCGGGTCGATCCCGGCAGCCTCGAACGCCTCCCAGGACGTCTCCAGCAGCAACCGCTGCTGCGGGTCCATGGCCACGGCCTCGCGGGGCGAGATCCCGAAGAACGCCGGATCGAAGTCCCCCGCGTCGTAGACGAAGCCGCCTTCGCGCGAGTAGCTGGTGTCGGCCCGGTCGGAGTCCGGGTCGTACAGGGCCTCGACGTCCCAACCGCGGTCGCTCGGCCACTCGGAGATCGCGTCGACGCCGCCGGAGAGCAGCTGCCAGTAGTCCTCGGGCGAACGCACCGCGCCCGGAAGCCGGCAACTCATGCCCACGATGGCAATGGGCTCCTGCGCCTTCGACTCCATTTCCTGGAGCCGTCGACGGGTGTCCGCGAGGTCTGCGGTGACCCACTTGAGGTAATCCCGGAGCTTGTCTTCATTAGCCATTGGAACTTGCCCCATACGTTGTAGTGCCGAAGCGGATCACCAGTGACGCGGTGCTCAGGATCGGCCAAGTTCCTTGTTGATGAAGTCGAAGATCTCATCGTCGGAGGCCGTGTCGAGCTGCTGGGAGACCGCCGCTTTGGGATCGCTCTCCGCCGCATTGCCCAGCTCGGACAGGATGCTCTGAAGTCGGGCCTTCACGAGAGCCCTGGCGTCGTTGTCTGGGGAAAGCCTTGGAATCGCCGAGGCGATCCGTTCCAGGTCGGCGAGCACAGCCGTGTCGCTGCCGGTGTCCTCGGTGAACAGCTCGTCATTGATGTGCCGGGCCAGGTGTCGCGGGGTCGGGTAGTCGAACACCAGGGTGGTCGGCAGCCTCAGGCCGGTCTCGGCATTGAGGCGGTTCCGGAGTTCCACGACAGTGAGCGAGTCGAAACCCAGATCGCGGAACGCCTTGCCCTCCTCGATGGCCTCCGTGCCGGCATGGCCCAGGACGGCCGCTGCAAGGCTCCTGACCAGGGTGACGAGCTGCTGCTCACGGTCGGACGAGGGGAGCCCTGCGAGGGACTGGTGCAGAGCGGACTCGCCGGCTTCGGTGGGTGTTGCTGCAGCGATGGCCTTGAGGGCGTTCTGGGCTTCGGGGAGGTCGGCCAGCAACGGGCTGGGACGACCACTGGTGAACGCCGGCGCGAACCGCGCCCAGTCCACCTCCGCCACCACCACCACCGCATCCCCGCACTCCAACACCCGCTGCAACGCCGCCACCGCCAACTCCGGCCGCAACGCCGGCAACCCACGCCGCCGCAAATGCTCCTCAGCACCCTCCGCCGACGCCATCCCACCCCCAGCCCACGGACCCCACGCCACCGACGTCCCCACCACACCACGCGCACGCCGCCGCTCCACCAACCCGTCCACAAACGCATTCGCCGCCGCATACGCCCCCTGCCCACCACTGCCCCACACACCCGCAATCGACGAGAACACCACAAACCCGTCCAACTCCCGATCCCCCAACACCGCATCCAGATTCACCGCACCCAACACCTTCGCCCGCAACACCTCCGCCACATGCCCCACACCCATCTCCCCCAACGCCACCGCATCCACCACACCCGCCGCATGCACCACCCCATCCACCGCATACCGCCCCAGCAGCGCCTCCACCGCCCCCCGATCCGCCACATCACACGCCTCCACGACCACCTCAACACCCAGACCCGCCAACTCCGCCACCAACTCCACAGCCCCCGGCGCCGCCAGACCCCGACGACTGGTCAGCACCAACCGACCCACACCGGAACCCGCCAACCACCGCGCCACCCGCACACCCAACACACCCGTACCACCCGTCACCAACACCGTCCCACCAGCGCGCCACACCACACCCGAACCCGCAGCACTCACAGCCCGCACCAACCGACGCCCGAACACCCCGGACCCACGCACCGCCACCTGATCCTCACCCGAACCACCCGCCAACACACCCGCCAGGCGACCCAGCACCCTGCGATCCACCACACACGGCAGATCCACCAACCCACCCCACCGCTCCGGCACCTCCAACGCCGCCACCCGACCCAACCCCCACACCGCAGACTGCACCGGATCCACCACCCCATCCCAACCCCCCACCGACACACCACCCCGAGTCACCACCCACAAGCCACCACCCACACCCGCATCACCCAACGCCTGCACCAACACCAACGTCGACCCCAAACCACCCGGCACCACATCCCACTCACCCCCCACAACCGCCAACAACGACACCACACCCACCACCGGCTCCCCACCCACCACCCCACGCAACCGCTCCGCCAACACCACCCGATCAACACCCAACTCACAGGGGAACGCCTCGACCTTGCTGCCCATGCTCTGCAGCCCGCGCAACACTTCCTCAGCCTCGGCCGCTCCGGCAGACGCCTCCGTCGGCACGACCACCAGCCAGCGGCCGGTCAGCGCCTCCGCTGCTGCGTCGTCCAGTCGATTCCAGGTCACCTGGTAACGCCACTGATCCAACGCGGACTGTTCGCGCTGGCGACGCCGCCATGTGGCCAGCGCAGGAAGGGCATCGCTCCAAGGCGCTGTGCGGTCGATCTCCATATCCGCCGCGAGGGATTCCAGGTCCTCGCGCTCGACGGCCTCCCAGAAGCGCGCGTCGACCGCGGACGTCTCCGCGTCCGCCTGGTTCGTCGGCACAGCAGGCGTGGGCCAGTAACGACCGTGCTGGAAGGCGTAGGTGGGCAGATCCACCCGACGCGCCCCCCTACCGGCAAACAAAGCCGACCAGTCCACCTCCACACCATGCGCGAACAACCCACCCACCGCCGACAGCAACGCCACCACCTCAGGCCGGTCCTTGCGGCAGCCCGGAACCAAAACGACGTCGGAATCCGGCACACACGCCTGCGCCATCGCGGTCAGCGTCCCGTCAGGACCCAGCTCCAGGAACCGGGTAACACCCTGCTCCACCAACTCCTCTACACCGTCGGCGAAACGCACCGCCTCACGCACGTGCGACACCCAGTACTCCGGCGAGGCCAACTCCTCCGCCGAAGCCAACCCACCCGTCACATTCGAAACGACCGCCAACCGCGGCGCCTCGTACTCCACGCTCTGCGCCACCCGGCGGAACTCCGCCAACATCGGCTCCATCAACGGCGAATGGAACGCATGACTCACCCGCAACCGCGTCGTCTTACGGTCCAGGCCCCGGACGTGCTCGGCGATCTCCTCGACCGCCGCCTCGACACCCGACACCACGACCGCGTTCGGCCCGTTGACCGCCGCAATGCCGACCCCGTCGCCCAGCAGCGGGAGCACCTCCGCCTCCGACGCCTGCAAAGCGACCATCGCCCCACCGGCCGGCAGCGCCTGCATCAACCGGCCCCGCGCCACCACCAAGCGGCAGGCGTCCTCCAGCGACAGCACCCCCGCCACATGCGCCGCCGCCAGCTCTCCAACCGAATGACCGACCAGGAAGTCCGGCCGCACACCCCACGACTCCACCAACCGGAACAACGCCACTTCCACGGCGAACAGAGCGGGTTGCGCAAACGCGGTCGTGTTCAGCAGTTCCGCGTCGTCCCCGAAGATCACCTCGCGCAGCGGACGCTCCAGTTCCCCGTCCACTCGGGCGCAGACGGCATCGAAAGCATCCGCGAACACGCCGAAGGCGTCATACAACTCCCGGCCCATATGCAGCCGCTGCGAACCCTGCCCCGCGAACAGGAACGCCGTCCGACCCTCGAACCCGGCCGCACCGGTCGCCACACTCGGCGAGAACTTCCCCGCCGCCAAAGCCTCCAGGCCGCTCAGCAGCTCCGCCCGGTCACCACCGACCACAACGGCGCGGTGCTCGAACACCGATCGCGTGGTCACCAGCGAACGACCGACGTCGCGCGGGTCGAGCTCGCCCTGCTCTGCCACGAGTGCCAGCAAACGCCCTGCCTGCGCCGTCAGCCCGTCCCGACTGCGCGCAGACACCACCCACGGCACCGCCCCGCCCGTAGCCACCTCCACCGGCAGAGACACGTCCTGCACCGGCTGCTGCAGAATCACGTGCGCGTTGGTCCCGGACACACCAAAGGCCGACACCCCGGCCCGGCGCGGACGGTCCTCCTCCACCGCCCAGTCGGTGTTCTCCAGCAGCAGCCGCACCTCGCCGGAGGACCAGTCCACGTGCGAGGACGGCTCACTCACATGCAGCGTCTGCGGCAGCACACCGTGCCGCATCGCCAACACCATCTTGATCACACCCGCCACACCCGCAGCAGCCTGCGTATGACCGATGTTCGACTTCACCGACCCAAGCCACAACGGCCGCCCCGACCCACGATCCTGACCATAAGTCGCCAACAGTGCCTGCGCCTCGATCGGATCACCCAGCGACGTCCCCGTCCCATGCGCCTCCACCGCATCCACGTCCTGTGCGGTCAGACCCGCGCCGGCCAATGCCTCCCGGATCACCCGCTGCTGCGAAGGGCCGTTCGGCGCCGTCAGACCGTTCGACGCACCGTCCTGGTTCACCGCCGAACCCGCCACGACAGCCAACACTGGGTGCCCATTGCGCCGCGCATCCGACAAACGCTCCACCACCAGCACGCCGACGCCCTCGGCCCACCCCGTGCCATCGGCCGCATCGGAGAATGCCTTGCAACGGCCATCGGACGCGAGACCACGCTGCCGACTGAACTCGACGAACGCGCCAGGCGTCGACATCACCGTCACACCACCGGCCAGCGCGAGATCGCACTCACCCGCGCGAAGAGACTGCGCGGCCAAGTGCAGCGCCACCAGCGACGACGAACACGCTGTGTCCACCGTCACCGCCGGACCCTCCATCCCGAAGGCGTAGGAGACGCGCCCGGACAGCACACTGGCCGCGTTGCCGATGCCGATGTGGCCGCCGAAGTCGTCGGGCGACGCGGCGAGCAACCCCGCGTAGTCCTGGCCGTTGGTGCCCGCGAACACGCCCGTCCGGCTACCGCGCAGCGACAGCGGATCGACGCCGGCCCGCTCCAGCGCCTCCCACGAGGTCTCCAGCAGCAACCGCTGCTGCGGATCCGTCGCCACCGCCTCACGCGGACTCATCCCGAAGAAACCGGGATCGAACCCATCCGCGCCCTCCAGGAACCCACCCACATTCACATAGGTGGTACCAGGACCGGAGGACTCCGGGTCGTACAAGCCGTCGATGTCCCAGCCCCGGTCGGCGGGGAAGACGTCGATCGCGTCCTCGCCACCGGACAGCAACCGCCAGAAGTCCTCCGGCCCCGCCACCCCACCCGGGAACCGGCACCCCATCCCCACAATCACCACCGGATCATCCTCAACCACCGACACCGCCCGCACCGCCACCTCAACACCCGCACCCAACAACACACCCCGCAAGAACCGCGCCAACGCCAACGGCGTCGGATAGTCGAACACCACCGTCGCCGGCAACACCACCCCACACACCACCCCCAACCCGTTCCGCAACTCCATCGCCGTCAACGAATCAACACCCAACTCCCGAAACGCCCGCTCCGCCGGAACCCCCGACACCCCCGCATACCCCAACACCCCAGCCGCCTGCCCCCGCACCACCTCCAACAACACCCGCTCCTGCTCCACCCCCGACAACCCCATCAACCGCCCCCGCAAACCAGACTCGCCGGTACTCACCCGCGACAGCGCCACGCGTGCCTCCGGCACCCCGCCGAACAACGCACTGGCCCGAACCCCCGTGAACGCCGGAGCAAACTCCGCCCACGCCATATCGGCGACCACCGCCACCGCCTCACCCGAACCCAACACCCGCTCCAGTGACGCCAACGCCACCTCCGGGCTCAACGGCAGCACGCCACCACGACGCAACCGCCGCGACACCTGCTCAGAGCTGGCCATGCCGCCCTCGGCCCACGGACCCCACGCCACCGCCGTACCCACCAAACCCCCAGCCCGACGCCGCTCCACCAAACCGTCCAGGAACGCATTCGCCGCCGCATAGTTCCCCTGACCCGGAGCACCCACCGCCCCCGCAAACGACGAGAACACCACAAACGCATCCAACTCCCGACCACGCGTCAACTCATCCAGATACACCGCACCCAGCACCTTCGCCCGCATCGAAGCAAACCGCTCCACCGTCAACCCATCAATCACCCCGTCATCCACCACACCCGCCGCATGCACCACCCCATCCACCGCATACCGCCCCAGCAGAGCCTCCACCGCGCCGCGATCCGCCACATCACACGCCTCCACCACCACCTCGACACCCAGGACCGCCAACTCCTCCACCAACTCCACAGCCCCCGGCGCCGCCAGACCCCGACGACTGGTCAGCACCAACCGGCCCACACCACAACCCGCCAACCACCGCGCCACCCGCACACCCAACGCACCCATACCACCCGTCACCAGCACCGTCCCACCGGCGCGCCACACCACACCCGAGCCTGAATCACTCACAGCCCGCACCAACCGCCGACCGAACACCCCGGACCCACGCACCGCCACCTGATCCTCACCCGAACCGGCCAGCACCCCCGCCAACCGACCCACCACCCGCCGGTCCACGACCTCCGGCAGATCCACCAACCCACCCCACCGTTCCGGAACCTCCAACGCCGCCACCCGACCCAACCCCCACACCGACGCCTGCACCGGATCCACCACCCCATCCCAACCCCCCACCGACACACCACCCCGAGTCACCACCCACAACCGACCACCCACACCCGCATCACCCAACGCCTGCACCAACACCAATGTCGACCCCAACCCGACATCCCAACTTCCCCCAGCAACCGCCAACAGCGACACCACACCCACTACCGGCTCCTCCCCCACCACCGCACGAACCCGCTCCGCCAACACCGCCCGATCCAGCTCCGATGCCGCCTCCAGCAGCACGAGCGAACCGACGCCGGCCAACGCGTCCCGGACAGCCCCGACGACGACGTCGTCCGCAGCCAGACCAACAGGAAGGACCAGGAGCCACGTTCCACTGGCCGGCGTTGCCGCCCCGCTGTCCGAGACCGGTTCCCAGGACACCTTGTACTGCAAGGAGTCCAAAGCGGACTGCTCCTGCTGCTTCCGTCGCCAGGAGGACAGCACCGGGACGAGGGTGCCGAGTGCGTCGCCCTCGAATCCCAGAGTCTCCGTCAGCGACTCGATGTCCTCGCGCTCGACGGCCTCCCAGAAGCGGGCATCGACCGTCTCCTGCGGTCCCGCAGCCTTCTCCGCAACGCCTCCGGACTCCGCTCCCAGCCAGAAGCTCTGGTGCTGGAAGGCATACGTCGGAAGCTCGACCTGCACAGCATTGCTGCCGCTGAATGCCTGCGCCCAATCGACGTCGACCCCGTGCGCCCACACCCGGGCCAGTGCTCCGAGCAGGCTCATCGCCTCGGGCCGGTCCTTGCGCAGAGTCGGGACCAGCAGCTTGTCCTCCGTGCCGAGGCAGGGCTGCGCCATCGCCGTCAGGGTCCCGTCCGGACCCAGCTCCAGGAAACGGGTGACTCCGCGAGCCTCCAGCAGGCGAATGCCGTCGGCGAACCGCACCGCCTGGCGGACATGGGACACCCAGTACTCCGCCGAAGCCAACTCCTCCGAGGTGGCCAGTTCACCGGTGACGTTCGAGACGATCGCCACGCGCGCGGTCCCGTACTCCATGCTCTCCGCCACCCGGCGGAACTCCGCCAACATCGGCTCCATCAACGGCGAGTGGAACGCATGACTCACCCGCAGCCGCGTCGCCTTACGCCCCAGGCCCCGGAAGTGCTCGGCAACCTCCTCGACCGCGACCTCGGCCCCCGACACCACAATCGCGTTCGGCCCGTTGACCGCCGCGACGCCGACCTGGTCGCGCAACAGCGGCAGCACCTCCGCCTCCGACGCCTGCAGCGCCACCATCGCCCCACCAGCAGGCAACGCCTGCATCAACCGACCCCGCGCCACCACCAACCGACACGCATCCTCCAGCGACAACACCCCCGCCACATGCGCAGCGGCCAACTCACCTATGGAGTGGCCCACCAGGAAGTCCGGCTTGACGCCCCATGACTCCACCAACCGGAACAACGCCACCTCAACCGCGAACAACGCCGGCTGCGCATATTCGGTGGTGTTCAGCAGCTCCGCATCATCGCCGAAGACGACCTCGCGCAACGGAGCGTCCACCAGCCCACACACCGCATCGAACGCCTCCGCGAACACCGGAAACGCCTCACACAGCTCCCGGCCCATCCCCAATCGCTGCGACCCCTGCCCCGCGAACAGGAACGCCGTCGCACCGCCGGAACCCACGGCACCGACTGTGGCATTCGCACCCGTCGTCTCGCTCCGGCTGACCGACCGCAGCCCCTCCACCAGGCTCTCCCGATCCGCTCCGAGCACCACCGCGCGGTGCTCGAACGTGGACCTCGTGGTCGCCAGGGAGTAGCCGACGTCACCCGGCGACAGTTCCGAGCCCCCGTCGAGATGCGCGAGCAAGCTCGCGGCCTGGGCCTGCAATGCCTCCGCGCTGCGTCCGGACACCACCCACGGCACCGGCCCCGTCATTGCGGAGCCGGCCTCCGTCGCGACTGTGGCGACAGCCGGGGCCTGCTCGATGACGACATGGGCGTTGGTACCGCTGATGCCGAAGGCCGACACCGCGGCCCGGCGCGGACGGTCGGCCGCCTCGCGCCACTCACGCGGCTCGGTCAGCAGCCTCACGTCGCCGGCCGACCAGTCCACGTGCGAGGACGGCTCGGTCACATGCAGGGTCCGCGGCAGCACGCCGTGCTGCATCGCCAAGACCATCTTCATCAGTCCGGCGGCGCCCGCCGCCGACTGGGTGTGACCGATGTTCGACTTCACCGAACCGAGCCACAACGGCCGCTCCGGCTCACGGTCCTGGCCGTAGGTCGCGAGCAGCGCCTGCGCCTCGATCGGATCGCCGAGCGCCGTGCCCGTGCCGTGCGCCTCCACCGCGTCCACGTCCTGCGCCGTCAACCCGGCGTCGGCGAGGGCCTCCCGGATCACCCGCTGCTGCGACGGCCCGTTCGGCGCGGTCAGACCGTTCGACGCACCGTCCTGGTTCACCGCCGTGCCACGGACGACCGCGAGCACCGGGTGTCCGTTGCGCTGCGCATCGGAGAGGCGCTCCAAGAGCAGCATGCCGACGCCCTCGGACCACGCCGTGCCGTCGGCTCCCTCGCCGAACGCCTTGCAGCGACCGTCGGCCGCCAGTCCACCCTGGCGGCTGAACTCCACGAACATCTCCGGCGTCGACATCAGCGTCGCGCCCCCGGCCAGCGCGAGATCGCACTCGCCCGACCGCAGCGACCGCGCCGCCAGGTGCAGCGCGACCAGCGAGGACGAGCACGCCGTGTCCAGCGTCACCGCTGGTCCCTCCAGGCCCAGCGCATAGGCCACCCGCCCCGAGACCACGCTCCCGGCACTACCGGTGAGCAGCAGCCCCCGGATGTCCTCCGGGACGTCCGTCAGCGCCGAGCCGTAGCCCTGGTAGCCGCAACCGACGAACAGGCCGCTTCGACTGCCGCGCAACGACCGCGGATCCACGCCTGCCCGCTCGACCGTCTCCCACGAAACCTCCAGCAGCATCCGCTGCTGCGGGTCCATCGCCAGCGCCTCGCGCGGCGATATCCCGAAGAACCCCGGGTCGAACCCGTCGATCGACGAAACGAAGCCGCCCTCTCCCACGTAGCTGGTGCCACCCCGAAGCGAGTCCGGGTCGTAGAGGGACTCCAGGTCCCATCCTCGATCGGTCGGGAACGGGACGATCGCGTCGCCGCCGGTGGAGACCAGCTCCCACAGGTGCTCGGGCGTGGTGATCTGCCCCGGCAACCGGCAGCCCATCCCCACGATGGCGATGGGCTCGTCGGCGGTGCTGCTGCCCGCCCCGACGGCGATTGCCACGGGCCCGGCCGCCGCCTCGTCGCCCAGCAACTCGCCCCGGACGAAGCGGGCCAGCGCCAGAGGTGACGGGTAGTCGAAGACCAGAGTGACCGGCAGCCGAAGCCCGGTGGCCGTGTTGAGGCGGTTGCGAAGCTCGACCGCCGTCAGCGAGTCCACGCCCAGGCCGCGGAAGTCACGGTTGGGGTCGACGGCCTCGGGACCGGCATGCCCCAGCACCAGAGCCGTCTGCGTACGGATCAGAGCGACGATCGCCTGCTCACGGTCGGCGATGGACAGAGCGCCCAGGCGGTCCTTGAAGCTGTCCGCCGCTGTGCTCGCCGAGGACGAGACCGTGCGCCGGGCCGAGGTGGTCGCCAGACCGCGCAGCATCGCGGGCAGTCCCGCCACCGCCTGCGGATCACGCAATGTCGCGTGGGCCAGTGCGATCGGCACCACGACCGGCACGCTGCCCCGGCAGGCCGCGTCGAACGCCGCCAATCCCTGCTCGACGCTCAGCGGCAGCAGGCCGCCGCGCGCCATCCGGCGCAGGTCCGTGGCGCTCAACTCGCCGGTCATACCCGCACCCTGCGCCCACGGACCCCAGGCCAGCGAGGTCGCCGCCAGACCGAGACTGTGGCGCACCCGCGCCAAACCGTCCAGGAACGCATTGGCAGCCGAGTAGTTGCCCTGCCCCGCACCACCGAACGTCCCCGCAACCGAGGAGAACAACGCGAACACCGACAGGTCCAGGCCGCGCGTGAGCTCGTGCAGGTTCACCGCCGCGTCCACCTTCGGACGCAGCACCACAGCCAGCCGCTCCGGCGTCAACGACGACACCACCCCGTCGTCCAACACACCCGCCGTGTGCACCACACCCGTCAACGGATGCTCCACCGACACCCCCGCCAACAGCTCCGCCAACGCCTCGCGATCAGCCGCGTCACAGGCCACGACGGAGACCTCGGCACCCAGCGCCCCAAGCTCCGACACCAACTCCCCCGCACCCGGCGCCGCCGACCCACGCCGACTCGCCAGCACCAGGTGCCGCACACCCCGCTCAACCACCAGATGACGCGCCACCAACGCACCCAGACCACCCGTACCACCAGTCACCAACACCGTGCCGTGAACGTCCAGGACCGACGGGACGCTCAGCACCACCTTGCCGATGTTCCTGGCCTGGCTGAGGTACCGGAACGCCTCCGGTGCCCGTCGCACGTCCCAGACCGCGACGGGCGAGGGCACGATCACGCCGGACTCGAACAAGTCCACCAGCGCGGCCAGCATCTCGCCGGTCCGCTCCGGACCGGCCTCCAGCAGGTCGAAGGCCCGATAGGCCACGCCGGGGTGCTCCTGCGCCACCACATCGGCGTCGCGGACATCGGTCTTGCCCATCTCCAGGAACCGGCCCCCGCGCGGCAGCAACCGCAGCGAGGCGTCCACGAACTCACCGGCCAGCGAGTCCAGCACCACATCCACGCCAGCGTCATCCGTGACAGCCCCGAACGCGCCCTCGAAGCCCAGGTCGCGCGACGAGGCGATATGGGCGTCATCCAGACCCAGCCCTCGAAGCGCACCCCACTTGCCGGCGCTCGCCGTGCCGAACACCTCCGCGCCCAGATGCCGAGCCAGTTGCACCGCAGCCATACCGACCCCACCGGCCGCCGCGTGCACCAGCACCCGCTCACCCGGCTGCACATCGCCCAGATCCACCAGCGCGTAGTACGCCGTCAGGAACACCAGCGGCACCGACGCCGCCTGCGCGAACGACCACCCCGCCGGAATCCGCACCATCATCCGCGCGTCCGCCACCGCTACCGGCCCGTAGGCGCCGGGGAACATCCCCATGACCCGGTCGCCCACAGCCAGGCCCACCACGCCTGGGCCGACCTCGGTCACCACACCGGCGCCTTCCAGGCCGAAGTCCTTCGCCCCGCCCGGATACATCCCCAGCGCGTTCAGCACATCACGGAAGTTCACGCCCGCCGCGCGCACCGACACCCGTACGTGCCCTGCCGCCAACTCCTCCGCCGAGTCGGGGCAGGCAACCAGCCCCAGGCCCTCCAACGTCCCCTGCTCCACGATGTCCAAGCGCCACGCGCCGGGGCCGTCGGGCAGCGGCAACACGGCCGTCCGAGCAGCGACCCGGCTCAGCCTGGGGACGAACGCGGTACCCGCACGCACCGCCAACTCCGGCTCACCCGAAGCCAACGCGCCTGCGACCGCCGCCCACGACTCCGCTGAACCGTCGACGTCCACCAGCGCGAAGCGGCCCGGGTTCTCCACCCGGGCCGCGCGCACCAGGCCCCACACCGCCGCCAAAGCCGGATCCGGCATCTGCTGGTCGGTGGTCACCGCACCCTCGGTGACCACGACCAACCGCGAACCCTCGAACCGCTCCCGCGCCAACCACTCCTGCACCGCGCCTAGCGCGCCTGCGGTCACCGCGTGCGCGGCATCCGCCAGGCCGCCGTTGACTCCCGCCACTCGTAGGAGGACGTCCGCCGGCACCTCGTCGCCGGACTCGGCCAAGGCGAGCAACTCACCCGACGAGGTCAGCACCAGGGGATCGACGTCGGCCTGCTCCGTGGCCGAGCCGGCGACGACCGGGACCCAGTCCACTCCGAACAGCGTGTCCGACTGCGCGGACCGGGCCGCACCGGCCTGCTCGGCGGACATCGGCCGCAGGATCAGGGAGTCGATGGTGGCCACGGGACGGCCTGAGTCATCCGCCAGTTCCAGGGCGACGCCCTCCGCACCGTGCAGCGTGAGCCGTGCACGCAGCAGGGAGGCACCGGTGGCGTGCAGGGTGATGCCGGACCAGGAGAACGGCAGGCTGCCCTGGCCGTTGCCGTCGGCGCCCTCCGCATCTGTGCTGTCCGCGCTCGAAACCAGGCCCAGGGTGTGCAAAACGGAATCCAGCAGCGCGGGGTGCAGGCCGAAGCGCCGCGCCTCGGACTCCGCCACCTCCGGCAGGCTGACCTCAGCGAACAGGACATCGCCGTGCTTCCATGCGGCCTTCAGGCCGCGGAACACCGGCCCGTAGTCGAACCCCGCTGCGGCCAGGCGGTCGTAGCTGCCCTCGACGGGCACCGGCTGGGCATCGAGCGGCGGCCACGGCGCAAGATCGGCCGACGGCTGCGCCGACTCCACGAGCAGCGTGCCCGAGGCGTGCCGTGACCAGGGCTGACCGGTCAGATCACCGTCCGGACGCGAGTAGATGCCCACGCTGCGTCGACCCGATTCGTCGGGCGCACTGACGATCAGCTGGATTTGGACCGCGCCACGCTCCGGAAGGACCAGTGGGGCTTCGAGCGTCAGTTCCTCCACGTGTCCGTAACCGACCTGGTCTCCCGCGTGGAGGGCGAGCTCCAGGAAGGCCGTGCCGGGCAGCAGGATCGCACCGGACACGACGTGATCGGCCAGCCAGGGCTGCGTCTGAGCGGACAGACGCCCCGTCAGGATCAGGGCATCGGAATCCGCAAGGGCCAGGACCGCGCCCAGCAGCGGGTGTCCAGCCGCAGCCAGACCCACCGCGCCGAGGTCGCCGAGCGAGGCTCCGGTGGAGTGCGGCCAGTAGCGGGTGCGCTGGAAGGCGTAGGTGGGCAGGTCGACACGGCGGGCGCCGGGGAGCAGGGCAGACCAGTCGACGTCGGTGCCGTGGATGAAGACCCCGGCAACAGCGGTCAGCAGCGCGGTCGGCTCCGGGCGATCCTTGCGCAGGGCCGGGACCAGAACACTGTCCGTATTGCTCACGCATGCCTGCGCCAGAGCGGTCAGCGTGCCGTCGGGACCCAGCTCCAGGAACCGGGTTACCCCCGCCTCCTCCAACTGCTGTACACCGTCGGCGAACCGCACCGGCTGGCGCACATGCGACACCCAGTACTCCGGCGAGGTCAACTCCTCCGCCGTCGCCACCCGGCCCGTCACATTCGACACCACCGCGATGCGCGGCCGCTCGTAGGTGACGCCCTCTGCGACCTTCCGGAACTCCTGCAGCATCGGCTCCATCAACGGCGAGTGGAACGCATGACTCACCCGCAACCGCGTCGCCTTACGCCCCAAAGCCTCGATCCGCGCAGCCACCACCAGCACGGCAGCCTCCTCACCGGAGACCACCACCGCGTTCGGGCCGTTGACCGCCGCAATGCCAACCTGGCCTTCCAGCAGCGGCAGCACCTCCGCCTCCGACGCCTGCAGAGCAACCATCGCCCCACCGGCCGGCAACGCCTGCATCAACCGACCCCGCGCCACCACCAACCGACACGCATCCACCAACGACAACACCCCCGCCACATGCGCGGCAGCCAGCTCACCGATGGAGTGGCCCACCAGGAAGTCCGGACGCACCCCCCACGACTCGACGAGCCGGAACAGCGCCACCTCGACCGCGAACAAGGCCGGCTGGGCGAACGCCGTGCTGTTCAGCTGGTCGGCATCCTCGCCGAACACCACCTCGCGCAGCGGAGCATCCACCAGCCCACACACCGCATCGAACGCCTCCGCGAACACCGGGAACGCCTCATACAACCCCCGCCCCATCCCCAACCGCTGCGACCCCTGCCCCGCGAACAAGAACGCCGTCCGCCCCCGCACCACCGAACCCCGCACCACCAACCCAGAACTGCCACCCCGCGCCAACTCCGCCAACCCAGCCCGCAACTCCGCCAACCCCGAACCCAACACCACCGCACGATCCTCAAACACCGACCGCGACGACACCAACGACCCACCCACACCAACCGCATCCACACCCCCCGCATCCACCAACCCCACCAACCGACCCGCCTGCTCCCGCAACGCCCCCTCACCACGCCCCGACACCACCCACGGCACCACCACCCCAGGAACCTCAGGCACCACCTCAACGACAGGCTCCACCACCGCCGGAGCCTCCTCCAAAACGGTGTGCGCATTCGTCCCACTGATGCCGAACGACGACACCGCCGCGCGGCGCGGCCGTCCGGTCTGCGGCCAGTCCCGCTTCTCGGTCAGCAGCTTCACCGCGCCCGCCGACCAGTCCACCTGCAGGGACGGCTGGGTCACATGCAGCGTCTGCGGCAGCACCCCGTGCCGCATGGCCAGCACCATCTTGATCAGACCGGCAATGCCCGCCGCCGCCTGCGTGTGACCGATGTTGGACTTCACCGATCCCAGCCACAGCGGCTGCTCCGCCTCACGGTCCTGGCCGTAGGTCGCCAGCAGCGCCTGCGCCTCGATCGGGTCGCCGAGCGAGGTGCCCGTCCCGTGCGCCTCCACCACGTCCACGTCACGCGGCGTCAGCCCGGCGCCCGCCAGCGCTTCCCGGATCACCCGCTGCTGCGAAGGGCCGTTCGGCGCCGTCAGACCGTTCGACGCACCGTCCTGGTTGACCGCGCTACCGGCCACCACCGCCAGCACCGTATGCCCGTTGCGCCGCGCATCCGACAGCCGCTCCAACAGCACGAGCCCGGCGCCCTCGCCCCACCCCGTACCGTCCGCGTTCTCCGAGAACGCCTTGCACCGGCCGTCCGAGGCCATGCCGCCCTGGCGGCTGAACTCCACGAACGCCCCCGGCGTGGACATCACCGCCACACCACCGGCCAGCGCAAGCGAGCACTCGCCGGACCGCAGCGCCTGCACCGCCAGATGCAGCGCCACCAGCGACGACGAGCAAGCTGTATCCACCGTCACCGCCGGACCCTCCAGGCCCAGCGTGTAGGAGACGCGACCGGAGACCACGCTGTTGGCCGTGCCCGTGAGGACGTGGCCCTCGGTGTTCTCGGGGATGTCGCGCAGCGCCGAGCCGTACTCCTGGTTGCTGCAGCCGACGAACACGCCGGTGCGGCTGCCCCGCAGGGACGCCGGGGCGATGCCGGCCCGCTCCACGGCTTCCCACGACACCTCGAGCAGCAGGCGCTGCTGCGGGTCCATCGCCAGCGCCTCGCGCGGCGAGATCCCGAAGAAGCCTGCGTCGAAGCGGTCCGCACCCTCGACGAAGCCGCCCTGTGAGGCCCCGCTGCCGTCGTCGCTGTCGGGAAGCAGCGCGGCGAGGTCCCACCCACGGTCGTCGGGGAAGTCGGAGAACGCGTCGGTGCCGTCGTCCACCAGCCGCCAGAACTCCTCAGGCGTGCTGACGCCGCCCGGGAAGCGGCAGCTCATCGAGACGATGGCCACAGGCTCGGAGGCGGCATCCGTCAGTTGCTGGTTCTGCTTGCGCAGCCGCTCATTCTCCCGGAGGGAGGCACGGAGGGCTTCGACAACCTTGTTCGCGGACGCGTCCATCTTCAGCTCCACACTTCACGACATCGTCGAGGCATCATCGGGATGGCTTCATCGGGATGGGGACGGGAGAGACTCAGTTTTCGGCGGTGCCCAGTGCCATCCGCACCAGGTCGTCGAGATCCATGCTGTTGAGGTCGGACTCGTCCGGTTCGGGCGCCGACTCAGGGTTTGCCGCACCGTCCGGGGTCGGGGCGAGGCTCAGCACGGCGTCCAGCAGGCCGGAGGCCCGGAGCGCCGTGATCGGGATCGCCAGCAACAGCTTGCGGATCGCTGCCTCTTCCGGTTCGGCGACGGCGGCCGACGCCACGTCCGTCTCGGGGAACAGCTCCGTGCAGAGGTGTCCCGCCAGCACGTCCGGGGTCGGGTAGTCGAACACCAGGGTGGCGGGGAGCAGGATTCCGATCGCCGTGTTCAACCGGTTGCGCAGCTCCACGGCGGTCAGCGAGTCGAAGCCGAGTTCCTTGAAGGCCTGGTCGGAGTCGACGGCGGCGGCCGAGCCGTGACCGAGGACGGCTGCGGCCTGCTCGCACACCACGTTCAGGACCGCCCGCCGCCGTTCGGCAGCGCTCATCGCGGACAGCTGCAGGCTGAGGCTCGCTGCGGCATCCGCTCCACCCGTCTCGGCCGCGGCCGCACGGCGCGGACGTGCCCGCACCAATCCGCTCAGCATGGCCGGTACGGGTCCGGCCGCGCCCAGTTGGGCTGTGTCGACGGACATCGGCAGCAGCAGGGGCTCGGGCCGACCGAGCGCGGCGTCGAACAACGCCAGGCCGGCGTCGGGGGTGAGCGCCGGGAGCCCGGCCCGCGCCATTCGACGCATATCGGTCGCGGTGAGGCCGCTGGTCATGCCGGTGGCCTGGGACCACGGCCCCCAGGCCAGCGAGACCGCCGGCAGGCCCAGCGTCCTGCGCAGCTGTGCCAGTGAGTCGAGGACGGCGTTGGCGGCGGCGTAGTTGGCCTGGCCCGGGGCTCCCAGCACTCCGGCGGAGGACGAGAAGGCCACGAAGGCGGACAGGTCGAGGTCCCGGGTGAGCTCGTGCAGATTCACCAGTGCGTCGACCTTGGGTCGCAGCACGGCGTCGAGCTGCTCCGGTGTCAGCGAGGTGACCACACCGTCGTCGAGTACGCCGGCCGTGTGCACGACCGCGGTGAGCGGATGCTCGGCCGGGACCGAGTCCAGCACCGTCCCGAGCGCTGTCCGATCCGCGACGTCGCAGGCGAGCACCGAGACCTCGGCGCCCAGCGCGGTCAGCTCTGCCACCAGTTCGGCAGCGCCGGGCGCGGCCAGGCCGCGTCGGCCGACCAGCCGCAACTGCCGGACACCTCGCTGGGTCACCAGCTGACGGGCCACCAGCGCGCCAAGGCCACCCGTGCCGCCGGTGATCAGGACGGTTCCGTCCGGGTCCAGGGCCACCGGGATGGTCAGCACGACCTTGCCGACATGCTTGGCCTGGCTCAGGTAGCGGAACGCCTCCGGTGCCTGCCGGACGTCCCACACCGTCACCGGCGACGGCTCCAGCACTCCGGAGTCGAACAGCTCCACCAGGGCGACGAGCATCTCGCCAATCCGGTCCGGGCCCGCCTCGATCAGATCGAACGCCTGGTAGGCGACGCCCGGATGGGCCTCCGCGACCACCTCGGGGTCCCGGATGTCGGTCTTGCCCATCTCCAGGAACCGCCCGCCGCGCGGCAGCAGCCGCAGCGAGGCGTCCACGAACTCACCGGCCAGCGAATCGAGCACCAGGTCGACTCCGCTGCCGTCCGTCGTGGCCCCGAAGGCGCCCTCGAAGGCGAGGTCGCGGGACGAGGCGATGTGCGCGGCGTCCAGGCCCAGCCCCCGCAGCGTCCCCCACTTGCCGGCGCTCGCCGTGCCGAACACCTCCGCGCCCAGATGCCGGGCCAGCTGAACGGCCGCCATGCCGACGCCACCGGCAGCCGCATGCACCAGCACCCGCTGGCCTGCCCGCACCGATCCGAGGTCCGTCAGCGCGTAGTAGGCCGTCAGGAACACAATCGGCACCGACGCGGCCTGCGCGAACGACCACCCCGCCGGGATCCGCACCACGGTCCGCGCATCCGCCACCGCGACCGGGCCGAACGCCCACGGGAACATCCCCATCACCCGGTCACCGACCGCCAGGCCCACCACCTCCGGGCCGACCTCGGTCACCACCCCGGCGCCTTCGAGACCGAAGTCCTTGGCCTCGCCGGGATACATCCCCAGGGTGTTGAGCACGTCGCGGAAGTTCACCCCGGCGGCGCGCACCGACACCCGTACCTGACCTGACGTCAACTCCTGCATCGCATCAGGGCAGGCGACCAGGGCCAGGCCCTCCAGCGTCCCCTTCCGCTCGATGTCCAACCGCCACGCGGCGGCGCTGTCGGCGGAAGCGGGCAGTTCCAGCACCTCTCCCGATTCGATCCTGGCCACCCGCGGCACGTGCAGGGCCCCGTCCTGCAGGGCGAGTTGCGGCTCCTCGCTGCGCAAGGCCCCGGGGAGAGCGGCGTAGGAGGCAGCCCTGCCGTCGAGGTCGACCAGGACGAACCGGTCGGGGTGCTCCGACTGCGCGGAACGGACCAGGCCCCAGGCCGCCGCCCCGCCCGGCTGCCGGACAGTCCCCGGCAGGTCCGCCACGGCCCCGTGGGTCACGAACACCAGCCGCGCACCCGCGAACCGTTGCTCCGCCACCCACTCCTGCACCAGCGCGAGAACCCGGCGAGCCGTGCGGTGGGCGGCGGTCGCCGCATCACCGTCGTCGGCCGCGATCTCGACAAGGACGTCGCCCAGCAGTGCCTCGGCGCCATGGGCGAGAGCAGCGAGATCGGCGAGATCGGTGCTCGTGTCCACGGACACGCCTGCCTCGGCCAGTGCTGCTTCCAGAGCCTGCCCGCCAACGCCCGTCAGGAGCGTGGGCGGGACGTCCGGCCGGTCGCCGGCCGCCTCGCGGACCCGCTGCCAGTCGAGACGGAACAGCGGTACCGCGCCAACGGCGCCCGCAGGGGCGATCTGACCGGGCGTGATCTCACGCAACGTCAGTGAGTCGATGACAGCGACCGGCTGTCCCGCCTGGTCGGCCACGACGAGCGAGATCGCGTCCGCTCCGCTGAGCTCCAGTCGCACCCGCACCGACGCCGCGCCGGAGGCGTGCAGGGAGACGCCGCGCCAGGAGAACGGCAGCCGACCGGCCGCCTTCGCCTCCATCGGCAGGAACGAACTCGCGTGCAGCGCCGCGTCCAGCAGCGCGGGGTGCAGGCCGAAGCCTCGCGCCTCGGCGTGGGCGCTCTCGGGCAGGGTCACGGTCGCGTAGACGTGGTCGCCCAACTGCCAGGCCGCGCACAGACCCTGGAACAGCGGTCCGTAGTCGAACCCGGCGTCGGCCAGACGCTCGTAGAGATCCTGCACCGGCACGGAGACGGCCCCGGCAGGCGGCCACTCGGACAGCGTCCCGACCAGCGCGGACGCGTCGACGGCCGAGGCTTCGGCGGTGGACAGCAGACCGTCGGCGTTCAGGACCCAGGCCTGCTCCGGCGCCGCCGCCTCATCGCGCGAGTGAACGGTCAGTCGGCGGTTGCCCGCCGAGTCCGGTGCGCCGACCACGAGTTGGAGCACGACGGCTCCGTGCTCCGGCAGCAGCAGCGGATGGACCAGCGTCAGCTCCTCGACGCGCGGGCTGCCGACCCGGTCACCGGCCAGCAGCGCGAGTTCCAGGAAGCCCGTCCCCGGGAAGACGACCGTGCCGGACAGAGCATGGTCGGCCAGCCAGGGCTGGTCCTTCACGGAGAGCCTGCTGGTGAGCAGGAGTCCGGCGGTGTCGGCAAGTTCGACGGCCGCGCCGAGCAGCGGGTGCCCCGCCTGCCGCAGACCCACCGATCCCAGATCGCCCGCCGCCGCAGCGGCGAGAGTCGGCCAGTAGCGCTGCCGCTGGAACGGATACGTGGGCAGGTCGACCACGGTGCCCTTCCGCTGCGGAGTGGCCAGGGCCGGCCAGTCGACCGTGGCCCCGCCCGCATACGCGCGGGCCAGCCCGTCGAGCAGCGAGTCGCGCTCGGCCTGGCGGTCCCGGATCAGCGGGATCACCGCGGTGTCGGCGGGATCGCCGGTCAGGCAGGCGGCGGCCATTCCGCTGAGCGTGCCGTCGGGACCGAGCTCGATGAACCTGCTGACCCCCTGCTGCCGCAGCCGGCTGACGCCGTCGGCGAACCGCACGGCCTGGCGGACGTGGCGGACCCAGTACTCGGGCGACGACAGTTCCTCGGCCGAAGCGAGGGCGCCGGTGACCTCCGAGACGACCGGTATCCGGAGCTCATGGCGTCCCAGGTCGGCTATCTCCTCGCCGAACTCCTTGAGCATCGGCTCCATGAGCGGTGAGTGGAACGCATGGCTGACCTGCAGCCGCTTGGTCCTGCGGCCGAGCGCCCCGATCTCGGCGGCGACCGCGAGGGTCGCCGCCTCGACACCGGACAGCACCACCGAGGTGGGGCCGTTGACGGCGGCGATGCCCACCTCGTGCTCCCGGCCGGCGAGCAGCGGCAGCACCTCGTCCTCGCCCGCCTGGACGGCCACCATGGCTCCACCGGGGGGCAGGGCCGCCATCAGCCGTCCGCGCGCGGTCACCAGTCGGCCGGCGTCCGGGAGCGTCAGGACGCCCGCCGCATGGGCGGCGGTGATTCCGCCGATGGAGTGGCCCAGCAGACAGTCGGGCTCCAGGCCGAGGGAGCCGACGAGCCGGTAGAGCGCGACCTCCAGGGCGAACAGCGCCGCCTGCGTGTAGTCGGTGCGGTGCAGCAGCGACCTGTCGCCGAACATCACCTGGCGAAGCGGCTGGTCGAGCGTGAGGTGCTCGCAGACAGCGTCCAGCGCGTCGGCGAACACGGGGAACGCCTCATACAGCGCACTGCCCATGCCCGAACGCTGTGCTCCCTGCCCGGTGAACAGAAACGCGGTCCGACCGCTGCGGACGGCGGCGCGCACCTCGGCCGGGACGGTGTCCCCGGCGGCGAGCGCGCCGAGGCCGGTCAGCAGGTCCGCGCGGCCGGTGCCGAGGACGACCGTCCGGTGCTCGAAGGCCGGCCGCGCGGTGGCCAGCGACCAGCCGACGTCGCGCGCCGACAGGTCCTGACGGTCGGTCACATGCGCCAGCAGGTTCGCGGCCTGGTCGCGGAGCGCTTCGGGGCTGCGTCCGGAGAGCGGCCAGGCCAGCGTCGTCGGCGCATTCGCGTCTGCGGCCGCAGCCACGGGCTCCGCCGCCGGTGCCTGCTCCAGCACCACATGCGCGTTGGTACCGCTGAAGCCGAACGAGGAGACCGCCGCGCGGCGCGGACGGCCCGGCTCCGGTCCCGAGCCCGACTCCGGCCACTCGACGGCGTCGGTGAGCAGCCGGACCGCCGGCGACCAGTCCACGCGCGAGGACGGCTCGGTCACATGCAGGGTGCGCGGCAGCACGCCGTTCCGCATGGCCAGGACCATCTTGATCACACCGGCCACGCCTGCCGCCGCCTGGGTATGACCGATGTTCGACTTCACCGAGCCCAGCCACAACGGCCGGTCCTCGGGGCGGTCCTGGCCGTAGGTGGCGAGCAGCGCATGGGCCTCGATGGGGTCGCCGAGCCTGGTTCCGGTGCCGTGCGCCTCGACCGCGTCGATGTCCGACAGGGACAGCTCGGCGTCGACCAGGGCCTGTCGGATCACCCGCTGCTGGGACGGTCCGTTAGGAGCCGTGAGCCCGTTGCTCGCGCCGTCGGAGTTGACCGCGCTGCCGCGTACCACCGCCAGCACCTGGTGGCCGTTCCGCCGGGCGTCGGAGAGGCGCTCCAGCAGCAGTACGCCCGCTCCCTCGCCCCAGCCGGTGCCGTCGGCGTCGTCGGAGAACGCCTTGCAGCGACCGTCGGCGGCGAGCCCGCGCTGACGGCTGAACTCCAGGAACGCGGCCGGGGTGGTCATCACGGTGGCCCCGCCGGCCAGTGCCATCGAGCACTCGCCGGAACGCAGCGCCCGCACTGCCCAGTGCAGGGCGACCAGCGAGGAGGAGCAGGCCGTGTCGACGGTCACCGCCGGGCCTTCCAGCCCGAAGGTGTAGGCGATGCGGCCGGACAGGACGCTGGCGGCGTTGCCGGTGCCGAGGTAGCCGTCGACGTCCTCGACCGCCGTGCGGAGCAGGGAGGTGTAGTCCTGGCCGTTGGTTCCGGCGAAGACGCCGGTACGGGTGCCGCGCAGCGCGCGCGGGTCCAGGCCGGCGCGTTCGACGGCCTCCCAGCACACCTCCAGCAGCAGGCGCTGCTGCGGGTCCATGGCCAGGGCCTCGCGCGGCGACACCCCGAAGAAGGCGGCGTCGAAGCGGTCGACGCCGTCGAGGAATCCGCCGGTGGTGGTGTAGGTGGTGCCGGGGTGGTCGGGGTCCGGGTGGTAGAGGGAGTCGCCGTCCCAGCCCCGGTCCTCGGGGAATTCCGACAGACCGTCAGCAGCGCCGGCCAGCAGCTCCCAGAACCGCTCCGGCGTGTCGACGCCGCCGGGCAGTCGGCAGCCCATGCCGATGATCGCGATCGGCTCCGCAGCGGCGGCCACGCCGGACACTGCCGGGTCGACCTCCTGGGCAGCGGCTGCACCGAGCAGTTCGTCCTGCAGGTGCGTGGCGAGGGCCGCCGGTGTCGGGTGGTCGAACGCCAGGGTCGTCGCGAGCCGCAGTCCGGTCCGGCGTTCCAGGGCGTTGCGCAGTTCCAGCGTGGTGAGGGAGTCGAAGCCGAGGTCGCGGAAGGCGCGGTCGGGATCGACCGCGAGCCCGGCGGACGCGGAGGTGTGGCCGAGGACGGCGGCCACCTCGTCGCGCACCAGCTGCAGCACGGCGCCGGCGCGCTCGCCCGGGGTGAGCGCCGCGAGGGTGCGAGCCAGCGGGTCGCCGCCTCGCGCGGCGGCTGCCGCACGCCGGGTCGGCGCGGCTGCCGAGGCCCGGAGCAGGTGCGGGACCCCGGTTCCGGCGGCTCCGGCGGCTCGGGCCGAGGCCAGGTCGAAGCGCATGGGGAGGAGTGCGGCACGGTCCTGCGCGAGGCAGCGGTCGAACAGCGCGAGAGCGTCCGGGGTGGGCAGTAGGCCCGCGCCGCCGCGTGCCATCCGGTTGCGGTCGGAGTCCTGCAGGCCGCCGGTCATCGTGCCGCTCTCGGCCCACATGCCCCAGCCGAGCGCGAAGGCGTTGCGCCCTTCGACGCGACGGGTCTGTGCCAGGGCGTCGAGGAACGCGTTGGCCGCCGCGTAGTTGCCCTGGCCCGGTCCGCCGAAGGTGGCCGACGCGGACGAGAACAGCACGAACGCCGACAGTTCGAGCCCGCTGGTGAGCTCGTCCAGGTGGACGGCCGCGTCGACCTTCGGACGCAGCACGGCGTCCAGGCGCTCCGTGCTGAGCGAGGAGACGACGCCGTCGTCCAGCACGCCGGCCGCGTGCAGGACGGCGCCGAGCGGGTGCTCGTCCGGGACAGCGGCCAGCAGGGCGGCCAGCGCGGCGCGGTCGGCGGTGTCGCAGGCCGCCAGGCTCACCGTGGCACCCGCTGCGGTGAGTTCGGCGGCCAGCTCGGCGGCGCCCGGGGCGTCCGGACCGCGCCTGCTGACGAGCAGCAGGTGTCGCACGCCCCGTGCGGTGACCAGATGCCGGGCCACGGCGGTGGCGATCGTGCCGCCCGCGCCGGTGATCAGGACGGTCCGGTTCGGGTCGAAGTCGGAAGCCGAGCTGTCGCTCTGCGGTGCGCAGGGAACGACTCGGGGGACGCTCGGCAGTCCGCTCCGGATCGCGATCCGCGGCTCCTCCGTCGCCAGCGCGGTGGCGATCGCGTCGAGCGAGGCATGCCTGTCGATGTCGGAGCTGTCGATGTCGACCAGCGTGAACCGGGAAGGGTTCTCCGACTGGGCGGAGCGCACCAGGCCCCAGACCGCCGCAGCGGCCATAGTCCGAACGGCCTCGTCGCGGGCGACGGCGACGGCGCCCTGGGTCAGGAACACCAACTGCGAGGCGGTGAACCGCTCATCGGACAGCCAGTCGCGCAGCAGGGTCAGGGCTTCGCCGGTCGAGGCGTGCACCGCCGCCGCCAGATCCACGCCATCCGCAGTCGCCCAGGGCACGAACACCACGTCAGGCGCGGTGGCACCGCCGTCCAGGGCCGCGCCGAGAGCCGTCAGGTCCGGGTAGCGGATGCCGTCCGGGGCAGTACCGTCGCCCAGGACGGCCGCCGTGCGAGGCACGCTCGTCGTGGCCGGTCGGGTCGGCAGCGGCGTCCACTCGACGGCGAACAGGTCCTGCTGCGCGTCGGCGGGAACGGCCGGGAGGTCGAGTTCACCGACCGGGGTCGTCGACACCGCACGGATCTCGGCCACCGGGTCGCCGAGGTCATCGGTGAGCCGAAGGCGCACCGTGCCGTCGGAGGCCGGGGTGAGGCGTACGCGCAGGGACTCCGCGCCGACAGCGTGGAGAACACAGCCGTCGTAGGAGACGGCGAGGGCAGCAGCAGTTGGCAGGGCGTGCAGGGCCGCGTCGAGCAGGGCGGGGTGGATGGCGAATCGCGCGGCGTCGGCGCGGCACTCCTCGGGTAGGGCGACCTCGGCGAACACCTCGTCACCGGACGGCGACTGCCAGGCGACCTGAAGCCCCTGGAAGGCGGGGCCGTGGATGAGGCCTTGAGCGGTCAGCTCGGCGTAGCGGGCGGCCACGTCCAGGGGCCGAGCACCGACCGGCGGCCAGACAGCGTCCGCTCGGTCCGGCTCGGGGTGTGTGCCGGGCGAGAGGCGACCGTGGGCGTGTCGGGTCCAGGGGGTGTCGTCGCCGTCCTCGGGAGCGGGGCGGGAGAAGAAGGCGAAGGCGCGAGCACCGTCGTCCAACGGACCGTCGAGGACGAGCTGGATCTCGACGACGGACCGCTCGGAGAGGACGAGCGGCGCTTCCTGGCTCAACTCGTGAATGCGGTCGCACCCGGTGGAGCCACCGAGGTGGAGCACGGCGTCGACGTAGACGGAGGTCGGCAGAACAATGCTGTCGTGGACGGCGTGGTCCGCGAGCCACCGGTGGGTACGGGTTGCGAGCAGCCCGGTAGCCACCACGGTGGAGGAGTCCGCCACGGTGAACACCGCCGGGAACAGGGGGTGCTGTCCAGCGGCGCTCCGCGCCGGGGCACCGATGACGGGGTCGAGCCAGTAGCGGGTTCGTTGGAAGGCGTAGGTGGGTAGGTCGACACGGCCGGCGCCGGGGAGCAGGGCGGTCCAGTCGACGTCGGTGCCGTGGGTGAAGAGCCCGGCGACGGCCGATAGCAGCGCGGTCGGCTCGGGGCGGTCCTTGCGCAGAGCCGGGACCAGGACACTGTCCGTGTTGGCCACGCAGGCCTGCGCCAGAGCGGTCAGTGTGCCGTCGGGACCAAGTTCCAGGAACCGGGTGACCCCTACCTCCTCCAACGCCCCGACACCGTCGGCGAACCGCACCGGCTGGCGCACATGCGACACCCAGTACTCGGGCGAGGTCAGTTCCTCCGCCGCCGCCAACCGACCCGTGACATTCGAGACCACCGCGATGCGCGGCCGCCCGTAGCTGACGCTCTCCGCGACCCTCCGGAACTCCTGCAGCATCGGCTCCATCAACGGCGAATGGAACGCATGACTCACCCGCAACCGCGTCGCCTTACGCCCCAAAGCCTCGATCCGCGCCGCCACCGCCAACGTGGCAGCCTCGTCACCGGAGATCACGACCGCGCTCGGGCCGTTGACCGCCGCAACGCCGACCTTGTCGCCCAACAGCGGCAGCACCTCCGCCTCCGACGCCTGCAGCGCCACCATCGCCCCACCAGCAGGCAACGCCTGCATCAACCGACCCCGCGCCACCACCAACCGACACGCATCCTCCAGCGAGAACACCCCCGCCACATGCGCGGCAGCCAACTCACCCACCGAATGGCCCACCAGGAAGTCAGGACGCACCCCCCACGACTCCACCAACCGAAACAGCGCCACCTCGACCGCGAACAGAGCGGGCTGCGCGTACTCCGTCGTGTTCAGCAGCTCGGCGTCATCGCCGAAGACAACCTCCCGCAGCGGAGCGTCCACCAGCTCACACACCGCATCGAACGCCGCCGCGAACACCGGGAACGCCTCATACAACCCCCGGCCCATCCCCAACCGCTGCGAACCCTGACCCGCGAACAAGAACACCGTCCGCCCCCGCACCACCGAACCCCGCACCACCGACCCAGAAACACCACCCTGCGCCAACTCCACCAACCCAGCCCGCAACTCAGCCAACCCCGAACCCAACACCACCGCACGATCCTCAAACACCGACCGCGACGACACCAACGACCCACCCACATCAACCAAAGACACACCCCCCGCATCCACCAACCCCACCAACCGACCCGCCTGCTCCCGCAACGCCCCCACACCACGCCCCGACACCACCCACGGCACCACCCCAGGCACCACAACCGATTCAGGCTCCTCCACCAGAGCCTCCGCCGGAGCCTCCTCCAACACCGCATGCGCATTCGTCCCACTGACACCAAAGGCCGACACCCCGGCCCGGCGCGGGCGTTCGGCGGTCGCCGACCACTCCTGCGCCTCGGTCAGCAGTCGCACCTCACCCGTCGTCCAGTCGACCTGCGACGACGGAGCGTCCACGTGCAGGGTCTGCGGCAGCACCCCGTGCCGCATCGCCTGCACCATCTTGATCACTCCGGCCACGCCCGCAGCCGCCTGCGTGTGGCCGATGTTCGACTTGAGCGAGCCCAGCCACAACGGCCGGTCCGCCGACCGGTCCTGACCGTAGGTCGCCAGAAGTGCCTGCGCCTCGATCGGATCACCCAGCGACGTCCCCGTCCCGTGCGCCTCCACCACGTCCACGTCACGCGGCGTCAGCCCCGCGCCCGCCAGCGCCGCGCGGATCACCCGCTGCTGCGAAGGGCCGTTCGGCGCCGTCAGACCGCTGCTCGCGCCGTCCTGGTTGACCGCGGTGCCGCGCACCACCGCCAGCACCTGATGGCCGTTGCGCTGGGCGTCGGAGAGGCGCTCCAGCAGCAGCATCCCCACGCCCTCGCCCCAGCCGGTGCCGTCCGCGGCCTCGGCGAAGGACTTGCAGCGTCCGTCCGCGGACAGACCCCGCTGCCGGCTGAACTCGGTGAAGGTGACCGGGGTGGACATCACAGCCACACCACCGGCCAGCGCCATCGAGCACTCGCCCGCCCGCAGCGCCTGCACCGCCAGATGCAGCGCCACCAGCGACGACGAGCACGCCGTGTCCACCGTCACCGCCGGACCCTCCAGGCCCAGCGTGTAGGAGACGCGACCCGAGGCGATGCTGCCCGCGCTGCCGTTGCCGATGAAGCCTTCCAGACCGGCCGGCGGCTCGGTGAAACGCGACCCGTAGTCGTTGTACATCACACCGACGAAGACGCCTGTCGAGCTGCCCTTCATCGCGGCCGGGTCGAGACCCGCCCGTTCGAAGGCCTCCCAGGAGACCTCCAGCAGCAGGCGCTGCTGCGGGTCGGTGCCGAGTGCCTCCCGGGGCGACATGCCGAAGAACTCGGGGTCAAAGTCGGCCGCGTCGTGCAGGAAGCCACCGTGCCGGGTGTAGCAGGTGTTGGGGTGGGCAGGGTCCGGGTGGTAGAGCGAGTCCACGTCCCAGCCGCGGTCCTCCGGGAAGGGCGAGATGCCATCGGTTCCCGTCGCCACCAACGTCCACAGGTCCTCGGGCGACCGGACGCCGCCCGGGTAGCGGCAACTCATGGCAACGATCGCGATGGGCTCGCGCTCCTTGGCCTCGATGTCGCGCAACCGCCTGGTCGTGCGGTGCAGATCCGCCGTCACGCGCTTCAGGTAGTCCCGGAGCCGGTCCTCACTCACCGGGGTGGCTCCCTTCGTTTCGCTCATAGCCTCACGGACCCCGTTCGCCAGCCCTCGGACCGGGCCAATTGTGTGTGCGCCGGCAGCCCTACAGGGCTGATGACCACCGACTCTGAAAGAATCCCTAAGAGTCGGAGACCAATTGAGCCGCGCGGCCGCATTCACACCGGCGCATCGCTTCCCACCGGCAATTCCCTAGTGTTTCCACGCACGCATGGACTGGCTTCCCCGAAGCGTGCTGGGCTGGCCCCGCTCCACCTGCAAAAGGGCGCTCTGCCCGGCCGTACGAGAGGGGAATCATGTCGGCGTCGCCGGATGAGTCGCAGGAGCCACGCGAAGGTCCCGATGTGCCAACCCCCGTTCCCGGCCCGGCGGTCTCCGCGCCTCCGGAGGTGAACCTCGACGGCGGCGCCACCCTGCTGGCGTGGCTGCGGCGGATGCGCGACGAGCAGCCGGTGTGGCGTGACCCCAAGGGCGACGTCCATGTGTTCCGGCACGAGGACATCCAGCGGATCGTGGCCGATCCGGCGGCCTTCTCCTCCGACACGGTCACCCGGCTCTCCGGCGGCAAGGAGTCGCCCCCCGGCGGCACGCTGCTGCTGCTCGACCCGCCCCGGCACGCCAAGATGCGGCGGCTGGTGAGCCAGGTCTTCACGCACAGGATGATCGCCGGTATGGCGCCGCGGATCACCGAGGTCGCCACGCAGTTGCTGGACGGTCTGGACTCGGACCACTTCGACCTGGTCGACGCCTTCGCCAACCCGCTCCCGGTGATGATCATCTCGGCGATGCTCGGCGTGCCGGAGTCCGACCGCGGGCTGTTCCAGGTCTGGGCGAACAACCTGCTCACCGAGGACTGGGAGACCGAGCAGGGCAAGGAGGTGCTCGGCCGCACCGTCGTGGAGCTGGGCGGCTACCTGCAGGAGCACGTCACGGCGCGCCGCAACGGCGACTACGACGACCTGATCACGACCCTGGTCCGGGCCGAGGTGGACGGCGAGCGGCTGAACGACCACGACGTGGTGAGCTTCGCCGCGCTGCTGCTGCTGGCCGGCCATGTCACCACCGCCGTCCTGCTCGGCAACATGTTCATGGGCCTGGACTCGGAGCCGCACCTGCTGGCCGAGTTGCGGGCGAACCGGGAGCGGATCACCCCGTTCACCGAAGAGGTGCTGCGCTGCCGACCGCCGTTCCTCAAGATCGAGCGTGTGCCCACCGCCGATGTGAAGCTGGCCGGCGAGATCATCCCCGAGAACACCAAGATGTTCCTGTGGCTGCTGTCCGCCAACCGTGACGAGCGGGTCTTCCCCGAGCCCGACCGCTTTCTGACGGACCGTCCGAACGCCAAGCAGATGGCCTTCGGCCACGGTATCCACTACTGCCTGGGCGCGCCGCTGGCCCGGATGGAGGGGCGGATCGCGCTTGACCTGATGCTCGACCGGTTCTCCGACATCCAGGTGGATCACAGCAAGGAGCTCTCGTACTTCTACAACCGGGTCAATGTCTTCGGCCTGCAGCACCTTCCCCTCTCGGTCCGGCCGGTGTGACCGTCGTGCCGCATCAGGCTCTCGAATCAGAAGCAGGAGTCATGGAAACCCAGCCGAAATCAATACCGGTCATCCCGACGACACGCACCTGTCCCTTCGACCCGGACGCCGAGTACAAGCGGCTGCGCGAAGAGGATCCGATCAGCCCGATCACCTTCGACATCTCGCCCGGCCCCAAGGAGGGCTGGCTGGTCACCAAGCACGCGGACATCCGCGCCATCATGACGGACAGCCGCTTCAGCCACCGCGCCGAACTGCTGGCGCTGGCGACCACGCCGCCGTTCGACGTCCCGAGCTACGACCCGGAGCCCTCCGGCCCGGGCTCCTTCGTCCGCATGGACGCGCCGGAGCACACCCACTACCGGCGCCTGCTGACCGGCTTCTTCACGGTCCGCCGGATCCAGGAGTACGAGCCGACCCTGGCCGGGATCATCGACCAGTGCCTCGACGAGCTGGCCGAGCTGGAACCGCCGGTGGACCTGCTCAAGGCCTTTGTGCAGAAGGTTGTCTACCGCTCCGTCAACTCCGTGATGGGCGTCCCGGCCGAGGACGTCGCCGAGCTGGACGAGCACTTCTCGGTCATCATGCGGATCGACTACACCCTCGAAGAGTTCATCCACCACAACACCCTGCTGAACGAGACCCTGGCCCGTGTGGTCAAGAACCTCTTCGAGAACCCGAACGACAAGCTGCTCGGCAAGCTCATCGCCACCGGTGAGCTGACCGAGGAGGAGGTGACGAACATCGCCTGGATCACCATCGGCGGTGCTCTGGACACCACTCCCAACATGCTGACCCTCGGCACCTTCGCCTTCCTGGAGCACCCGGACCAGCTCGCGAAGGTCAAGGCCGACCCCGAGCTGATGGAGCGCGCGGTCGAGGAGATGCTGCGCTACCTCACCATCTCCCACCTCGGTGCCACCCGGGTCGCCCTGGAGGACGTCGAGATCGGCGGCCGCACCATCAAGAAGGGCCAGAGCGTCGTGCTCTCGCTGCCCTCGGGCAACCGCGACCCCGATCAGTTCGAGGACCCGGAGACGTTCGACGTGACCCGGCCCGCGCGCCGGCACATGGCCTTCGGCTTCGGCATCCACCAGTGCCTCGGCCAGCATCTGGCGCGGGCCACCCTTCGCCTCGGTTACCAGAAGCTGTTCGACCGCTTCCCCGACCTCCGCCTCGCGGTCCCCGCCGACCAGGTCCCGCTGCGCGACAAGGCCATGCACTACGGCGTGTATGAGCTTCCGGTGACCTGGGGCTGAGCCTCCGTCCCCACCGGATGCCGGATGAACGTCCCGACCACGGAAAGAGCGATTGCCCAGTGACACACCTTCAACAACCACACCGCGCGGCTTCTGAGCATCCCGCGCTCGCTCGGGCGGGCGCGTCATGACACCAGCGATCATCGCGGACGGGGTGCGCAAGCGGTACGCGGACATCCAGGCCGTGGACGGGGTGTCGCTGAGCGTCGAGACCGGGGAGTTCTTCGGCATCCTGGGTCCCAACGGCGCCGGGAAGACCACCACGCTGGAGATCCTCGAAGGCATCCGGGAACCCGACGAGGGCCAGATCGAGCTGCTCGGCCTCAACCCGTGGCCGCGCAACCCGAAGCTGCTGCCGAGGATCGGCGTGCAGTTCCAGGCCTCGGCCTTCTTCGAGCGCCTCAACACCCGCGAGACCATCCGCCTGTTCGCGTCCTTCTACGGCATCGGCCCGCGCCGTGCGGACGCGATGCTGGAGCGGGTGGCGCTCACCGAGTTCGGCTCCGTGCCGGCCGAGCGGCTCTCCGGCGGCCAGGCGCACCGCCTGTCCATCGCCTGCGCGATCGTGCACCAGCCGGAGCTGCTGTTCCTGGACGAGCCCACCACCGGCCTCGATCCCCAGGCCCGCCGCAACCTCTGGGACCTGCTGCGCGACATCAACTCGGAGGGCACCACCATCGTCCTGACCACGCACTACCTCGACGAGGCGGAGATCCTCTGCGACCGGGTGTCGGTCATGGACCGAGGGAAGATCCTCAAGACCGGCGCGCCGGCGGCGCTGATCCGCGAGCTGGACGACAAGGTCCGGGTGAGCGTGGAGTCCGGGCTGGTCACCGAGGAGCGGATGCGTGAACTTCTGGCAGCGGCCAGTGCCGACGTCGCCAAGGTGGAGGACGACGGCGTCTCGCTGTCCGTGACCACGGAGCTGCCGGCCCCGGTCCTGTCCATCCTGGCCGAACAGGGTGCGCTCCGCGGCCTGGAAGTACGCGGTGCCACGCTGGAGGATGTCTTCCTCCAGCTCACCGGACGGGAGTACCGATCGTGAGCGCTGTATCGACCGAGGTGGCCGGGAAGAAGCCGGCCGGGAAGAAGGACGACGGCCAGGACGACAAGGCCAGCGCCTACGCCCAGCTCTCCAGGGTGATGTGGCTGCTCTTCGTTCGTGACAAGGCAGCGGTCTTCTTCTTCCTGATCTTCCCGCTGATGTTCCTGCTGCTGTTCGGCACCCTCTTCAAGGGCTCGACGACCGCGCATTCCAACATCGCCCAGATCGGCTCCATCCAGATGCTCGACAGCGTGACCGGCGCCGATCGCACGCAGCTGGACAAGGCACTGACCATCACCAGGATGACCGACGAGGCCGCCGCGCTGCGGCAGGTCAAGGACGGCAAGCTGGACGGGCTGATCGAGCAGGGCCCGGGCAACACGCTCGTGCTCCGCTACAGCTCCATCGACCCGACCAAGGCCGCCACCGTCAACGGCATCCTCAAGTCGGTCATCCAGACCGCCAACGTGGAGGCCACCGGCAAGCCGCCGACCTACACTCTGGCCGCCACGCAGGTCGAGGACAACTCGGTCAAGAGCATCCAGTACCTCACACCAGGGCTGCTGGGCTGGGCGGTTGCCAGCTCCGGGGTCTTCAGCACCGCGCTGACCATGGTGCTGCTGCGGCGCAAGGGAGTGCTGCGGCGGATCCGGCTGGCCCCGATGAGTGTGACTTCGGTGGTCACCTCGCGCATCGGCATCAGCGTGGTGATGTCGCTCACCCAGACGGCGATCTTCCTCTCGGTGGCCACCCTCCCGTTCCTGGGACTCCGACTCACCGGCAACTGGTGGCTGGTGATCCCGCTGGTGATCTGCGCCACCATCTCGTTCATGTCGATCGGTCTGCTGATCGGCTCGGTCGCGAAGTCCGAGGAGGCGGTCAACGGCGTCGCCCAGCTCATCGTGCTGCCGATGTCCTTCCTCTCCGGTTCCTTCTTCTCCCTCGACGGCGCGCCGGGTTGGGTGAAGGCAGTATCGGACGTGATGCCCCTGCGCTACTTCGTCTCCGCCTGCGAGAACATCCTCTCCCGTGGCGGCGGCATCGGCGACGCCCTGCCCACCATGGGCGGACTGCTGCTCTTCGCAGCGGTACTGACCGGGGTCAGCCTCCGCCTCTTCAGCTGGGACGACGTGTAGTCGGCCAGGCCGGCGACAACGGCGACCGGCCGGGCCCCGTACAGGGCCCGGCCGGTCGCCGTGCTATTCCCCCGACCGCGCGCGGGCGCCCCGGGAGCGGACGGCGTCGACCAGGGCTGCCTGGCGGAGGATGTCCTGGCCGGCCGGTGTCGGGTCCTGGTGTTCGAGGATGCTGCGGGCGAAGTGGGCCACCTGGGCGGCGAACTGGTGCTCGGCGGGGAGGGTGCGCTCCTCCACGTGGTCCTGGCGCTGGAGGCGGAGGACGGGGCGGTGGGTGGCGGGGGTGCTGAAGGCGCGCTCCAGGGTGATCGTGCCCTCGCTGCCCCAGATGGTGTAGGCGCAGCGGTAGGAGCGGTCGAAGCCGAAGGACAGCTGTCCGGTGCGGCCGTCCGGCGTCGACACCAGGGCGGCGCCGCCGATGTCGACGCCGGTCGTCGGGTCCATCCGCAGCGCCGCGCCCTCGACCCGCACGTCCGGGCCCAGGAACAGGCTGGCGGCGCGCAGCGTGTAGACGCCGGCGTCGAGCAGTGCCCCGCCGCCGAGCGAGGGCTGGTAGCGGATATCGCCCGAAGGCAGCGGCGGGAAGCCGAACTCGGCGGTCAGCGAGCGCGGTTCACCCACCGCCCCCTCGTCGATCAGCCGCTGCACGGTCGCGTGCTGGCCGTGGTGCAGAAAGGCGAAGTTCTCCAGCAGCAGCCGGTTTCCCGCCTCGGCGGCGGCCACCAGCTCCGCCGCCTCCGCGTGGCTGGTGGCCAGCGGCTTCTCCGCCAGTACGTGCTTGCCCGCCGCCAAGGCCTTGGCCACCCATTCGGGGTGCAGGGCCGGAGGCAGCGGAATGTAGACCGCGTCGATGTCCACCCGGTCCAGCAGTTCGGCGTAGCCGGTGACCGGCTCCGCGCCGAACCGCTGGGCGACGGCCTCGGCCTTCTCCCGCGAGCGGCTGGCCACGGCGACCAGCCGCACCGAGGGATCGGCGACCAGCGCGGGAATCGTGTTGCGCTGCGCGATGGCGGCGCAGCCGAGTACTCCGACGTTCAGTACGGGCATATCGGGTCCTTTGGTCGACTGGTGACGTCGGGTCAGGTCAGGCGGAGCCGAACTCACTGTCGATGAAGTCGAAGAGGTCGTCGTCGCTCGCCGAGTCCAGCCGGTCCTCGACAGCGACCTCGCCCTCCGCCACCGCCTGCTCGGGTTCGAGCAGGGCCAGCAGGCGCTGGAGCCGTGTCGCCAGCGTCGAGCGGGAGCTCTCGTCCGCGACCACCTCGGTGAAGGCGGCTTCGAGGCGGTCCAGTTCGGCCAGGGCCGGGGCGAGGGTCGCCGCCGCCCCCGGCGCGGCCTCGGCCCGCAGGTGGCGGGCCATCGCCAGCGGCGTCGGGTAGTCGAAGAGCAGCGTGGCCGGCAGCCGCAGCCCGGTGGCCGCGTTGAGCCGGTTGCGCAGCTCGACCGCGGTGAGCGAGTCGAAGCCCATCTCCAGGAAGCCGCGCTCGGGGTCGACGGCGTACGCGTCGGCGTGTCCGAGGACGGCCGCCGCCTGCTCCCTGACCGCTTCCAGCAGGACGGCGTCCTGCTCCTCGCGGCTGAGGCCGGTCAGGTTCAGCCGGTCCGAGGAAGCAGCTGCCGTGGCCGACAGGACCGCAGCCGCGCGCCTGCGGGCCGCAGGCGCCCGAACCAGCCCGCGCAGCAGCGCCGGCACCTCTCCGGTCGGCGAGCGCAAGGCCCCCAGCGCCAGGTGGGCCGGGACGAGCACGGCCCCGCCGTCCGCGACGGCCGCGTCGAAGAGCGCCAGCGCGTCGGCCGAGGGCATCGGGGTGACGCCGCCGCGAGCCATCCGCAGCAGGTCGGCCTCGTCGAGCTTGCCGGTCATGGTGCTGCGCTGCTCCCACAGTCCCCAGACCAGGGAGTGTGCGGCGAGGCCCTGGGCCCTGCGGTGCTGCGCGAGCGCGTCGAGACCGGCGTTGGCCGCGGCGTAGTTGGCCTGCCCGACGCCGCCGAAGGTACCGGCCAGCGACGAGAACAGGACGAACGCGGCCAGGTCCAGGCCCTGGGTCAGCTCGTGCAGATGCAGCGCGGTGTCCACCTTGGGGCGCAGCACCCGGTCCAGGCGTTCCGGGGTCAGCGCGTCGACGACGCCGTCGTCCAGGATGCCGGCGGTGTGCATGACGGCGGTGAGCGGATACCCGGCGGGGATGTCGGCCAGCAGGCGCACCAGCGCCTCGCGGTCGGCGGTGTCGCAGGAGGCGATGGTGACAGCCGCGCCGAGACCGGTGAGCTCCGCGCGGAGCTCCGCCGCGCCGGGTGCGGCGTCGCCGCTGCGGCTGGTGAGCAGGAGGTGCTTGGCGCCGTGCCGGGTGACCAGGTGCCGGGCGAGCAGGCTGCCCAGCGCGCCGGTGGCCCCGGTGATCAGCACGGTGCCGTCCGGGTCGAGCAGCGCACCGCTGTCGGCGTCCACCGCGGCACTCGCCCGCGCCAGCCGTGGCACCCGCAGTTCGCCTGCGCGCACCGCCAGTTGCGGTTCGCCGTGGGCCGCTGCGGCGGGCAGCGCGCGGTAGGAGTCCGGCTGATCGTCCAGGTCGATCAGGACGAACCGGTCGGGGTTCTCCGACTGCGCGGCGCGCACCAGGCCCCAGACCGCCGCGGCGGCCAGGTCCGGCGAGGTGTCGCCGTCGGCGGCGACCATCGCATGACGGGTCGTCAGAATCAGTCGGGAGGACTGGAATTCCGGGCCGGCCAGCCAGCCGCGGACCAGGTCCAGCGCATGGTGGGTGGCGGTCCGCAGGTCGGCCGCGGTATCCGCGCCGACCGGCAACGCGCGATCGCCGCTGGGGACATGGGCCAGGACGGCGTCCGGGAGCGGCGCTCCGGCGGCGACGGCCGCGGCCAGGGCGGCGAGGTCCGCGTGCTGCTCGACCCGGGCACCGGTCGCCCGCAGGGTGGCAGCCGGCGCCTGATCCGGGTCCAGCACCGCCCAGGAGGCGACCGGGTGCTGCCCGTCCGCCGCCGGCGCGGCCGTCCAGTCCACCCGGTACAGCGATCCGGGGGTCGCCGAAGGTGCGGCCTGCGCCTCCTTGAGGTGGTCGACCGGCACTGGACGCAGCGTCAGAGTGTCGACGGTGGCCACTGGTTGGCCGGCCGGGTCGGCGACCTGGACGGTGAACGCGTGCTCCCCGGCCGGGGCGAGCCGCACCCGCAGCGCTCCGGCGCCCGGCGCGTGCAGCCGCGCGCCGGACCAGCTGAAGGGGAGCAGTCCCGCGCCGGACGCGCTGCCGTCGGCGAGGCCGACCGTGTGCAGGGCGGCGTCCAGCAGTGCCGGGTGCAGCCCGTACCGGACGGCGTCGGCCTGGGCCTCCTCGGGCAGGTCCACCTCGGCGTAGACGTCCTCGCCCAGCCGCCACGCGGCGGTGAGCCCCTGGAAGGTGGGGCCGTAGGCGAAGCCGTTGGCCGCGAAGCGCTGATACAGGTCGTCGACCGGTACGGACTCGGCGCCGGCCGGCGGCCACTGCGTCAACTGGAAGCCTGCCGGGGCCGCTTCGGGCACCAGCACACCGACGGCGTGCCGGGTCCAGACGCCAGCCTCGGCATCGGCGCCCTCGGGACGGGAGTGGACGGCCAGGGCGCGTGCGCCCGCTGCGTCCGGCGCCTCGACGGTGACCTGCAGCTGCACCGCACCGTGCTCCGGGAGCAGCAGCGGCGCCTCCAGGGTGAGCTCCTCCACCGCTCCGCAGTCGACGCGGTCCGCCGCCAGCAGGGCCAGTTCCAGGAAGGACGTCCCGGGGAACAGCGCCACACCCGACACGACATGGTCGCCGAGCCAGGGCAGGCCCTTCAGTGACAGCCGCCCGGTGAGCAGGAAACCGTCCTGGCCGGCCAGCGGGGTGGCCGCGCTCAGCAGCGGGTGGTCCGAGGCGGCGAGACCGGCCGAGGCGAGGTCGACGGCGCCCGAGGTCGCGTCGAGCCAGTAGCGGCGGCGCTGGAAGGCGTAGGTGGGCAGATCGACCCGGCGGGCGGAGCGGCCGGCCAGGAAGGCCTGCCAGTCAGGTCCGGTGCCGTGCACATGCAGCGCGGCCACCGCCGTGGTCAGCGCGTCCGCCTCGGCCCGGTCGCGGCGCAGCAACGGGGTCAGCACCACGCCCTCGGGCTGCTCCAGGCAGTCCTGGGCCATGGCGGTCAGCACGCCGTCCGGGCCGAGCTCGACGAAGGCGGTGATGCCGTCGGCCTCCAGGGCCCGCACGCCGTCGGCGAAGCGGACCGCCTCACGGACGTGGCGCACCCAGTACTCCGGCGCTTCGAGCTCGCCGGGCACGGCCGGGCGGCCGGTGACGTCGGAGACCACCGGAATGCGCGGCGGAGCGAAGGTGAGGCCGCGGGCGACCTGCTCGAAGTCGTCGAGCATCGCGTCCATGTACGGGGAGTGGAAGGCGTGCGAGACCCGCAGCCGCTTGGTCCTGCGGCCCGCTGCCCGCCAGAGCTCCGCGAGCTGCTCCACCACCGACTCGTCACCGGACACGACCACCGAGGTCGGGCCGTTGACGGCGGCCAGCGCCACCACCGCGTCGCCGTGGGGCAGCAGCGATTCGGCGACCTCCTGCTCGGAGGCCTCGATCGAGAGCATGGCCCCGCCGTTCGGCAGCGCCTGCATCAGCCGGCCGCGCGCGCCGACCAGGCGGCAGGCGTCCGGCAGGCTCAGCACGCCGGCCACATGGGCGGCGGCCAGTTCGCCGATCGAGTGGCCCAGCAGCGCGTCCGGACGCAGACCCCAGCTCTCCAGCAGCCGGAACAGCGCCACCTCGATGGCGAACAACCCGGCCTGGGCGCAGGCGGTCCGGTTCAGCAGCTCTGCCTCCGGGGTGCCCGCCGGGGCGAACATCACGTCGCGCAGCGGTCGTTCGAGTTCCGCGTCCAGCTGCGCGCAGACCGCGTCCAGCGCGTCCGCGAAGACCGGGAAGGCCTCGTACAGTTCCCGGCCCATCTCCGGGCGCTGGCTCCCCTGGCCGCTGAACAGGAAGGCCGTCCGGCTCCGGCGGCGGCCGTTGCCCCGGAGCAGGCCCGGCGCGTCGCGGTCCTCCGCCAGCGCGGTCAGCGCGGCGATCAGCCCGGCGCGGTCGGCGCCGACCACGGCGGCACGGTGCTCAAAGGCGGCGCGGCCGGTGGCGAGCGAGTAGGCGATGTCGGCGGGGGTGTCGTCCGGACGCCGGGCGAGATGCCCGGCCAGGCGCGCGGCCTGCTGCCGCAGCGCCTCGTCGGTCCGGCCGGACAGCACCCACGGCACCAGGTCCGTGCCCACGGGCTGCGGTGCCGACTGCCCGTCCTCCATTGCGGGCACCTGGGCGGGGACCTGTTCGAGGATCACATGCGCGTTGGTCCCGCTGATACCGAAGGCGGACACGGCGCCCCGGCGCGGACGCCCGGTCTCCGGCCAAGGCGTCGACTCGCCGAGCAGGGTGACCGAGCCGTCGGACCAGTCGATCTCCGTCGAGGGCTGCTCGGCGTGCAGGGTGCGCGGCAGTTCGCCGTGGCCCAGGGCCAGCACCATCTTGATCACCCCGGCCACACCGGAGGCCGCCTGGGTGTGGCCGATGTTGGACTTGAGCGCACCCAGCAGCAACGGCCGCTCCTGCGGCCGGTTCTGACCGTAGGTCGCGAGCAGCGCCTGCGCCTCGATCGGGTCACCCAGTCGGGTGCCGGTGCCGTGCGCCTCGACCGCGTCCACGTCCGACGGGGACAGGCCCGCGCTCGCCAGCGCCTGGCGGATGACCCGCTGCTGCGCCGGGCCGCTCGGCGCGGTCAGGCCGTTGCTCGCACCGTCCTGGTTCACCGCCGAGCCGGCCAGGACGGCGAGCACCGGGTGACCGTTGCGGCGGGCGTCGGACAGCCGCTCCAGCAGCAGCATGCCGACACCCTCGGCCCAGCCGGCGCCGTCGGCGTCCGCCGAGAACGCCTTGCAGCGTCCGTCGGCGGAGAGCGCCCGCTGCCGGCTGAACTCGATGAAGGTGTCGAGCGAGGAGATGACCGTCACGCCGCCCGCCAGCGCCATCGAGCACTCACCGGACCGCAGCGCCTGGGCGGCCATGTGCAGCGCCACCAGGGAGGAGGAGCACGCGGTGTCCATGGTCACCGCCGGGCCTTCGAGGCCGAAGGTGTAGGCGATGCGGCCGGAGGCCACGCTGCCCGCGCTACCGGTCGCCAGGAAGCCCTCGAAACCCTCGGGCGCCTGCTGCAACCGCGAACCGTAGTCGTGGTAGTTCGAGCCGATGAACACACCGGCCTGGGTGCCGCGCACCGTGCCGGGGTCGATACCGGCCCGCTCGAACGCCTCCCAGGACGCCTCCAGCAGCAGCCGCTGCTGCGGGTCGACCGCCAGCGCCTCGCGCGGGCTCATCCCGAAGAACTCGGGGTCGAACCGGTCGGCCTCGTAGAGGAAGCCGCCGCCGCGGGCGTAGAAGGTGCCCGGCTTGTCCGGGTCCGGGTCGTACCGGCCCTCGATGTCCCAGCCGCGATCGCTCGGGAGTGCCGCGACCGCGTCCCCGCCCTCGCTGAGCAGCTGCCACAGCTCCTCCGGGGTAGTGACTCCGCCGGGAAGACGGCAGCTCATCGCCACGATCGCGACCGGGTCGTGCTGCGCCGCGAACGGGTCGCCGACGGGTGCGGCCGGGGCCGGGGCAGCGGCCTGGGTGCCGAGCAGTTCGGCCCGCAGCATCCGGGCCATGGCGGTGGCGGTGGGGTGGTCGAAGACCAGCGTCACCGGCAGCCGCAGGCCGGTGGCCTCGGAGAGGCGGTTGCGCAGTTCGACCGAGGTCAGGGAGTCGAAGCCCAGGTCGCGGAAGGCCCGGTTCTCGTCGACCGCGTCGGCGCCGGCGTAGCCGAGGACGGCAGCGGCCCGGGAGCGCACCAGATCGAGGATGGTGTGGTCCTGCTCCTCCGCGGACAGTCCGGCCAGCCCTTCCGCGAAGCCGCCCGCCACCGGCGCGCTGACGGCATCGCCCGCCGTGACGGCCTGCGCCGCGCGGACCTCGGGCAGGTCGACGAGCGCGCGGTCGATCCCGCCCGCGGTGTAGCCGCGGGCGTGCTCGGTCCAGCGGACGTCGGCCACGGCGAGGAACGCGTCCCGGGCGTCGATGGCCTGCTGAAGGGCGGTCAGCGCCAGTTCCGGGTCCATCGGCGGCATCCCGCCCCGGGCCAGACGCTCACCGGTGTCACCACTGGCGAGACCGCCGCCGCCCCAGGCGCCCCAGGCCACCGAGGTGGCGGGCAGACCGTCTCCGCGGCGCTGCTGGGCCAGGGCGTCCAGGAAGGCGTTGGCGGCGGCGTAACTGCCCTGGCCCGGGCCGCCGAGAGTACCGGCGAGCGAGGAGAACAGGACGAACGCGGAGAGATCGAGGTCGCGGGTGAGATCGTGCAGATGCTGCGCGGCAGCCACCTTCGGCCGCAGCACCGTCTCGCCGCGCTCGGGCGTCAGCGAGTCGAGCACACCGTCATCGAGGACGGCGGCGGCATGGAAGACGGCGGACAGCGGCTCGGTCTCGGGGACCTCGGACAGCAGTCGCGCCAGCGCGTCGCGGTCGGCGACGTCGCAGGCCGCGACGGTCACCCGGGCGCCGAGGGCGGTGAGTTCGGTTTCGAGCTCGGCCACGCCCGGTGTGTCGGGGCCTCGACGGCCGGCCAGCAGCAGGTGGTCGGCGCCGTTGCGGGCGAGCCAGCGTGCGACCTGCGCGCCGACGCCTCCGGTGCCGCCGGTGATCAGCACGGTGCCCTGTGGCGTCCACGGCTGCGCGGACGTCGTGGCGGGAGTGGCCCGGACCAGCCTGCGGGCGAAGAGACCCGACCCGCGAAGGGCGATCTGGTCCTCGCCGGTGCTGCCGGAGAGCGCGGCGGCCAGCCGGGACGCGGCACGGGTGTCGAGGGTCTCCGGAAGGTCGAGCAGGCCGCCCCAACGCTGCGGGTACTCCAGCGCGGCGATCCGGCCGAAGCCCCAGGCGAGCGCCTGGACCGGCCCGGCAAGGCGGTCCGAGCGGCCGGTGGAGACAGCCCCTCGGGTGCCGATCCACAGCGGGGCGCCGACGGCGGCGTCGCCCAGGCCCTGGAGCAGGGCGACGTTCAGAGCCAGACCGGTGCACAGTGCGGTGTCGCGTGCGTGCGGGGTCTCGTCGAGGGCGAGCAGGGACAGCACGCCGCTGACGGAATCCGGCGCCGTGGCGGCGGCGATCAGGGCAGCGGTCAGGAGTCCGGCGACCGCGCCGCGATCGCTGCCGGCCCCGCCGAGTTCGACGGTCACCACGTCGGCACCGTGTGCGGAGAGGGCCTGGGCGGTCTCGGCAACCGTGGCGGAGTCGGCGTGGCCGTGGGGCACGGCAAGCAGCCAGGTGCCCGCGAGGGACGTGGGCGAGGTGGAGCCGGTGACCGGCTTCCAGGAGACGGTGTAGCGCCAGTCGTCGACGGCGGAGCGGGCCAGCTGTCCCCGGCGCCAGTTCGCCAGCGTGGGGATGAGCTCGCCGAGCGACTCCTGCCGGTCGAGCTGGAGCGTCTCGGTGAGGGCTTCGAGGTCCTCGCGTTCGACGGCGTCCCAGAAGCGGGCGTCGAACTCGTTCTGCGGGTTCAGGGCGTGGTGGGAGACGGATCCGTCGCCGGTCCGCTCCAGCCAGTAGCGCTCGCGTTGGAAGGCGTAGGTCGGCAGATCCACCGACTCGCCCGCACCCAGCAGCGCAGCCCAGTCCACGGCCACCCCGCGTACGTTCAACTCGGCCAGGGAGGTCAGGAACCGGGCCGCGCCGCCCTCGTCCCGGCGCAGCGTGCCACCGACCACCACGTCGTCACCGGCAGCCTCCAGGGTCTCCTGCACCGCGACCGTCAGCACCGGATGCGAGCTGACCTCCACGAACACGCCGTGGCCCTCGGCATGCAGGGCGCGGACCGCCTCCTCGAACCGCACCCGCTGCCGCAGATTGCGGTACCAGTAGCCGCCGTCCAGGGACGCGGTGTCCACCAGCTCCGCGTGCAGCGTCGAAAAGAACGGCACCGACCCCGACACCGGCGCGACCTCCGCCAGTGCCTGCGCCAACTCCCCCTCGATCTCCTCCACATGCACCGTGTGCGACGCGTAGTCCACCGGCACCCGACGAACCCGGATCTCCTCCGCCTCGCCCCAGGCCACGAACTCGTCCAACGCGTCCCCGTCGCCCGCCACCACGACCGAACCGGGGCCGTTCACTGCCGCCACCGAGACCCGGCCCTCCCAACGGTCGAGCACCTCCTCAACGCGCTCCAGACTCAGCGCCACCCACACCATCCCGCCGCGACCCGCGATCGCCCGAATGGCCCGCGACCGCAACGCCACCACCCGCGCACCATCCACCAACGACAACCCACCACTGACCACGGCGGCCGCGATCTCCCCCTGCGAGTGCCCCACCACCGCAGCCGGCACCACACCCACCGACCGCCACAGTGCCGCCAACGACACCATCACCGCCCACGACACCGGCTGCACCACATCGACGCGACCCAACGCCACCTCATCGTCAAGGACATCCAGCAGGCTCCAGTCCACGAACGGCGCCAACGCCGCCGCACACTCCTCCATCCGCGCACGGAAGACGGGAGAGGACTCCAGCAACTCCCGACCCATCCCCACCCACTGCGCACCCTGACCTGGGAAGACGAACACCACGCCACCCGCAGCACCCGCCACACCACGCACCACACCCGGAGCCACCTCACCGGCCCCCAGCGACTCCAACCCCTTCAGCAACGACTCACGATCCGACCCCAACACCACCGCCCGATGCTCAAACAACGCCCGCGACCCCACCAACGACCGCCCCACCCCCACCGGCCCCAACCCACCATGCGCCTCCACATGCGCCCGCAACCGCTCCGCCTGCTCCCGCAACGCCCCCGGCGTCCGCCCCGACACCACCCACGGAACCACCGACAACCCCAGCACGCCGTCACCCTCAGGAACGGCCGACGACTCAACCAACTCCGGCGCCTGCTCCAACACCACATGCGCGTTCGTCCCACTCACACCGAACGACGACACCCCAGCCCGACGCGGACGCCCCGTCTCCGGCCACTCCTGCTCCTCGGTCAGCAGCGACACCGCACCCGACGACCAGTCCACGTAGGAGGACGGCGCATCCACATGCAGCGTCTGCGGCAGCAGACCGTGCTGCATCGCCAGCACCATCTTCATCACGCCCGCGACGCCCGAAGCAGCCTGCGAGTGACCGATGTTGGACTTGACCGATCCGAGCCACAACGGCTGCTCCGCAGGCCGGTCCTGACCGTAGGTCGCCAGCAGCGCCTGCGCCTCGATCGGGTCACCGAGCTTCGTACCAGTGCCGTGCGCCTCCACCACGTCCACATCCGCCGACGACAGCCCGGCGTTGACGAGCGCCTGACGGATCACCCGCTGCTGCGCGGGTCCGCTCGGGGCGCTCAGGCCGTTGCTCGCGCCGTCCTGGTTGAGCGCCGTCCCACGGACCACCGCGAGCACCGGATGCCCGTTCCGCCGTGCGTCCGACAGGCGCTCGATCAGCAGCAAGCCGGCGCCCTCGGAGAGCCCCATCCCGTCCGCGGCTTCAGCGAACGCCTTGGAACGGCCGTCCGTCGCGATACCGCCCGTGCGGGCGAAGCCGACAAAACCGATCGGCTCCACCATGATCGCGACACCGCCGGCCAGCGCCATCGAGCACTCGCCCGAGCGCAGCGACTGGATCGCCATGTGCAGGGCCACCAGCGACGACGAGCACGCCGTGTCCACGGTGATCGCCGGACCCTCCAGGCCCAGGGTGTAGGCGATACGGCCGGACAGGACGCTGGTCACGCTTCCGGTGACGATATGCCCCTCGACACCCTCGGGGAGGTTGTCCATGCCGCCGAAGCCCTGGTTGGCTCCGCCGATGAACACCCCGGTACGGGTCCCGCGCACCGCGTCGGCGCGAATGCCGGCCCGCTCGAACGCCTCCCAGGACGCCTCAAGCAGGATTCGCTGCTGCGGGTCCATGGCGACGGCCTCACGCGGCGAGATCCCGAAGAACGCCGGGTCGAAGTCGGCCGCGTCGTGGACAAATCCGCCCTCGCGGGTGTTGACGGTGCCCTCACGGTCGGTGTCGGGGTGGAACAGCTCGTCCAGGCGCCAGCCCCGGTTGTCCGGGAAGCCGGAGATCACGTCGCGGCCCTCGGCGACGATCCGCCACAGGTCCTCCGGGGTGCGGATGTCACCGGGGTAGCGGCAGCTCATCGCGACGATCGCGATCGGATCGTCGTCGGCCGCCGCCACAACCGGCGCCGCTTCCGGTCGCGTCGCCACGGCACGCTCGCCGAGCAGTTCGTCTCCGAGGTGGCGCGCGAGGGAGGTGACGGTGGGGTGGTCGAAGATGACCGTCGCGGGCAACCGCAGACCGGTCGCGGTGTTCAGGCGGTTGCGCAGCTCCACCGAGGTCAGCGAGTCAAAGCCCAACTCACGGAAGGCGCGCATCAGTTCGACGGTGCCAGGGTTGCTGTGGCCGAGCGTCGCCGCCACGGTGGCCCGGACCAGGTCCACCAGGGCCTGGTCCCGCTCGCCGTCGGCCAGGCTGCCGAGCCTGGTGACCAGGGAGAGCGCCTCGGTGGCCGGCGCCTTCTGCTTGGCCTGCTCCTCGGTCCGCAGGATCTCCGCGACCTCCGGCACCTCACCGAACAGCGGGCGCTTGCGCAGCGCGGCGAAGACGGGGATGAAGCGGTCCCAGTCGATGTCGGCGACCGCGACGAAAGTCTCATCGTGGTCGAGAACCTGCTGCATGGCGGCGACGGCGAGCTTGGGGTCCATGAACGGGATTCCGCGCCAGCGCAGTTGCTCCTCGACGATGGCGAGGGCCATGCCGCCGCCCTCTTCGCTCCAGATGCCCCAGGCGATCGACGTACCCGCGAGGCCGCGGGCCTGCCGGTGTTCCGCGACCGCGTCGGCGTAGGCGTTGGCGGCGGCGTAGGCACCGTGGTCACCGCTGCCCCACAGGCCGGCGACGGAGGAGAAGATGACGAAGGCGTCCAGCCGGTCGTCGTCGAAGACGGCGTCGAGGTTCGCGACGCCGACCATCTTGGCGCGCGCCCCCTCCGCGAACTCGGTGAGGTCGGTGTCGGCCAGCGGAATCAGGATGCCCACGCCGGCGGTGTGCACGACGGTGCGGATCCGGTCGCCCCCGGACTCGATCCGGGCGACCAGTTCCTCCAGCGCCGCACGGTCGGTGATGTCGCAGGAGGCGATCGTGACGCGGGCGCCGAGCCCGGTCAGCTCGGCGGTCAACTCCGCCGCGCCCGGGGCGTCGGAGCCTCGGCGGCTGAGCAGCACCACATGTTCCGTGCCGTTGCGGACCAGCCAGCGGGCCGTGTGGGCGCCCAGTCCACCGGTTCCGCCGGTCACCAGGGCGATGCCACGGGAGGTCCAGGTCCGGTCGGCGGTCGTGTTGCCCAAGGGGGCGCGCACCAGTCGACGCATCATCACTCCGGCGGAGCGGACCGCGATCTGGTCCTCCTCCTGCGCGTCCGCGAGGACCCCGCACAGCCGGGAGAGCGCGCGGGCGTCCAGCGTCTCGGGCAGGTCGACGAGACCGCCCCAGCGCTCGGGGTGCTCCAGCGCCTCGACGCGGCCCATCCCCCAGGTGGCGTTCTGCAGCGGGCTCCGCATCGGGTCGGAGCTGCCGGTGGTGACCGCGCCGCTGGTGGCCAGCCACAGCGGGGCCCGCATCCCGGTGTCGGCGAGCGCCTGGACGAGAGCGAGACCGGCGACGACGCCGGTGGGGAGATCCGGACGGGCGGGGTAGGGGGTCTCGTCCAGAGCGAGGAGGGAGAGGATCCCGCTGAACGGCGCCGCGCCGTGCTCGGCGGCCTCGTCCAGCAGTACGGCGAGGCGGGTGCGATCGGCGTCCGCCTCGCCGATCACCAGCGGCAGGACATGGGCGCCGTGGGCGGCCAGTCCATCGAGGCAGGCGGTCGCCAGAGCGGACCCGGCCTGGCCGGCGGGCAGGGCCACGAGCCAGGTGCCGCTCAGGGTGGTGGCGGAGCGGTCCGCCATCGGGCGCCAGGTGATGCGGTAGCGCCAGGAGTCGATGGTCGAGGTCGCGCGACGGCCGCGACGCCAGGCGGAGAGCGCGGGCAGTGCACTGCCGCCGAAGGTCTCGGAGCTGTCGGCGTCGAGGTGGAGGGTCGTGGTGAGGGCTTCGAGGTCCTCACGTTCGACGGCGTCCCAGAAGGCGACGTCGGTGGGGTCCTCGGCCGCCGCAGCGGACTCTGTCTTCGGCACCTCCAGCCAGTAGCGCTCGCGTTGGAAGGCGTAGGTCGGCAGATCCACCGACTCGCCCTGCCCCAGCAGGGCAGACCAGTCCACGGCCACCCCGCGCACATGCAACTCCGCCAGGGAGGTCAGGAACCGGGCCGCACCGCCCTCGTCCCGCCGCAACGTGCCACCGACCACCACGTCGCCGGAACTCTCCAGGGTCTCCTGCACCGCAACCGTCAGCACGGGGTGCGAGCTGACCTCCACGAACACCCCATGGCCCTCGGCATGCAGCGCACGCACCGCCTCCTCGAACCGCACCCGCTGCCGCAGATTCCGGTACCAGTACCCGCCGTCCAACAACGCGGTGTCCACCAACTCCGCCTGGACGGTGGAGAAGAACGGCACCGAACCCGACACCGGCACCACCTCCGCCAGCGCCTGCGCCAACTCCCCCTCGATCTCCTCCACATGCACCGTATGCGACGCGTAATCCACCGGCACCCGACGAACCCGGATCTCCTCCGCCTCACCCCAGGCCACGAACTCGTCCAACGCGTCCCCGTCACCCGCCACCACCACCGAACCCGGACCGTTCACCGCCGCCACCGAGACCCGACCCTCCCAACGGCCCAGCACCTCCTCCACCTTGTCCAGGCCCAACCCGACCCAGACCATCCCGCCCCGACCCGCGATCGCCCGAATCGCCCGCGACCGCAACGCCACCACCCGCGCACCATCCACCAACGACAACCCACCAGCCACCACCGCAGCCGCAATCTCACCCTGCGAATGACCCACCACCGCAGCAGGCACCACACCCACCGAACACCACAACGCCGCCAACGACACCATCACCGCCCACGACACCGGCTGCACCACATCCACACGCCCCAACGCCACCTCATCATCAAGCACATCCAACAGGCTCCAGTCCACAAACGGCGCCAACGCCGCCGCACACTCCTCCATCCGCCCACGGAACACAGGCGAGGACTCCAGCAACTCCCGACCCATCCCCACCCACTGCGCACCCTGACCCGGGAAGACGAACACCACACCGTCACCAGCACCCTCGGCGACACTCCCGCTCACCACACCCGCCCCCGGCCGACCGGCCGCCACCGCACTCAAACCCCGCAGCAACGACTCACGGTCCGACCCAAGCACCACCGCCCGATGCTCGAACGACGCCCGGGTATCCGCCAACGACCAAGCCACCCGCGCCGGCTCCAACCCCGGACGCGACTCCACATGCCCCCGCAACCGCTCCGCCTGCTCCCGCAACGCCCCCGCACCACGCCCCGACACCACCCACGGCAGCAACCCGCTCTCCACGGACCGCAGCACCGACTGCTCGGCGACCGGGACGTCGTCCGGCTCAATGTCCTCGACTTGCGGCGCCTGCTCCAGCACCGCATGCGCGTTGGTACCGCTGCCGCCGAACGACGAGACTGCTGCCCGGCGCGGGCGGCCCGTCTCGGGCCACTCCTGCTCCTCGGTCAGCAGCGACACCGCACCCGACGACCAGTCCACATGCGGGGTGGGCTCATCCACATGCAACGTACGAGGCAACACCCCGTGCTGCATCGCCAACACCATCTTGATCACACCCGACACACCCGACGCCGCCTGGGTATGACCCACATTCGACTTCAACGACCCCAACCACAACGGCCGCCCCACCGAACGATCCTGACCATACGTCGCAAGCAACGCCTGCGCCTCGATCGGGTCACCCAGCTTCGTACCGGTGCCGTGCGCCTCCACCGCATCCACCAGCTCAGGCGTCAACCGCGCATTCGCCAACGCCTGCCGAATCACCCGCTCCTGCGCCGGACCATTCGGCGCCGTCAACCCATTACTCGCACCATCCTGATTGATCGCCGTCCCACGAACCACCGCCAACACCGGATGCCCGTTCCGCCGCGCATCCGACAACCGCTCCAGAAGCAGAACACCCACACCCTCGCCCCAACCGGTGCCGTCCGCACCGGCCGCAAACGGCTTACAACGCCCATCAGCAGCCAACCCCCGCTGCCGACTGAACTCCACGAAGTTGCGCGGGCTGGCCATCACCGTGGCACCGGCGGCCAGCGCCATCGTGCACTCGTCGCGGCGCAGCGACTGCACCGCGAGGTGCAGGGCGACCAGCGACGACGAGCACATCGTGTCGATGGTGACGGCCGGTCCCTCGAACCCCAGTGTGTAGGAGAGGCGCCCGGACAGGACCGCGCCCGAACCACCGGTCAGCAGATGCCCCTCGACGCCGTCCGGCGCCGACTCCACCGCAGCTCCGTAGCCCTGGTTGCTGCTGCCCACGAACACGCCTGCCTGTGCGCCACGCAGCCGCGCCGGGTCGATGCCGGCCCGCTCCAGCGCCTCCCACGAGGTCTCCAGCAGCAGCCGCTGCTGCGGATCCATCGCCACCGCCTCGCGCGGCGAGATCCCGAAGAACGCCGGGTCGAACTGGTCGGCGTCGTAGATGAACGCACCCTCGCGGGTGTAGGTGGTGCCGAGGTGCTCCGGATCCGCGTCGTAGAGCTTCTCGATGTCCCAACCGCGGTTGACCGGCAGCCCCGAGACCGTGTCGACGCCCTCCGAGAGCATGGTCCACAGCTCTTCGGGCGTACGGACGCCGCCGGGGAAGCGGCAGCTCATCGAGACGATGGCGATCGGCTCAAGCTGCCGGGCCTCCACGTCCTGGAGACGCCGTCGGGTCTGCTGGAGATCCGCCGTGACGAGCTTGAGGTAATCGCGGAGCTTGTCCTCGTTAGCCATGAAACGTCATCAGTCCCTTGAGCGAGCCCGAAGGCAATGGGAGAGCAGCCGGACGGGCTGTCAGGAAAGGCCGAGCTCTTTTTCGATCAGGTCGAACATCTCGTCGTCGGAGGCGGAGTCGAAGCCGCCGACCTCCGTGTCGGCGACACCGGCCGTCTCCACCGGGGCGTCGTTGAGCCGCCACAGCAGTGCCTGCAGCCGCGTGGCGATCCGGGTGCGGGTCTCGTCCCCGGAGTCCAGGGTGGCGACCATGGCCTCCAACTCGTCCAGCTGGCTCAGCTCGGTGCCGAGGTCCTGCGCCGGAGCGATCTCGCTGAGCAGTCGCCTGCTCAGCGCGAGGGGGGTGGGGAAGTCGAAGACCAGGGTGGCCGGCAGGCTCAGACCGGTCGAGGTGCGCAGCCGGTTGCGCAGTTCGACTGCGGTGAGGGAGTCGAAGCCGAGGTCCCGGAATGCCTGCTCGCTGCTGACCGCGCCCGGCCCCGCATGGCCGAGCACCGCTGCCGCCTGGGTTCGGACCAGTTGCAGCAGCGTGCGTTCCTGCTCGGCCCGGCCCAGTGCGGCGAGCCGGCGGGCGAACTGCACGCCCTCGTCCTCCTGCTCCGAATCCGCTGCCCGCCGCTGCTGCTGTGCGCTGGCGGCATCGGCGGCCCGGCGGACCTCCGGGATCTCGTCGAAGAGATGGCGGGGACGAGCGGCCGTGTAGACGGCGGTGAAGCGTTCCCACACGATGTCGGCGACCACCAGGCAGGTGTCGTCGTGGTCCAGGGCCTGCTGGAAGGCGGTGACGGCCAGCTCCGGGTCCATCGTGGGGACCCCGTACCGCTGCAGCCGGTCGCTCTCGGATTCGTCGACCATGCCGCCGCCGCCCCAGGCGCCCCAGGCGATGGAGGTGGTGGGCAGGCCACGGCCGCGGCGCTGCTCGGCGAAGGCGTCGAGGTAGGCATTGGCCGCGCCGTAGGCGGCGTGGCCGCCGTCGCCCCAGACACCGGCGCCGGAGGAGAAGAGTACGAAGGCGTCGAGCGGCTGGTCCCCGAGAAGCGCGTCGAGGTTGAGTGCCCCGGCGATCTTCGCTCGGACGATGCCCTCGACCTCGTCCAGATCGCCCTCCGTCAGGCTGAACGCGTCCGGGGCGGACCCGGCCGCGTGGACCACCGCGGTGAGCGGTGCGCTCTGCTGGATCTCGTCCAGCAGCTCGGCCAGGGCGTCGCGGTCCGCGATGTCGCACGCGGCGACGGTGACGGCGGCGCCGAGCGCGGTCAGCTCGGCCTCCAACTCATCGGCGCCGGGCGCGTTCTGACCCTTGCGGCTGACGAGCACCAGCCGTTCGGTGCCGTTTCCGGCCAGCCTGCGGGCGACGTGCGCACCCAGCGCGCCGGTGCCGCCGGTGATCAGGACGGTCCCGCCGAGCCGGACCGGCCGCTGCGGCACCGCGTCCTCGACGGGCTTGCGGACCAGACGTCGGACGTGCAATCCGCTGGAGCGTACGGCGATCTGGTCCTCATCGCCAAGCCCGGTGAGGGCGCTGACGAACCGGTCCAGAGCCGTGCGGTCCGGGTTCTCCGCGAGGTCGATCAGACCGCCCCACTGCCTGGGGTGATCGAGTCCGAACACCCGGCCGAGGCCCCACACGGCGGCCTGCTCCGGATCGACGGTCTCGTCTCCCTCCCCGGTGAGGGACACGGCCCCACCGGTCAGATTCCACAGCGGCGCCTGCACACCCGCGCCGTCCAAAGCCTGCATGATCAGCAACGTGCCGGTCAGGCCGCAGGACAGGGCGGGACGAAGCAGCGGACGGCCGCTTGCCAGCGGAAGCAGCGACAGCACCCCACTCGTCTCCGGCTGGGCATCGAGCGCGACCCGCAGCCGGTCGACGAGCGTCTCGCGGTCCTCGACGGTGGCGTCGAAGCCGATGGTCACCACGGTGGTCGCGCGGGCCTCCAGTTCCTCGGTGACGGCGCGCACTCGGGCGTCGTCCGTGGCGGCTGCGCCGTCCGGGACGACGAGGATCCAGTGCGCCGGAAGCTCGGGGGCCGTCTCCGGATCGGGGATCGCCGTCCAGGAGACGCCGTAGCGCCAGCCGTCGAGCGTGGAACGCTCCTGGTGGCGGCGGCGCCACGCGGAGAGCACCGGCAGTGCGGTGTGGACGGCGTCGAGTGCGGCCTGAGCGTCGCCCTCGGCGTCGAGGCAGTCGGTGAGGGCTTCGAGGTCCTCGTGTTCGACGGCTTCCCAGAAGCGGGCGTCGACCGTGTCGACGGGCTGCTCCTGGTCATGCTGGAGCTCGGCGGCGGGTAGGTCGAGCCAGTGGCGCCGGTCCTGGAAGGCGTAGGTCGGCAGGTCCACCGGACGGGTGTCCCCGGCCCCGAGGACCGCCTCCCAGTCGACCGTCACCCCGCGCACCTGCAGTTCGGCAAGCGAGGCGAGGAACCGCTCCGCGCCGCCCTCGTCACGCCGCAACGTGCCACCGACCACCACGGCGTCCCCGGAGGTCACTTCCTCCACGGTGTCCTGGACCGCCACGGTGAGCACGGGATGCGCGCTGACCTCCACGAAGGCCCCGTACCCCTGGCCTGCCAGGGCGCGGATCGCGTCCTCGAACCGCACCCGCTGCCGCAGGTTGCGGTACCAGTAGCCGCCGTCCAGGGTCGCGGTGTCGACCAACTCCGCCTGGACGGTGGAGAAGAACGGCACCGAGCCGGACACCGGCGCGACCTCCGCCAGCACCCGCGCCAACTCCTCCTGGATCTCCTCCACATGGGCGGAGTGCGAGGCGTAGTCCACCGGGACCCGCCGCACCCGCACCTCCGCCGCCCCGGCCCACGCCACGAACTCCTCCAGCGCGTCCCCGTCGCCCGCGACCACCACCGAACCGGGACCGTTCACCGCCGCCACCGAGATCCGGCCCCCCCAGTGGCCGAGCGTCTGCTCCACCCGGTCCAGGCCCAACCCGACCCAGACCATCCCGCCGCGACCCGCGATCGCCCGAATCGCCCGCGACCGCAACGCCACCACCCGCGCACCATCCGCCAACGACAACCCACCACTGACCACCGCAGCCGCGATCTCCCCCTGCGAATGACCCACCACGACCGACGGCGCCACCCCGGCGGCGCCCCACAGCGCCGCCAACGACACCATCACCGCCCAGGACGCCGGCTGCACCACATCCACCCGGTCGAACCCGGGGGCCCCGTCCACACCGCGCACCACATCGAGCAGCGACCAGTCGACGAACGGCCGCAACGCCGCCGCGCACTCCTCCATCCGCTCCCGGAAGGCCGCCGAGGACTCCAGCAACTCCCGGCCCATCCCGGCCCACTGCGCACCCTGACCCGGGAAGACGAACACCACGCCACCCGCAGCCCCCGCCACGCCACGCACCACGCCAGGAGCCACCTCACCGGCCCTCAGCGACTCCAACCCGTTAAGCAACGACTCACGGTCCGAGCCCAGCACCACCGCCCGATGCTCGAACGAGGACCGCGTCCCGACCAGCGAGCGGGCCACCCCCACCGGCTCCAAGGTGCCGTGCAGCTCCACATGCGCCCGCAGCCGCCCCGCCTGCTCCCGCAACGCCTCCGCGCTACGCCCGGACACCACCCACGGAACCACCGACGGTCCCACCACACCATCGCCCTCGGGAGCGGCCACCTCGTCGACCGCGTCCGCGTCCGGCTCCGGAGCCTGCTCCAGCAGCACATGCGCGTTCGTCCCGCTGATCCCGAACGCGGAGACTCCGGCCCGGCGCGGACGGCCGGTCTCCGGCCAGGCCACCGACTCGGTCAGCAGCGACACCGCACCCGACGACCAGTCCACATGCGAGGACGGCGCATCGACATGCAGCGTACGAGGCAGCAGACCGTGGTGCATGGCCTGCACCATCTTGATCACGCCCGCCATACCGGCGGCGGTCTGGGTGTGGCCGATGTTGGACTTGAGCGAGCCGATCAGCAACGGCTGCTCCGCAGGGCGGTCCTGGCCGTAGGTCGCCAGCAGCGCCTGCGCCTCGATCGGGTCACCCAGCCTCGTACCGGTGCCGTGCGCCTCCACCACGTCCACCAGCCCGGGCGTCAACCGCGCATTCGCCAACGCCTGCCGAATCACCCGCTCCTGCGCCGGACCATTCGGCGCCGTCAACCCATTACTCGCACCATCCTGATTGATCGCCGTCCCACGAACCACCGCCAACACCGGATGCCCATTCCGCCGCGCATCCGACAACCGCTCCAGCAACAGCACCCCGACGCCCTCGGCGAGCGCGAAACCGTCCGCCGCCTCAGCGAAGGGCTTGCACCGGCCGTCGGTCGCCAGACCGCGCTGGCGGCTGAAGCCGACGAAGGGTGCCGGATCAGCCATCACCATCGCGGCTCCGGCCAGGGCCAGCGAGCATTCGCCCGACCGCAGCGAGTTCACGGCCAGGTGCATGGCGACCAGCGAGGACGAGCACGCGGTGTCCACCGTCATGGCCGGCCCCTCCAGCCCGAGCAGGTAGGAGACCCGTCCCGATGCGACCGCCGGAGAGCCGCCGGTCACGAGGTATCCCTCGGTCCCGTCGGTGGAGCGGCGCAGGAGTTCACCGTAGTTCTGGTCGGTCACGCCGACGAAGACCCCGGTCCCGCTGCCCCGCAGCGTCGACGGATCGATGCCGCCGCGCTCCACCGCCTCCCAGGAGGTCGACAGCAGCAGCCGCTGCTGCGGGTCCATCGCTGCCGCCTCACGCGGCGAGATCCCGAAGAACGCCGGGTCGAAGTCCCCGGCGTCGTGCAGGAACCCGCCCTCGCGGACATAGCTGGTGCCGGGGTTGTCGGCGTCGGGGTTGAACAGTCCGGTGACGTCCCAGCCCCGGTCTACTGGGAAGCCCGAGATGACGTCCGCTCCGGATTCAACGGTCCGCCAGAGGTCTTCGGCGGTGCGGATGCCTCCGGGATAGCGGCAGGCCATCGCCACGATCGCGATCGGGTCGTCGTCATACCCGCGTACGACGTCCACGGCTGCGGCGGCGACCGGAGCGGAGGCTGTACGGCCGAGAGCGAGTACGCGCAGCTGCTTGGCCAGAGCATTCGAGGTGGGATGGTCGAACACGATGGTGGTGGGCAGCCGCAGGCCGGTGGCGGTGCCGAGTCGGTTGCGCAGTTCGACGGCGCTGACGGAGTCAAAACCGAGGTCCTTGAAGGCACGCGTCGGGTCCATGGCCTCGGGCGAGGAGTGACCGAGCACAGTCGCCGCCTGCCTGCGGACCAGGTCCCAGAGGAAACGCTCCTGTTCGGCCTCGGTCAGGGCCGCGAGCTGCTCGGTGAGAAGGGAGTCGGCGCCCGTCCGGTCACCGGTTCCGGAGCCGCGTCCGTCGTCAGCGGGGGCCACGTCGGCGGACTCCAGCTGCGCGATGAGCGGACTCGGCCGCGCCGCGGTGAAGACCGGGACGAAGGTGTCCCAGTCGACGTCGGCCACCGCCACGAACGTCTCGTCGCGGTCGAGCGCGGCCTGCAGGGCCTCCAGGGCCGTGTCGGGATCGATGACGGGAATGCCCCGACGCCGCAGCGGGTCCTGCAGCTCGTCCCCGATCATGCCGCCACCGCCCCAGGGACCCCAGGCCAGCGACAGGACGGGCAATCCGCGTGCGCGCTGGTACTGGGCGAAGGCGTCGAGGGAGGCGTTGGCCGCCGCGTAGGCGGCATGGTCGCCGACGCCCCAGACACCCGAGATGGACGAGAAGAGGATGAGCGAGTCGAGCTCCGCCGGGTCGAGTACCTCGGCGAGGTGCCAGGCCCCGACGACCTTGCCGGCCGCGACGTCCGCGAAGTCGGCGACGGTCGCCTCGGCGATAGCCCCCAGTCCGCTGATACCGGCCGCGTGGACGACGGTCCGCGGGGTGCGGCCCTCGTCGGTCAGGCTCCGCACGAGTGCTGCCAGTTGCTCACGGTCGGCGGCGTCGCAGGCGGCGACAGTCACCCGGGTGCCGGCTTCGACCAACTCGGCTTCCAGCTCGGCGATCCCGGCGGCGGCCGTACCGCTGCGGCTGGTGAGCACCACATCTGCCGCCCCGTTGCGGGAGAGCCAGCGAGCAATGCGTGCACCGAGCACGCCCGTGCCACCGGTCACTAGGACGGTGCCACGAGGGCGCCAGGAGCGCGGCGCGGGCGACGACGGGCTGGGCGAGCCCACCAGGCGTCGGACAAACGCGCCGGAGGCGCGGAGCGCCACCTGGTCCTCCGCGCCGTGGCCGGCCAGAACGGCGCAGAGCGCAGTCAGAGACCGGGAGTCCGGGTCCTCCGGCAGATCGATCAGGCCGCCCCAGCGGGCGGGATACTCCAGTGCGGCGACGCGGCCCAGGCCCCACACTGCCGCTTGGCCAGGGTTCAGCGGGACTTCGGAATCCGCGGTCGAGACGGCGCCACGAGTCGCACACCAGAGGGGGGCCACACTGCGCGCGTCGCCAAGTGCCTGCAGCAGGGAGAGCGTCAGCGCAGTGCCGGTGCTGAGCGCGGGGTGGGCGGGGTGCGGGTCCTCGTCCAGCGCGAGTAGGGAGAGGACGCCGACGGGGGAGACCGCGTCGCCCACTGCTTCGGCAAGGCAGTCGGCCATTGCCTGCGGGTCTGTTTGACGGTGCGTCAGGATGATGGGAACGGCATCGGCGCCATGGCCGGTCAGCGCGCCCAGCACGGAGGCGATGAGGTCACGGTGGGCCTCTCCCTCCGGGACGGGTACCAGCCAGGTGCCGGTTAGGGTGGAACGTCGGCTGACGGCTGTGGGCTCCCAATGGACCTTGTAGCGCCAGGAGTCGGCCGTGGATCGGACGAGCTTACGGCGATGCCAGGCGGACAGGGCGGGCAGGACCTCACAGAGCGAGTGCTGCTCTTCGAGCTGGAGGGTCGCGGTAAGGGCTTCGAGGTCCTCGCGCTCGACGGCGTCCCAGAAGGCGGCGTCGGTGGGGTCCTCGGCCGCCGCAGCGGACTCTGTCTTGGCAACCTCCAGCCAGTAGCGCTCGCGCTGGAAGGCGTAGGTCGGCAGGTCCACCGACTCGCCCTGCCCCAGCAGGGCAGCCCAGTCCACGGCCACCCCGCGTACGTGCAGCTCGGCCAGGGAGGTCAGGAACCGGGCCGCACCGCCCTCGTCCCGCCGCAGCGTGCCACCGACCACCACGTCGTCACCGGCAGCCTCCAGGGTCTCCTGCACCGCAACCGTCAGTACGGGATGCGAGCTGACCTCCACGAACACCCCGTGGCCCTCGGCATGCAGCGCACGCACCGCCTCCTCGAATCGCACCCGCTGCCGCAGATTCCGATACCAGTACCCGCCGTCCAACAACGCGGTGTCCACCAACTCCGCCTGGACGGTGGAGAAGAACGGCACCGAACCCGACACCGGCACCACCTGAGCCAGTGCCTGCGCCAACTCCCCCTCGATCTCCTCCACATGCACCGTATGCGACGCGTAATCCACCGGCACCCGACGAACCCGGATCCCCTCCGCCTCACCCCAGGCCACGAACTCGTCCAACGCGTCCCCGTCACCCGCCACCACCACCGAACCCGGACCGTTCACCGCCGCCACCGAGACCCGGCCCTCCCAACGGCCCAGCACCTCCTCCACCTTGTCCAAGGTCATGGCCACCCACACCATCCCGCCCCGACCCGCAATCGCCCGAATCGCCCGCGACCGCAACGCCACCACCCGCGCACCATCCACCAACGACAACCCACCAGCCACCACCGCAGCCGCAATCTCACCCTGCGAATGACCCACCACGACCGACGGCACCACCCCGGCGGCACCCCACAACGCCGCCAACGACACCATCACCGCCCACGACACCGGCTGCACCACATCAACACGCCCCAACGCCACCTCATCATCAAGCACATCCAGCAACGACCAGTCCACAAACGGCGCCAACGCCGCCGCACACTCCTCCATCCGCCCACGGAACACCGCCGAGGACCCCAGCAACTCCCGACCCATCCCCACCCACTGCGCACCCTGACCAGGGAAGACAAACACCACACCACCCGCAGCCCCCGCCACACCACGCACCACACCCGGAGCCACCTCACCGGCCCCCAACGACTCCAGCCCCTTCAGCAACGACTCACGATCCGACCCCAGCACCACCGCCCGATGCTCAAACAACGCCCGCGACCCCACCAACGACCGGGCCGCCCCCACCGGCTCCAACCCAGCATGTGTCTCCACATGCCCCCGCAACCGCTCCGCCTGCTCCCGCAACGCCCCCGCACCACGCCCCGACACCACCCACGGAACCACCGACAACCCCAGCACGCCGCCACCCTCAGGAACACCGGACAACTCAACCAAATCCGGAGCCTGCTCCAACACCACATGCGCGTTCGTACCACTCACACCGAACGACGACACCCCAGCCCGACGCGGACGCCCCGTCTCCGGCCACACCACCGACTCGGTCAACAGCGACACCGCACCCGACGACCAGTCCACATGCGGGGTGGGCTCATCCACATGCAACGTACGAGGCAACACCCCGTGCTGCATCGCCAACACCATCTTGATCACACCCGACACGCCCGACGCCGCCTGGGTATGACCCACATTCGACTTCAACGACCCCAACCACAACGGCCGCCCCACCGAACGATCCTGACCGTACGTCGCAAGCAACGCCTGCGCCTCGATCGGATCACCCAACCTCGTCCCCGTACCGTGCGCCTCCACCACATCCACCAACTCGGGCGTCAACCGCGCATTCGCCAACGCCTGCCGAATCACCCGCTCCTGCGCCGGACCATTCGGCGCCGTCAACCCATTACTCGCACCATCCTGATTGATCGCCGTCCCACGAACCACCGCCAACACCGGATGCCCATTCCGCCGCGCATCCGACAACCGCTCCAGAAGCAGAACACCCACACCCTCACCCCAACCCGTACCATCCGCACCCGCCGCAAACGGCTTACAACGCCCATCAGCAGCCAACCCCCGCTGCCGACTGAACTCCACGAACATGCCTGGCTGGGACATGACCGTTGCCCCGCCGGCCAGTGCGAGCGAGCACTCCCCCGAGCGCAGAGCCTGCACCGCGAGGTGCATGGCGACCAGCGACGACGAGCACGCCGTGTCGACCGTCAGCGCCGGTCCACGCAGGCCGAGCGTGTAGGCGATCCGTCCGCTGGCGACGCTGCCGGAGACGCCGGTCAGCAGGTATCCGTCGACAGTCTCGGGTGCCTGGTGCAGCTCGGGGCCGTAGTCCGGCGCCATCATCCCGATGAAGACCCCGGCGTCTGTGTCGCGAAGTGTCGAGGGGTCGATGCCCGCGCGCTCCAGCGCCTCCCACGAGGTCTCCAGCAGCAGTCGCTGCTGCGGATCCATCGCCAGCGCCTCGCGCGGCGAGATCCCGAAGAACGCCGGGTCGAAGCGGTCGGCGTCATACAGGAAGCCGCCGTCCCGGGTGTAGCTCGTGCCGTGGTGGTCCGGGTCGGCGTCATAGAGGCTCCCGATGTCCCAGCCTCGGTCGGCGGGGAACTGGGAGATGGCGTCACCGCCGTGCGAGAGCAGCTCCCAAAGATCCTCAGGGGACTGCACACCACCGGGCAGTCGGCAGCCCATGGCGACGACAGCGATCGGATCGTCCGAGCCCGCAACCGAGCGCGGGGGCAGCAGACCGGTGTCCGTCCCGCCGTTGAACTGCTCATACAGGTGTCGGGCAAGCGCGTCGGGCGTGGGGTGATTGAAAAGGACCGCAGTGGGGAGCCGAAGTCCCGTCTCGGCGACCATCCGGTTCCGTAGTTCGACCGAGGTAACCGAGTCAAAGCCCAACGCCTTGAAAGCGAGCCGAGGGTTGACCTCGCCCGGTGTCCGGTACCCCAGAATGCTGGCGGCCTGGGCCCGGACCAACGCCAAAAGGTCGTCGTAGCGCGCCACATCCGGGAGCTCGGAGCCCACAACGGGCTCAATCCCGTCCAGCACCATGGCGGCTTGGGAGGGCACTCTACGTGTGCCGACGCCCCGCAACCAGTGCCGCTCGCGCTGGAAGGCGTAGGTCGGCAGGTCCACCAACTCGCCCTCACCCAGCAGCGCAGCCCAGTCCACGGCCACCCCGCGCACATGCAACTCGGCCAGGGAGGTCAGGAACCGGACCGCACCGCCCTCGTCCCGCCGCAACGTCCCACCGACCACCACGTCGTCACCGGCAGCCTCCAACGTCTCCTGCACCGCAACCGTCAGCACCGGATGCGAACTGACCTCCACGAACACCCCATGGCCCCGCTCGAACAGGGCGCGGACCGCCTCCTCGAAACGCACCCGCTGCCGCAGATTCCGGTACCAGTACCCGCCGTCCAACAACGCGGTGTCGACCAACTCCGCCTGGACGGTGGAGAAGAACGGCACCGAGCCGGACACCGGCGCCACCTCCGCCAGCGCCCGCGCCAACTCCCCCTCGATCTCCTCCACATGCACCGTATGCGACGCGTAATCCACCGGCACCCGACGAACCCGGATCTCCTCCGCCTCACCCCAGGCCACGAACTCGTCCAACGCGTCCCCGTCACCCGCCACCACCACCGAACCCGGACCGTTCACCGCCGCCACCGAGACCCGACCCTCCCAACGGCCCAGCACCTCCTCCACCTTGTCCAAGGTCATGGCCACCCAGACCATCCCGCCCCGACCCGCGATCGCCCGAATCGCCCGCGACCGCAACGCCACCACCCGCGCACCATCCACCAACGACAACCCACCAGCCACCACCGCAGCCGCAATCTCACCCTGCGAATGACCCACCACGACCGACGGCGCCACCCCGGCGGCACCCCACAACGCCGCCAACGACACCATCACCGCCCACGACACCGGCTGCACCACATCAACACGCCCCAACGCCACCTCATCATCAAGCACATCCAACAGGCTCCAGTCCACAAACGGCGCCAACGCCGCCGCACACTCCTCCATCCGCCCACGGAACACCGCCGAGGACTCCAGCAACTCCCGACCCATCCCCACCCACTGCGCACCCTGACCCGGGAAGACGAACACCACACCGTCACCAGCACCCTCGGCGACACTCCCGCTCACCACACCCGCCCCCGGCCGACCCGCCGCCACCGCACCCAAACCCCGCAGCAACGACTCACGATCCGACCCAAGCACCACCGCCCGATGCTCAAACGACGCCCGGGTATCCGCCAACGACCAAGCCACCCGCGCCGCCTCCAACCCCGGACGCGACTCCACATGCCCCCGCAACCGCTCCGCCTGCTCCCGCAACGCCCCCGGCGTCCGGCCGGACAGTGACCACGGCAGCGGAGCCGGGGCCGCGAACGACGGCTGCGGCTCGGCCTCGGACGGCTCGGCGACCGCCGGAGCCTCCCCCAGGACGACGTGACAGTTGGTGCCGCCCATCCCGAACGCACTCACACCCGCCAGCAACGCGGCATCCGGACGCGGCCACGCGCCGAGCGACGTCTGGACTCGCAAGCGGAGCTCGTCGAAGGGGATGCGCGGGTTCGGCGTCTCGTGGTTGAGGCTCGCCGGCACTTCGCGGTGCTCGATCGCCAGGGCCGTCTTCAGCAGGCCGACGATTCCGGCCGCGCCTTCGAGGTGTCCCACGTTGGTCTTGGCGGAGCCCACCACCAGCGGCTGGTCAGCGTCACGGCCCCGGCCCAGTGCCGCCCCGAGAGCGGACGCCTCGATCGGGTCGCCGACAGGCGTTCCGGTGCCGTGCAGTTCGACATACTGGATGTCCCGGGCAGTCGTCCCGGCACGCCGGAGGGCGCGCCGGATCACGTCCGCCTGCGCGCCTGCGTCGGGTGCGGTCAGCGTGTCGCCGCCGCCGTCGTTGTTCACCGCGCTGCCGTGGATGACGGCGTGCACCCGGTCTCCGTCGGCCAGAGCATGGTCCAGCAGCTTGAGCACGATCAGCGCACCGCCCTCGCCGCGCACGAAGCCGTTGGCCCGCTCGTCGAAGGTGAAGCAGCGGCCGTCCGGCGAGAGGGCGCCGAACCTCTCCATGTAGAGCGAACTCTCGGGCGCGAGGATGAGATTGACGCCACCGGCGATGGCGAGATCACTGTCGCCGCTGCGCAGGCTCTCGCAGGCCAGATGGACCGCGACCAGCGAGGAGGACTGGGCGGAGTCCAGGGTGAGGCTGGGGCCGCGCAGCCCCAGCGTGTAGGAGACGCGGTTGGCGATGAGGCCGCGGTGCGTCCCGGTCAGCGACTGATGCGTGACCGCGTCGGGGCCGAGCGCGTGCAGCAGCGTGGCGTAGTCGTCGTGCGCCGCGCCGACGAACACAGCGGTTGCGCTGCCGTCCAGGTCGGCCGGAACCACACGGGCGTCCTCCAGCGCCTCCCAGGCCAGTTCGAGAGCCAGGCGCTGCTGGGGGTCGATGCCGTCGGCCTCGCGGGGGCTGATACCGAAGAAGCCGGCGTCGAAGCCGTCGACCTGGTCGAGGTACCCACCCCACCGATCCCGTGCAGTCTCCGCCTCCGACCCGGCGTCCGCGTCGAGCGTGCTGGAGCGGATGGCGCTGGCGCCGTCTCGGAGCAGCCGCCAGAACGCGTCCGGATCGGGTGCGCCAGGCAGCCTGCAGGAGAGGCCGACGATCGCGACCGGACGCTGCTCCGCAGCACCGGACTCGGGCGTTCCGCTGTCAGACTCGCTCATTGCATCCAACTCCAATACCCGGAGGGACTACAGACGGCAGGCAGGCCCTGCCTCATCGCGCTGCCTTCGGCCGACGCCTTCGGCCGGATTGCGGAATGCGGGACGATGAGGATTCCGACGCTAGGCCCGTCGACACTAGGGCGGCCCCTAGATGTGCACGTCGCGGTCGGTCAGCGGCGCTTGTCCAGGGGGACGTCGAAACGGTCGTAGTAGAAGGCGAAGCGCTCCCGCAGCTCCGGGACGTCCAGGGCGAAGTCCGCGGCGGCGTACTGGTGCCGCCCACTGCTGCGGGACTCGGCGGCCGCGTACGCGCGCATGGCGTTCTCCGTGGCGTCGTCCATCTCCCGCCCGGCCACCTCGTAGACCCGACCGAGCTCACGCACTGGATCCTCGATGAGTCGATGAAACGCTATGTCGATAATACGGTCACCGGCCAGCTCGCGGTCGCGGATCGACGCACGCAGCAGGCGCTCGACGAAATCGGCCGAGAACTGGCCGATCAGGTGCGGGTTGGGGTGGTCGAAGTAGACCCGCGCGCCATACGAGATGAGGTTGCTGAACGAGATCACCGAGGTCACCGGATCCCGGTGGGTCTGCACGACCGTGGCGTCCTCGAAGGTGCTGAACAGCGGGCCGAGCATCTCCATATGCCCCGGAGCCTTCAGCGCCCACCGGTCGCCGACCGGTCGACTCCACTGCATGAACTGGAGGTAGCGCTTGAAGTACCGGTAGCCGTCGGTGTGGTCGGCCGCGGTGAACCAGCGGCCGTACTCGGGGACCAGGCCCAGGGCCTCGAACATCGACGAGGCGTGGCCGGCGGCCAGGAGCAGGTTGTCCTCCTCCGGCTCCTCGTGCGAGAGCTCGTGCATGGTGCCCTGCTCCGGGAGGATCTTGTTGGCCATGTTGGCCTCGATCCGGCTGATCCTGATGCGGGGATCCGGATCCGGTCTCGGCGCCTCCAGGTCGCCGCTCGGCAGCGGATGGGTGACCTCCCACATCGGCAGCATGCGCCACCGCGAGTCACGCGCCAGCAGCCGCTGCACGAAGGTCGTGCCCGAGCGCATCGCGCCCGTGACGAAGAGCGGCGCCGGCACCGGCGCCTCGAAGATCTCCGGACGACGGGTGGCGAGATCCTGCAGGCGGAGCCGGTTCACCAGATCCCCGACCAGCTGGCTGTGCAGCCCCAGCCTGCCGTTGCCGCTGAGTTGCAGCTCCTGGGTCAGTGACCGGCAGAGGATGTGCAGCGGCTTGTCGAAGTCCAGGCCCGAACCGAAGTCGGACAGTTTTGCCTTCTTGCGCGCCTTGGCCTTGAGGGCCTCCGGTTCGAGCGGCCACAGCCGCTCGGCGAAGGGCCCGGTCAACCCGTTCAGCAACCGTATCGGCCACACGAGTCTCGGATACGCCAACTCGGCACCGTGCGGAGTGAGTTCCTGACGCTGCGGCAGCGGAACCTGACGGAGCATGCGTGACCTCTTCGAGGCTGGGGGACCGGTTTGGCCGCCATCTCTCTCACACGCTTTCCGGGCCCAACAAGGCACGCCACAACAGCACTAGAAGAACTGCTGGACAATCATATGTGCCCCGGCCATGACGGATCCCCCGGCGCCACAGGCGCAGGGGGATCCGGGAGACAACTGTCAGGACTCGATCCAGTTGTGCGTCCGAGCCAGCTCGATCACCCTGCTCCGCACCTGAAGGATCTGGGCGGCGGTGAGCGTGGGGGCCGACTCCAGGAGCGCTTCGCTCAGCTCCTGACGGAACTCGGCGGCCGACAGTACGTCGCACAGCCCGTCGCCGCTGTCCTCCCGGGCGCTCCACACCGGGGCGACCGAGGCGGGGGCGGCGTGCGCCGGGGCTGCTGCCCCGCCGTTGTCCATCAGCTGAACGCGCGAGGCCTTCAGGCCCCGGCTGCCGTCCTCGGCCTCGAAGGACACCATCAGGCCCGGCCGGAGCATCGACTTCTCGCCGAGCAGATCGTTGGCGTGCATGAACACGTCCTCGCCACCGCCGCTCGGAGCGATGAAGCCGTAACCACGTACCTCGTCGAACCGCAGGATCTTTCCGGTCATCACCACAAGAAACCCCAATTGCCCACGTGTCAAACGGACAAATCAGCCGACAGCGCCCTGTGCTCTGCCGCGCGCACACCTTAACCGAGTCCACTCGGGACGCAACAGGGGGTGACCTTGACCCCCGCCGATCAACCGGCGTACGGCTGGCAAATGTTGAAGATATTCCTAGTGCGGCGCACGCAATGATGCTGTCAGCATGCCCGTCCAGCAGGCATACGCCCGCCCAGGAGGCCCCGAGTGCGCGACCGCGCCGAAGACCAGCCCTACAGCCGATCCTTCTCAGCCGAGGAGTGGCTGTACGTCGGCATGGGAGGGAAGAACGTCATCCAGCACGTGATCGAGGGCCGGGGAAGCGTGCGCCCGGACGATCTCGCCAGGGCGGTGGCGGTCGCCGCCGAGGCGTGCCCGGGGATGCGGCTGCGGCGACGCGGACAGCGCTGGACGGACAGCGGCGTGGCGCCGGCCGTACGGGTGCTGGACAGCACCTCCTTCGACCTGGAGCGACTGGACTCGCCCGCACTGCGCGAGACGTTGAAGGCCGCCGGCCCCACCTGCGAGGTGCTGCTGCTCCCGCGAGCCGGCGAGGCCGGCTCGGCCTCGACCAGCCTGGTCTTCCGCGCCTCCCACGCGATCACGGACGCCCGCGGCCTCATGGTCTGGGTCGACGACGTGTTCCGGGTGCTGCGCGGCGAGCAACCGCTGGGAGCTCCCTCCCCGCTGAGCAGCACCGAGTTCCTGGAACAGCTCGATCTTCCGGGCGGCCTGCCGCCCGCGCTCCCGGCCGCGGGCAAGCTGGAATGGCCCTCCCCGCTGGGCCGCCTGCCGCGCGGTCGCCGCGGCGTGCTGTGGCGCCGCCGCACCGTGGACGGCAGCTACCCCGCCGCCACGGCGAAGGTGATCGCCGCCCTCGCCGAGAAGTACGGACCGGACGGACGCGGGCGCTTCTTCGTCCCGGTCGACCTGCGTCGACACGAGCCGGAGATCCGCTCGACCGCCTGGCTGTCCCAGGCGCTGCTGCTGGAGGTCGACCCCGCCGAGGGCTGGGAGGAGGTGCAGCGCCGCACGCTGACGGCCCTGGCCGAACGGCGCGAGCTGGCGCTGCGCAGCGAACCGCGCTTCCTCCGCACTCCGCTGCCCCTGCTCCGGCTGCTTGCCGCGGCCGTCGAGTCGCAGTCCGTGAGCAAGGACCAGTACTCGGCACTGGGCTTTGTGACGCATCTGGGCGCCTTCGACCTCGCCGACTTCAGCCTGCCGGACTTCGAGGCGACGACGCTGTTCACCCTCGGCGGCACCGGACCGGGCAGCCCGCCGTCGATCGAGATGCTGGAGAGCGGCGGCCGCACCGAGATCACCCTGGCCTGGCAGGACGGACCGGGTGTCGCGGAACGCGCCGACGCCCTGCTCGCCGACATCGAGGAGGCCCTGTCCCCGCGCGCACTGCGGCACTGGGCGGGCAACGAGACCGAGCGCGCCCTGCCGTCCGAACTCTCGGTGCTCCAGCTCTTCCGTCAGCAGGTCGCCCGGACGCCCGACCGGACCGCCCTCAGCGGGCCGGAAGGCAAGGTCAGCTACGCCGAGCTGAGCCGCCGGGCCGACCTGGTCGCCGCCGAGCTGCGCCGCCGCGGCGCGGGCCGGGGCAGTGTGGTCGGGCTGCTCGCCGACCGCTCGGTGGCCGGCGTCGCCGGGCTGTGGGGGGTGCTGCGCGCCGGAGCCTGCTACCTCCCACTGGACGCTCGGCACCCGGACGCCCGGCTGGACGGCCTGCTGGCGGACGCCGAGGCCGGGTACTGCCTGGTGCAGCGCCCCTACGACGAGCGCGGGTGCCTCCCCGACGGCTGCGAGCGGCTGGTCCTGGAGGAGGTGCTCGGCGCCGCCCCCGAAACCGCCGAAGCGGCGCCGACCGCCGACGGGGCGCCCTTCCAGGACGCCCAGGTCCGTCCCGACGACCTGGCCTACGTCATCTACACCTCCGGCTCCACCGGCCGCCCCAAGGGTGTGCAGATCGAGCACCACAGCCTGCTCAACTACATCCACTGGGCGACCCGGCTCTTCGACGTCGACGAGACGTCCCGGCTCCCGCTGATCACCTCGCCCTCCTTCGATGTCTCGGGCACCTCCGTCTTCCTCCCGCTGCTGACCGGCGGCGAGTTGATCCTGGTCCGCGAGGACCCCAACCACCTCTCGATGCGCGGGCTGCTGACGGACTCCGGCGCCAACATGCTGAACCTGACACCCTCCCACCTCGACCTGATCGGTCAACTGGACCTGTCCCCCGCGGGTTTCCACACCGTGATCGTGATCGGCGAGCAGCTCCGCACCGAGGTCGCCGCCCGGGCCCAGGAGATGTTCGGGCCCAAGTGCCGGATCATCAACGAGTACGGGCCGACCGAGGCCACCATCGGCTGTACCGCGCACACCTTCGACGCCGAGCTGGACGCCGCGAGCGCCAACGTGCCCATCGGGCTCCCCGCCGACAACACCACGGTGTTCCTGCTCGACGACAAGCGCCGCTTCGTCGCCCCCGGGGAGGTCGGCGAGATGTATCTCGGCGGCGTGCAGCTGGCCCGGGGCTACTGGGGACGTCCGGATCTGGACCGCGAACGCTTCCCCACCCTCGCCGACGGCACCCGCGTCTACCGCACCGGTGACCTGGCCCGACTGCTGCCCTCGGGCGAGTTGGACTGCATCGGGCGCATCGACGACCAGGTCAAGGTGCGCGGCCATCGGGTCGAGCCGGCCGAGGTGGCACAGGCGCTGGAGACCCATCCGGCCGTCGACCGGGCCATCGTGGTGGCCAAGGCGCGTCCCGGCCGATTCGGCAAGGCCCTGATCGGATATGTCCTGGCCGGCTCCGAGGTGACCCCGGACGAGCTGTCGGGGTATCTGGCCGAGCGCCTCCCCCACTACATGGTCCCCGCCGCGACCGTCGTGTTGTCCCAACTCCCTTACACCGTCAGTGGAAAAGTCGATACGAAGGCACTGCCCGACCCCTTCGCCGTCGAGGCCGACGCCTCGGCGCCGGTCCGCCCCGCCACGGACACCCCGGTGGATCCGGTGGAGGAGGCAGTCGCCCGGATCTGGGCCCGCACGCTGGGCGTGGAGCGGGGTGTACTGGACGCCCAGGCGGACTTCCACCGGCTGGGCGGTGAGTCACTGGCACTGCTCGCCATGCTCGCCGGGGTCTGCCGGGACCTGCTGGACCCGGATCGGGAGGCAGCGTTCATGTCGAACCTTCCGCGGATCATCAGCGAACCCACGCTGGAGCGGGTGGCCGAACTGGCCCGCCAGGCCGGCGCCGGAGGCGACACGACCGGGAGCTGACCCCGGCTGACGCCATCTCACGACGAAGCCGGGGCAGCGAAGCCGTGGAGGGAGGACCAGGGACGACGGACGGAGGGGCCGACACCGAATGACCGAGGCCGGTACGACCGCCCCCGTCTACGCGCATCTGCGGGGCACCACCCTTACTCAGCGAATCCTGGCCGCCCTGCTGCAGCACCGGATGGCCACCACCGGCCAGCTCCACCAACTGCTGCTCCCCGGCGGCAGCGTGGTGGAGTTGCGGCGCCGGGCGGACACCATGCGCGCCCAGCACCTGGTCGACTGCACCGACACCAGGCGCCGTCCTGCCTGGTTCCTGACCCGGGACGGGCTCGACCTGGCCCGCTCGCTGCCCGACCTCCCCGCCTGCGACTCCCGCGAGCCGATCACCGAACTCGCGGACGCCACGCGGCAGCAGGAGCACGTCCTCGACGTGCTGCGCACCGGGCTGCCGTTCATCGAGCACCGCCGCAGCGACTTCCCCGGCCAGCTCCTCGCCTGGGACCCCCAAGTCGCCCACAGCTACCGCGAGTCGGGAACCGGAGAGGAGCGAATGCTGGTCCCCGATGCCCGATTGCGCCGCGCCGTGCGTTCAGGTCACGGCCTGCACTTCGTCGACGCCTTCGTCGAGATAGTGCCCCCGGCCACTACCGTGCGCGAGCTTGCCTCACGCGTCGAGGCCTACGCCCGGTTCCACGGCGGGCCGCCGGCCGGGGGACGCGCGGCCAGGGTGACCACGCAGGACTGGCGGCGCTGGTATCCGAGGTTCCCGCATCTGCTGCTGGTCACCCACCGCCCCTGCGTCCGGCTGCTGGCGGGTCTGCGAGCCATGGTCGAATCCGATCAGCGGCTGTCCGCTCTGGTCGGGCAGGTGCCCGTCGGCTGCGCCTCGCTGCCCGATCTTGAGGCGCACGGGGCGGGCGCCACGGTGTGGACGGCACTGGGGCAGGACGACCGACGACGGGTGTGGACGGCGCTGCGTCCCCAAGCGGATCCCGCGCCGAAATTACGCCCCCTGGGTCTCCTATTTGACGGACTACCGCTCGGTAGGTAATCTGCGCGAAACTTCGCGGATGCTTCCGACGACTTGGAGCAATGCCGAGGATCCGGTGAATGAACCGGAAAGGAACTGCCGCCCCCGAGAGGCGGGCCACATCTCGATCAAGCCCCGACACTCCTTGGAAACATCTTCTGCGTAGCAGATACACCTTGGAAACAAAGGCCCATCTGGCAACGGTGCGGGCCGACCCCTGGCGTGCCACCGTACCCCCGCACCGCCCTCCGAGCGGGGACCGTACCCCGACCGAACCATCGGGGTGGGGTACCACAGTGTTTTGCCCACCCGGCCAGGACCTCGTTGACGACGAAGTTTCACCACGCTTACGCTCAGCCCGAATCAGTCAGACGTGGTCGGAAAATACAACACGACGCCGAATCCCGGAAAAGATACTGCCGCAACACGCGCTATATGACGTGAATTTCCGTCGTAATCTGAAGCCAGAGAGAGAGTGCCTCTCATGCCCCTTCCTGCCACTGTTACGGTCCGCTCCGCAGCCGACACCCTGGCGCCACCGCATGGAGAGAGCGTTCACCCCGAGCGCAGACCGCGGTCCGGCCGGGTCACCTGTATGGCCAGCCTGGACACCTCCCTCACCATCGCGGCCGCGAACGCGGACTTCTTCCGGCAGTTCGCCCGCCCCTCCGCGGACATCTGCGGGCGCAGCATCTACGACTTCCTGCACCCGAGCGCCCGGAACAACCTCCCCCAGCACTTCACCCGGCTGTCCGACCCGCGCCGTGCCCGGTTCGTCGAACGGGTGGTCGCCATGCGAGGGGTGGACCGGGTCTTCTCCGCCGAGATCACCGGCGTGGCGGTCCGCGGCGAGGGCGACGAGCTCTCCGGCATCGTCATCCTGGTCAGCCCGGACGACGAGGCGTCCGACGCCCACCCGTCGGCCTCCCCGCACAAGCCGCTGCTGACTCCCCTGGACGCCCGCATCCTGGAGGGGATCGCCACCGGGGCCTCGACCGTCCAGCTCGCCGCCCGCCTCTACCTCAGCCGTCAGGGCGTGGAGTACCACGTCGGTCTGATGCTCCGCCGGCTCAAGGCGCCCAACCGCGCCGCGCTGGTCTCCCGCGCCTACTCGACCGGCATCCTCACCATCGGGAACTGGCCGCCCCGGGTGCTGCCGGAGTTCGTGAAGGAGTAGGCCCCGGGGACCGGCCCTCACCTCCGGCCCCCTGCAGCCCCTCCCACTCGGCCCGACACAGATCACCCGACCCGCGAAGCCCGCGGGTCGGGTGATCTGCTGCACCGGCGCACCTGGCCGGATCCGGCTCCTCAGGCGTCACGGGTCCGCAGCACCGCATAACCGCCGAGCACCGCCGCCACCACCCAGAGCAGCATGATGCCGAACCCGCCCCAGGGGCCGAAGGGGGTGCCGGCGTCCTGGACGACACGGGTCATCGCCCGCCCGGCCTGGTCCGGGAAGTAGCGGGCGACCGTCTTCGCGCCGGGCACCGCGATCAGGATGTTGGTCACCAGCAGGAAGAACGTCACCAGAACGGCCAGCGACAGGACGGAGCTGCGCAGCATCGTGGCGACGCCCATCGAGAACAGCGCCAGCAAGGTCATGTAGAGGCCGGCGCAGACCGTCGCGCGCAGCACGTTGGGCGCGCCGAGCGTGGTGTGGTGCGACCCCAGCGCGGCCTGGCCGATGAAGAAGCTGACGAAGCCCGTGATCTCGGCGACGATGAACACCGCCACCGTCGCGACCGCCAGCTTGCTGAAGTACAGGGTCCCGCGCTGGGGCACCGCCGCCAGCGAGGTTCGGATCATGCCCGAGGTGTACTCGCCGCTGACGACGAGAACGCCGAAGGCGATGACGGCGAGCTGGCCGAGCAGCGCACCGGAGAAGCTGGTGCTGGTCGCGTCGAAGCTCTGCTGCTGAGCCTGCGTCAGCTTGCTCCACCCGCTGACGGTCAGCGCGCTCAGCAGCGCGCCGAGCAGGACCGTGACGAGGAAGGCCAGCGCCAACGTCCAGGCCGTGGAGCGGACCGACTTGATCTTGAACCATTCCGAGCGGAGGACCGCCGTCGCCTGAGCCATGGTCAGGCCTCCTTTCCGGCAGTCAGGGGCTCCTGCTGCGCACTCACGGGCGCGGCGGCCGGTTCGGAGCGGTACTCGGTCGCTCCCCCGGTCAACTGGATGAACGCCTCTTCCAGGGAGGCGCTCTGCGGGCTCAACTCGTGCAGTACCACCTGCGCCTCGGCGAGCACATCGCCGATCCGCTCGACCGGCACCTCGGCCACCTCGAACGCACCGTCGGCCGTGGTCTCCGCCTCGATCCCGGCGGCGGTCAGCGCGTCCAGCAGCTGCTCCGGCTGCGGCGTGCGGATCCGCACGTAGGAGCGGGAGTTGCGGGCGATGAACTCGGGCATGGAGGTGTCCGCCAGCAGCTTGCCCTTGCCGATCACCACCAGGTGGTCGGCGGTCAGTGCCATCTCGCTCATCAAGTGGCTCGACACGAAGACCGTGCGGCCGTCGTTGGCGAGTCCCTTCATCAGCGTGCGGATCCAGTGGATGCCCTCGGGGTCGAGCCCGTTGACCGGCTCGTCGAACATCAGGATCTCCGGGTCGCCCAGCAACGCGGCTGCGATGCCGAGCCGCTGGCCCATCCCCAACGAGAAGTTCTTGGAGCGCTTCCGGCCGACTTCGGCCAGGCCCACCTGCTCCAGCACCTCGTCCACCCGGGCCGGGGTGATGCGGTTGCTCAACGCGAGGCACATCAGGTTGTCGCGGGCAGTGCGTCCCGGGTGCATCGCCTTGGCGTCGAGCAGGGCGCCTATGTAATGGAGCGGGTTCTGCAGGTCCGCGTAGCGCTTCCCGTCGATCCGCACCCGACCGGCGGTGGGACGGTCCAGGTCGAGCATCATCCGCATCGTCGTTGACTTCCCCGCGCCGTTGGGGCCCAGGAACCCGGTGACGGAACCGGGGTGCACCTTGAACGTGAGATCGTCGACCACTGTCTTCTCGCCGTAGCGCTTCTTAACGCCTTCAAGCTCAATCATGCTGTCCAACGTAGAGTGCATGACAGGTACACGGCCCGGTATTTCACTTTATCTAGGGATCTCAGCAGTGGGCGCCCCTCCGATCTTCGGCGCAGCACGGCAGCCGGAAACCCCGCTGCCGCCGGGCGGCAGCGGGATCCGCACGGACCTCGCCCGGGTCAGCAGGCCCAGGCCGGCACGTCCAGGATGGTGAGGACCGCCGAGGAGGAGACCCAGCCGGCCCCCGAGGTGGTCATCAGGATGTTGTCGCCCACGGCCAGCCGACCGGTCGTGATCATGTGGTTCAGCAGCACCGCCATGTCGCAGGCGCCGATGTGCCCGAACTCCTTCCCGAAGTCCCAGCTGGAGCGCGACATCGGGAGCCCGAGGGGTTGCATCTTCATCTGATCGATCATGGTCGCGTCGCTGTTGGCCACCACCACACAGGCGATGTCGGAGGCGTTGAGTTCGGCGTCGACCAGGGACCGCTGCACGATGTCGAGCTCGAACTCCATGATCATCTGCATGCACTTGTCCAGCGGGATCACGTTCGCGTTGAAGAACGTCAGCAGGTCCAGCATGGTGACCTGGCCCAACTCGTCGTCGCGGTAGGCCAGCTGGCTCTGCTCCCCGCGGTGCCACTGCTCCAGCGCGGGCAGCGTGCCGGAGTTGAGCGAGCGCAGCTGCGCGAAGCCGCTCTCGGCGCTGAACAGGACGGCTGCGGCGCCGTCGCTGGCGGTGAAGCCGGTGCCGAAGCCCTGCCAGCGGTCGATCTTCGGGGTGGTGAAGTTCTCCCCCGCGGTGACCAGCACCGACTCCGCCGCCGCGGCGCCTGTCATCTGTCCGACGACCACCTCGAAGGCGGCGAGCATACCGTTGGAGTGCTGACGCACGTCCGTGCTGGGAATCCCGCTGATGCCGAGTTCGCGCAGGACGTAGCCACCGGGGTAGGACCCGGCCGGGCCCTGCTGGGTGGCGCTGCAGTGGACGTGGAAGTCGATCGACCCGGTGTCCTGCTCGGACCGCTCGATCGCCTGGCGCGCGGCGTCGACCGCCATGTCGACCGCGGGCACGTCACCGGCGATGTAGGCAGCAGTCAGACCCGTCCCGTAGGCGATCGACATCTCGTCGTAGAGACCCTCGGCAACGGCCTTCTCGATGCTCACCCACTCGTCGGGGAGATGGACCCCGACGGTGTCGATGTAGATGCCGTCAGTCTTCATGCGTGCTCTCCTAGCGGTCTTGGCGGTCGGCGGTCTTTGGATCACGGGTGTTGGGACCACGGGTCTTCGGTGCGGGCGGGGTCAGTGCCGCAGGAGTTCTGCCTTGAGGTGCAGCGCCAGCCTCGTCGGGGTGTCCTGCTCGAACAGCAGCGCCGCCGGCAGGCGCAGGCCGGTGGCGTCCTTCAGCCGGTTGCGCAGGGCGAAGGTCGTCAACGAGTTGAGCCCGATCTCGCGGAACGCCCGGTCGGTCTCGACCTCCTCCGGCGACTCGTACTCCAGGACGGCCGCGACACTGACCCGCACGATCTCCACCAACAGGTCGTCGCGCTCGGTGTCGTCCAGACCGGCCAGCCGGCGTTTCAGCAGGGTGAGCACTCCTGACGGCCCGTCCGCCTGCCCCACCGTCCGCCTGCGCGGGGTCCGCACCAGGTCCCGGAGCAGGGCCGGGCGCTCCCGGTGGCTGCCTCCAGCGGTCAGGCCCGCGACGTCGAACCGCACGGGCGCCACTGCGGCCGCGTCGAGGCGGCAGGCGGCGTCGAACAGATCCAGTCCCTCCTCCAGGGAGAGCTCCGCCAGTCCCGGACCCGCCGGTGGCCGCGTGTTCTCGTCACCCCACGGGCCCCACCCGAGCGAGAGCGCATGCAGCCCGCGGGCCCGGCGGTGCTGCGCGTACGCGTCCAGGAAGGCGTTCGTCGCGGCGTGGCCGCCCTGGCCCGCAGCGCCCAGGGCGCCGACGAGGGAGGAGAACAGGACGAACGCCGAAAGCCCCGGCCCTGCCGTCAGCTCGTCCAGGTTGAGGACCGCGTCGACCGTGGGCCGCAGCACCGTGTCGATCTGCTCCGGTGTCAGCGAGGGGATGGTCGCGTCGGCCGGCCGGGGGGCGGCGTGCACGACGGCCGTCAGGGGGTGCTCCGGGGAGATCCCGGCCAGCAGCCCGGCCAGCGCGGTGCGGTCGGCGGGGTCGCAGTCGGCGACCGTGACCTGCGCGCCGAGAGCCGTCAGCTCCGCTGCGAGCACAGCCGCTCCGTCGTTCCGCTGATCCGGCGCGTCGGCCAGCAGCAGGCGTCGGACACCGTGCCGCTCGACCAGGTGCCGGACGACGGCGTCGCCGAGCGCGCCGGCGCTGCCGACGACCAGGACGGTGCCCTGGCCGTCCGGCGAGAAGACGGTCAATCCGTCCGGTCCACCACGGTCGTCCGACCCTGCCGTGGAGCTCGCGCGGGCCAGCCGGGGCACCTTGAGTACACCCTTGCGCAGGGCCAAGGCCGGTTCCCCGGTGGCCACCGCGGTGGTCAGCTTCCGCCAGGACCCGCGCTGGCTGTCCAGGTCGACCAGGACGAAGCGGTCCGGGCTCTCCACCTGGGCGGATCGGATGAGTCCCCACACCGGAGCGACGGCGAGGTCCGGCCCACCCGGGCCCGCTCCGACGGCCACTGCTCCGACGGCCACCGCGCCGCGGGTCAGGAAGACCAGTCGGGAGGCGGCGAAACGGTCGTCGGCGAGCCACTCCTGAGCGAGCGTCAGCGCCTGCCGGGTGACGGTGGCGCCATCGGGCACCGACGCCGACGCCGACGGTGTCGCGGTGAGCGAGACGAGCACGGCGTCCGGCACCGGCGTTCCGGCGTCCACGGCCGCACCCAGCGCCGTGAGGTCGGGATAGCCCTCGGTGTACTGGCCGGACTTCATCAGCGACGGCCTGGCGCCGAGAGCGTCCGGGCCGACCACGGCCCAGCGGACCGCGGACTGCGGCGTCTCGGCCGCCAGGTCCGGCCACTCGACCTGGAACAGTCCGGTGCGCTGGCCGGCCCGGGCGGTGCGGAGCTGTCCGGGGACCACCGGCCGCAGCGACAGGGTGTCGACGGAGGCGACCGGCGCGCCGGTGTCGTCGGCGAGCGCGACGGCGACGGTGTCCGGCCCGGTGCGGGTCAGTCGCACCCGCAGTACGGCGGCGGCCGACGCGTGCAACGCCACGCCCTGCCAGGAGAAGGGCAGCGGGGCCGGGCCCGCGATCTCCGCACCGAGCAGGAGGGGTTGCAGCGCCGCGTCCAGGAGCACGGGGTGCAGGCCGTAACGGGCCGCATCGGCCAACTCCTGCTCGGCCGGTTCGACATCGGCGAACAGCTCGTCACCGCGTCGCCAGGCCGAGCGCAGTCCCCGGAACGCGGGCCCGAGGCTGTGCCCGGCGGCCGACCGGTGTGCGTAGAACTCGGTCAGGTCCACCGCCTCGGCGTCGGCGGGCGGCCACAGCTCCAGATCGAACGACGGCGGCGGGCCGCCGGGGGCGAGTTCCCCGGTGGCGTGGCGGATCCAGGGGTCCTCGCGGAGCGCGCTGTCCGGCTTGGAGAACACCGCGAGCGAGCGTCGGCCGGACTCCTGCGGCTCCCCCACGGTCAGCCGGAGTCGCACGCCGTTCCGTTCGGGCAGCAGCAGCGGGGCCTCCAGGGTCAGCTCCGTCAGCAGCTCGCAGCCGACCTGGTCGCCGGCCTGGACCGCGAGTTCCACGAAGACCGCGGCGGGTAGCGGCACCATGCCCTCGACGACGTGGTCGGCGAGCCAGGGATGCGTCCGCAAGGACAGCTGACCGGTCAACAGAAGCGCTTCGGAGTCCGGCAGTTCCACCGCCGCCCCGAGCATCGGGTGCCGGAGCGAGCCCGGACCGGCCGACTCCGCGCTGTCGGAGCGCGGTTCGGGTTGCGGAAGCCAGTAGTGCTGCCGCTGGAAGGCGTAGGTGGGCAGGTCGACGCGGCGGGCCCCGGATCCCGCGAACACCGCAGGCCAGTCCGTGTCGATGCCATGGACGTAGAGCTCGGCGAGCGAAGCGACCAGCCGGTCCGCACCGTCCTGGTCCGGTCCGGCCGCGACAACCGCGACGACGTCCTTTCCGGCTTCGCGCGCGACCTTGAGGAGCTGTTCCGCGACGACCGGTTCGGCGTCCATCTCGACGAAGAGTCCATGCCCGCCGGCCAGCAGAGTCTCCATCGCGGCCTCGAACCCGGCCTGGTCGCCCCGGTCGGACCCGTCGGGGGCGGATGCCCAGTACCGGGCGCCCAGAGCGGCGGTGTCCGACCAGCCGCCCGTGACGGTCGAGCAGAACGGCACGTCACCGGAGACCGGCCGGATGCCCGCCAGTGCCGGCACACGCTCGTCCTCGGGCGTCCCTCCGGTGGCGACCACGAGCGCGCCGTCCTCCAGCGACAGTCCCCCGGCCACGCACGCCGCGGCGATCTCACCCTGCGAGCAGCCGAGCACCACGGCCGGCTCGATCCCGAGGGAGCGCCAGACCGCGGCGATCGACACCCCCAGCGCCCACCGCGCGCACCGCACCACGTCGTCCCGCACCACGTCGTCCCGCTCGAACCGGCCCCGCTCGGCCCGGTCGGTCAGCAGCTCCAGCAGCGACCAGGGAACGAAGCCCGACAGGGCCCGGTCGCAGGCGGCCATCGAGTCGGCGAAGGCCGGCGAGGACGCCAACAGACGGGCCGCGGTCTCCCACCATGCGGAGCGCTCACCGTCACCGCCGGCATCACCCGGGAAGACGAAGACCACGGGTCGGCCCGGCTCACCGGGCTTCGCGGTACCCCGGACCACTCCCGCGTCCGGGTCACCCAGCGCGAGTGCCCGCAGCGACCGCAGGGCGTCGTCCCGGCCGGGGGCGACGACGACGGCTCGGTACTCGAGCGCCGAGCGCGTCGTGGCCAGCGACAGGCCGAGGTCCGCCAGGCGCAGCCGCGGATCGGCCGCCAGGAACGTGCCCAGCTGCTCCGCCTGCGCCCGCAGCGCGTCGGCACTGGTCGCCGAGACGAACAGCGGCGTCACGGGCAGTTCGGCAAGGCCCGGAAGGCCCGGAAGGTCCGCGGAGGGGAGCTCCTCGACGTCGGCGTCGAGGGCCGCGTCCTCGTCGGCGGGCTGTTCGATGATCACATGCGCATTGGTGCCGCTGATGCCGAAGGACGACACGCCCGCTCGGCGCGGCCGTCCGTCACGGGGCCAGGCGACCGGCTCGCTGAGCAGCTCCACACTGCCCTGCGTCCAGTCCACGTAGCTGGACGGCGTCTCCGCATACAGGGTGCGCGGCAGTACCTCGTTGCGCATCGCCATGATCATCTTGATCACGCCCGCGGCGCCGGAGGCCGACTGGGTGTGTCCGATGTTCGACTTCAGCGAGCCCAGCCACAACGGCCGCCCCGGCTCCCGCCCCTGACCGTACGTCGCCAGCAGCGCCTGCGCCTCGATCGGGTCACCCATCGGTGTACCGGTGCCGTGCGCCTCCACCGCGTCGACGTCGGCGGACGACAGACCCGCCGAGGAGAGCACCTGCCGGATGAGCCGCTGCTGCGCCGGTCCGCTGGGCGCGGTCAGGCCGTTGGAGGCGCCGTCCTGGTTGATCCCGCTGCCGGCGACCACGGCCAGCACGGTATGGCCGTTGCGCCGGGCGTCCGAGAGCCGCTCCAGCAGCAGCACACCGACGCCCTCGCCCCAGTTGGTCCCGTCGGCGGCGTCGCCGAAGGACTTGCACCGCCCGTCCACCGCCAGCGACCGCTCCCGGCTGAACGTCACCCACGAGTCGGGCTTCGACATGACGGTGACCCCACCGGCCAGGGCGAGGTCGCACTCACCCGCGCGCAGTGCCTGCGCGCCCAGGTGCAGCGCCACCAGCGCCGAGGAGCAGGCGGTGTCGACCGCGACCGACGGCCCCTCCAGGCCGAAGGCGTAGGAGATCCGGCCCGCCGTGACGTTTCCGGAGGTCCCCATCTGCATGCCCGACGCGTAGTCGAGGAAGGTCACACCCGCGAACACGCCGGTCCGGCTCCCCTTCAGGGACGCCTGGGTGAGCCCGGCCCGCTCGAAGACCTCCCAGCTGGTCTCCAGCAGCAGCCGCTGCTGAGGGTCCATCATCAGCGCTTCGCGCGGCGAGATCCCGAAGAACTGGGCGTCGAAGCGACCGGCCTCGTAGAGGAAACCCGCCTCGCGCACATAGGTCGTGCCCTCGCGGTCCGGGTCCGGGTCGTAGAGGGCCTCGACGTCCCAGCCGCGGTCGGTCGGAAAGGGCCCGAGCGCGTCCCGGCCCGAGTCGACCAACTGCCACAGCTCCTCGGGGGAGTCCACTCCGCCGGGGAAGTGACAGCCCATGGAGACGATCACGATGGTGTCGTCGTCCCCCTTCGCCAGGGCCGGCGTCAGCCCTGCCCCCGACGCTGCTGTCCCCGACGCCGCGGTGCCGGGGGTCCGGTCCCCGCCCGAGGCGAGCGCGGCGAGTTCGGACATCAGGTGGAGCACGAGTGCCGAGGCCGAGGGGTAGTCGAAGACCAGGGTGGGCGGCAGCCGAAGACCGGTCTCGGAGTTGAGCCGGTTGCGCAGGTCGAGCGCGGTGAGCGAGTCGAAGCCCAGATCCTTGAACGGACGCTCCGACTCCACCAGCTCGATCGAGTCGTAGCCGAGCACGGTGGCCACCTGGGTACGCACCAGCTCCGAGACCGCGCGGTGCCGCTGCGCCTGCGGCAGCTCGGCCAGCCGCCGGGCCAGCTCCGGACCGGCCTGGTCGGACCCGGACTGCGCACTGCGACGGCCGGAGGTCCGGATCAACCCGCGCAGCAGTCCCGGAACCTCACCGGACGCGGCCCTGGCCCGCAGCGAGGCGGCGTCCAGGCGCATGGGCAGGAAGTGCGGGCCGTCCAGGGCTGTGGCGACGTCGAACAGCGCCAGCCCTTGGGCCGAGGGGATCGCGGCGGCGCCCTCCCGGCTCATCCGGGCGAATCCGTCCCGGCCCAGTTGCTCGGTCATCCCGCTGGACTTCTCCCAGAGGCCCCAGGAGAGCGAGGTCATCGGCAGTCCGTTCACCCGCCGGTGATGCGCGAGCGCGTCCATGAACGAGTTCGCCGCCGCGTAGTTGCCCTGGCCCAGGGTGCCCCAGAGACCGGCGACCGAGGAGAAGACCACGAACGTGGCCAGCCGCTCACCGGCCTCACGGGTCAGCTCGTGCAGGTTCACCGTGCCGGTCACCTTCGCCCGGAGCACGTCCTCCAGTGCCTCCGGGCTCAGCGAGGTGACCAGTCCGTCGTTGATCACGCCGGCGGTGTGGATCACGGCCGTCAGCGGGTACTCGGCCGGTATCGCGGCCAGCAGCTCGGCGAGCGCCTCCCGGTCGGCCACGTCGACGGACTCGACGGCGACCTCCGCCCCCAGCTCGGTCAGTTCCTCCCGCAGCCGCGTCGCGCCCGGAGCCTGCGGACCTCGGCGGCTGACCAGCAGCAGCCGCCGCACGCCTCGGGTGACCACCAGGTGACGGGCCAGCAGGCTGCCCAGCCCGCCGGTGCCACCGGTGATCAGCACGGTGCCCGCGGCGACATCGGAGCCGAACGCCGACGCCACCGGTTCGCCGTCCAGGGGCGGAATGTCCACGTCCGGGGCGTCCACGGGCGGGGCGTCCACGGGCCGGCGGGCCAGCCGAGGCGTCAGCAGCACTCCGCCGCGCACCGCCACCTGGGTCTCCCCGCACACCAGCGCGGCAGGCGGCAGCTGCGCGGGCGACTCCCGGTCGACCAGCACGATCCGGCCCGGGTGCTCCGACTGCGCCGAACGCACCAGGCCCCACAACGGCGCGTGCGGCAGATCCGGCACGTCCTCGTCCGGCCCGGCGGCCACCGCTCCGCAGGTCACCAGCGCCAGCCGGGTCGACGCCAACCGGTCGTCGGCCAGCCAGGACTGAAGCACCGTCAGCGCCCAGGCCGTCGCGCCCTCCGCGGCCCCGGCGATGTCGAAGCCCTGAACCCCGGACTCGGCATCGCCCTGAACCCCGGTCGCCGGATCGCACAGCAGCAGGATCAGACCCGGCACCGGGTCGCCCGCGTCGACCGCCGCGCGCAGAGCCTCCAGATCGGTGTACGTCCAGGCCGAAACCCCGGACTCGGCCAGCCCTGCGGCCAGTTCCGGGCCGCCGGGCCCCAGCAGGGCCCAGCCGCCGGCCCCGGACTCCCGCACCGCGGCGTCCTCGACCGCCGCCACGGGCTGCCAGTCCAGTACGAACAGCGTGTTCTGGTGCGCGGCCCCAGCGCCGGACGGTCCCTCGGCCGGTACCGGACGCAACGACAGCGACTCCACCGCAGCCACCGGACGGCCCGTGGCGTCCGCGACCGCGAGGGACACGGTGTCCGTGCCGACCCCGGACAGCCGCACCCGGGCGGCGGCCGAGCCGGAGGCGAACAGCGACACGCCGCTCCACGCGGACGGCAGCCGGACCTCGTCGAGGACGCCGTCCATGACGCCTGTCATCAGCGTGTGCAGAACCGCGTCCAGGAGCGCCGGGTGCAGACCGAAGGAGTCCGCCTCCCCCCGCTCCCGCCCGTCCAGCGACACCTCGGCGAAGACCTCCGTGCCGAGCCGCCACATAGCCCGCAGCCCCTGGAACGCGGGGCCGAAGTCGTAGCCGACCCCGGCCAGCAGCTCGTGGAGACCGTCCAGCGGGACCGGTTCGGCGCCTTCGGGCGGCCAGACGCCGAGGTCGAAGGCGGGGGGCCTGCTGCCGTGGGCCAGCACTCCGGAGGCGTGACGGGTCCAGCTGTGCTCCCACTCTTCGCCGTCCGGCCTGGAGTAGACCGAGACCGGGCGCCGCCCCGCCTCGTCCGGGGCCTCGACCAGGATCTGCAGCTGTGCGGCGCCCACCTCGGCCAGGACCAGCGGGGTCTCCACCGCCAGGGTCTCCAGCAGGTCGCACCCCACCTCGTCCCCGGCCCGGACCACCAGCTCCACGAAGGCGGAGTCGGGCAGCAGCAGTGAGCCGCCCACCCTGCGGTCGGTCAGCCAGGGCTGCGCCTGTACCGAGAGTCGCCCGGTGAGCAGCATCCCCCGCTCATCGGCGAGTTCGACCACTGCGCCCAGCAACGGGTGCCCGGCCGCGCCCAGTCCGGCCGCGGTGACCCCGGCGGCGGACATGACCGAAGCGGGCAGCCAGTGGCGGCGGCGCTGGAACGCGTACGTGGGCAGCTCGACCCTGCGGGCGCCGGACCCCTCGAAGAACGCCGGCCACCGCACCGCCGCACCGCGGGTGTGCAGGGCGGCCACCGCCGACGTCAGACTCCAGGCGTCGGCACGGTCCTTGCGCAGTGCCGGAACCAGCAGGTGCTCGACGACCTCGGCGCCGTCCCCGCCCTCAGCGGCCTCGTGGTTGACGACGTCGACGACACCGTCGGCGCCGTCCAGGCAGAGTTGGGCCATCGCGGTCAGCGTGCCGTCGGGTCCGAGTTCGAGGAAGCGGGTGGCACCGTTCTCCGCCAACCCACGGACGCCGTCAGCGAACCGCACGGCGTTGCGGACGTGCTGCACCCAGTACCGGGGGGACGTCAGCTCGCCGGGCTCGGCCAGCCGGCCGGTGACGGTGGAGACGACGGGCAGGCTCGGCTCCTGGTACTGCACACTCTCCGCCACCCGGCCGAACGCGAGCAGCATCGGTTCCATCAGCGGCGAGTGGAACGCGTGGCTGACCCGCAGCCGGGTCGCCTTCCGCCCCGACTCCCGGAAGTGCTCGGCGATCGCCTCGACTGCCGCCTCCGCGCCGGAGACCACGATCGCGTCCGGGCCGTTCACCGCCGCGATGCCGATCTCGTCCGCACGGCCCGCGATCAGCGGCAGCACCTCGTCCTCGGTCGCCCGCAGCGCGACCATCGCGCCGCCGACGGGCAGTGCCTGCATCAACTGCCCACGCGCCACCACCAGTCGGCACGCGTCCGCGAGCGACATCACCCCCGCCACATGGGCGGCGGCGATCTCCCCGACGGAGTGCCCCGCCAGCAGGTCCGGCCGGACGCCCCAGGACTCCACCAGCCGGAACAGCGCCACCTCCAGGGCGAACAACGCCGGCTGCGCGTAGCCGGTGGCGTTCAGCAGCTCAGCGTCGTCCCCGAACACCACGTCGTAGAGCGGCCGTTCCAACTCCGCGTCCACCTGTGCGCAGACCGCGTCGAACGCGGTCGCGAAGACGTCGAAGGACTCGTACAACTCCCGGCCCATACCGAGCCGTTGCGAGCCCTGACCGGCGAAGAGAAACGCCGTCCGGCCGCCGACCGCTGCTCCGGTCACCACGTTCGGCGCGAACTGGCCTGCAGCCAAGGCTTCCAGACCATTCATCAGCTCTGTGCGGTCACCGCCCAGCAGCACCGCCCGGTGCTCGAAGACGGATCGCGTCGTCACCAGCGAGTGGCCGATGTCGCGCGGGTCGGCGTCGGAGGTCGCGGCCAGGTGCGACCGCAGCCGTGCGGCCTGTTCCCGGACGGCGTCAGGGGTCCGGCCGGTGATCGACCACGGGATCACCGGCGACGACTCGGTCGCGGTCGGCGGGACGGCCTGCGTCGGCGCGTCCACCGAGGCGTCCGACGGGGCCTGTTCCAGGACGACGTGCGCGTTGGTCCCGGACACGCCGAAGGCGGAGACCCCGGCCCGGCGCGGCCGATCGACCTCCGGCCAGGGGGTGTTCTCCGTCAGCAGGCGCACCTCGCCCTGCGACCAGTCCACGTGCGTGGACGGCTCGGTCACGTGCAGGGTCGGCGGCAGTACGCCGTGCTGCAGCGCCAGCACCATCTTGATCACACCGGCCGCACCGGCCGCCGCCTGGGTGTGCCCGATGTTCGACTTCACCGAGCCGAGCCACAACGGCCGCTCCGGCTCCCGGTCCTGGCCGTAGGTCGCCAGCAGCGCCTGCGCCTCGATCGGGTCGCCCAGCGTGGTGCCGGTTCCGTGTGCCTCCACCGCGTCCACGTCCTGCGGCGTCAGCCCGGCTCCGGCCAGGGCGGCGGCGATCACCCGGCGCTGCGAGGGGCCGTTCGGGGCCGTCAGCCCGTTCGACGCGCCGTCCTGGTTGACCGCGCTGCCCGTCACCAGCGCGAGCACCGTGTGCCCGTTGCGCCGTGCGTCCGACAGCCGCTCGACGACGAGCACGCCGATGCCCTCACCCCACGCGGTGCCGTCCGCCGAGTCGGAGAAGGCCTTGCACCGGCCGTCCTCCGCGAGCCCCCGCTGCCGGCTGAACTCGACGAAGGCGCCGGGCGTCGACATCACCGTCACCCCGCCCGCGAGCGCGAGATCGCTCTCGCCGGCCTGCAGCGACCGCACCGCGAGGTGCAGCGCCACCAGCGCCGACGAGCAGGCCGTGTCCACCGTCAGCGCCGGACCCTCCAGCCCGAGCACATAGGACACCCGACCCGACAGGACGGACGCGGTGGCCGCCGTGGTCAGCTGCCCCTCGGCCTCCTCCGGCCGGTTCAGCAGCAGCGCCACGTAGTCCTGGCCGTTGGACCCCATGAACACCCCGGTACGGCTGCCGCGCAACGTCCCCGGCTCGATCCCGCCCCGCTCCAGCGCCTCCCACGACGTCTCCAGCAGCAGGCGCTGCTGCGGGTCCATCGCCATCGCCTCACGCGGCGAGATCCCGAAGAAGGAGGCGTCGAACAGCGGCGCGTCATGGACGAATCCGCCGTGCCGCGCGTACGTCGTCCCCGCGCTTCCCGCGGGGTCGTAGAGCGCGTCCAGGTCCCATCCGCGATCGGTCGGGAGCTCGGTGACCGCGTCCACTCCCTCGGACACCAACCGCCACAGGTCCTCGGGCGACGCCACGCCGCCCGGGAAGCGGCAGCCGATACCCACGATGGCGATGGGCTCCTGCTGCTGGGTCTCCGCCTCGTGCAGGCGCTTGCGGGTCTGCCGGAGATCCGCGGTCACCAGCTTGAGGTAGTCCCGCAGCTTCTCTTCGTTGCTCGCCATCGTCTACCGCTTCCTGGGAGGAATCCCTACGTGCGCTCGGGCGCCACCACCGGGTTCGCCGGCCCTGCGTGATCACCGGCCGCACCGGTCACCGGCGACGGCGGGCGATCATCGTCAAGCCGTCCTTGGGCTGGACGGTGATGTGGGTGAGGATGGGCACCGGGTCGTCGTTGACCGCGTCGAACTCCCAGTGCCGGCCGATGGTGGCGAGCGTCATGACCGCTTCCATCCGCGCGAAGGCGTTGCCGATGCACTGCCGGGGCCCGGACCCGAAGGGGAGGTAGGCCATCCGCGGCCGGCCGGGTTCCAGCGCCTGGCCGCTGAGCGGGTCGCCGTCGTCGGCGGCGATCCAGCGCTGCGGGGCGAAGCGGTCGGGCTCCGGCCACCACGTCGGGTCGTGGTGCACGACCCAGGGGCTCATCATCACGAACCGGTCCTTCGGGATGACGTAGCCGTTGGCGTCGTAGTCCTCCAGGGAGCGCCTGACGGTGTTCCACACCGGCGGATACATACGCATCACCTCGGAGAAGATGGCGTCGGTGTAGGGGAGGTTGGGCAGGTCGGCGGCCTCGGGAAGGCGGTCCCCGAGCACCTCGTCCAGTTCGGCGTGGAGCCGCGCCTTGGCCTCGGGGTTCTTCGCGAGCAGGTGGTAGGCCCAGGTGAGCCCTGCCGACGAGGTCTCATGACCGGCCATCAGCAGGGTGACCGCTTCGTCGTGCAGCAGTTGGTCGTTCATCGGTTCGCCGGTGTCGGCGTCCCGTACGTTGATCAGCACCGAGAGCAGGTCGTCGCCGTCACCGGGCCCCGCCCGCCGCTCGTCGATCATCTGCTGGATGATGCCGTTGAGGTACTTGTGGCCCTTCCAGAAGCGGCGGTTGGCACGCAGCGGCAGGCGCATGATGAACCGGCCGAACGGGACGACCTGCTCCCAGCGCATCGGGCCGCCCCGGCGGGGGAAGGCGAGGCGGATGGTCGTCGCCACGTGGCTGTCGAGCGAGACGTCGAAGACGGTCTTCGCCACCATCCCGAGCGACAGTTCGTACATCGCCTCCTGGATGTTGAGCTCGTGTCCGTCCTTCAGCTCGGCGGCACCCGCCTCCGCGAGCTGGGCGAAGGCGTCCCCGTACCCGGCGATCCGCTGGCGGTGGAAGACCGGTTGGATGAGCCGGCGCTGCTTGCGGTGCAGTTCCCCGCCGCTGGTGGCCAGGCCGTCGCCGAGGCCGACGCTGAACGGTGCGATCCTCTTGCCACGGCCGCCGGGCAGCACATTCTTGTCGAACTTGCGGCCGGTGCTGACGTAGATGTCCTGGATCACGTTCGGGTCGCTGACCAGGTAGCCGCGGGACAAGCCGTAGGGGAAGCTCGCGATGGGCCCGTACTGCTCACGGAGTCCGGTGAAGAACCTCGGGGCATCGGCCAGCAGGGCGCGCAGCTCTTTCGGACCCAGCCCCGGCGGGCCCGGTATCGGCTCACCCGTGGGAGCGACGGGTTCGGCAGCGGTACTGACATCAACCACAGATGTCTCCTGAAAATCGAAGGTTCGAAGGGACGTCGGGAGTCCGGTGCACCGCGCACCAAAGGGAAGCTGGGGGTCGACCTGTCAGGTCAGATTCGGAGGCTAGCACCGGGGTCCGGGGGCACCCCGTGCCGCCGCCGTTGTCTAGGGAATTCCGGAATGGAGCAGAGCTCCATGTCCCTGCGGGTCGGCTGCGGCGCTGCGTTTGAGGTTCCCCCGGGGCAAGGTCCTAGGTTCGGGGCATGGCGGACGGACCTGAACTGATCACGGTCGGTCAGCTGGCGCACCGCGTCGGCCTGACCGCGAAAGCCCTGCGGCCGTCGACCACCGCGAACTGGTCCGCACCGACCTGGAGGCCATCCCCGCCCAGCCGCGCTTCCGGTGACTCGACCTGACCGATCCGGCCCGGGCCCGGCCCGCCGTTCAGCCCGCGGCGGCGGTGAGCGCGCCGAGGGCGCTCGCCTGGGTACGCCAGTCGGTCGGGTCGGGACTGGTGCCGGCCCAGCGTTCGCCCAGGGCGTTGATCGGGCTGCGGTCCTGCGCCCACAGGGTGGCCGCCTGCTGCTGGACGTAGCTCAGGTAGGCGGTGGAGCCGGTGGCCTTCGCCAGGTCGGCGAAGTTCCGCATGAAGATGCCCTTGAACTGCTTCTGGTTGTCGTCGCAGGATGCCGATCCGGTGTCGCAGGACTCGGTGAGCACTCCTCCGCTGGTCAGCGACGGGCTGCTGATCGCGGCGTCAGCCAGGGTGCGCGCGGTGGCCAGCAGCGAGCTGTCCCCGGTCGCCTTCCACAGCTCGGTGAAGCCGCCGATGGCGAGCCCCTGGTTGTAACTCCACACGGTGCTGCCGTTGTTGGCGCAGGCCGAGGTCAGCCCGTCGTTCACCAGCCCCGAAGAATTGATCATCCCGCTGGACCGGTACCAGGCCGCAGCTGTGGTGGCCCGCTGGAGCCACACGGTGTCGCCGGGGATGCGCTGATGCAGTGCCGTGGTCAGCCAGAGGTACTGCCCGTTCGTCACCGCGTTCTTGTAGGTGCGCTCGCGGTCCCACCACATGCCGCCGCCGCAGCTGCCGGCGTCCCAGTACTGCTGCAGGTAGCTGACGATGGTGACCGCTTCGTTCAGATAGCGGGAGTTGCCGGTGTAGTCGTACGCGTCCAGCCAGGCGATGGCCCACCAGCCCGCGTCGTCGTTGGCGCGGCTGATGAAGTCGCCCTCGATCGCGTCCGAACTGCGCACCCCGGCGGCGAAGACGCCCTTGTTCTGGTCGAAGGTGCGCGCGATGGCCCAGTCGTAGTCGTGCGTTCCGGTGGTCCTGGCGAAGTCGACGAGGGTGGTGAGGGTGGCGGCGGAGTTCCACCAACTGCTGGGCCACCAGCCGTTGTACGGGTCGTAGGAGGACATCAGCGCGTCCGCCGCCGCGCGCGCCGGGGTCGGCGCCGGGCGGACCCAGGCGGTGCAGCTGCCCTCCTGGTGGCTCGCCTCCCGGCCGCAGGCGCGTACCGCGCCGCCGTAGAGGAGACCGCGCGGGTCGCGGGTGGCGTACATCGCGGTACGGGTGCCGGTGGCGCCGGACGGTGTACTGGTGCGGCCGCGCGAGGAGCCGTCCGGCCAGGTGGAGCCGCCGTCCCAGGAGCGGTCCAGCCAGATCTCGTCACCGGCGCCGCCGGAGTCGATGCTCGCCCAGGCCATAGCGTTCTGCTGGTCGACGTGCAGCCGGATGGTGCGGCCGTACAGGGTGGTCGACGGCACCGGCTGGTCGTCGCCGGCCGCCCGGGCAGCGTCCGTCCCGTCGCAGAGCGTGTCGCACACCGTGGGGTACACCCAGCTCGTGCAGCCGACGGCGGCCGCGTCGCCACAGGCCCGGACCAGCCCGCGTCGGTGGTCACGGGGGTCGGTGATGTTGTACATCAGCGTCCTGGTGCCGGTCCAGGTGCTCGGGATGCTCGCCTTGCCCAGCAGCCCCTCCCAGCTGGCGCCCCCGTCCCAGGACCGGTCCAGCCACACCGAGTCGCCGGTCACACCGCCGTCGATGCTGGCCCACGCCATGTCGTCGGCATCGGACACGTGAAGCTCGACGCGACGGCCGTTGAGGGCCAGATTCGGCACCGGAAAGCTCTCCTGCTTCGCCAGCGAGGGATCCAGGGTGTCACAGGCCAGCACGCACACCGCGGTAGCGGCACGCGCGGGCGTCGCCATCGGGACCAGTACGACGGCCACAACGGCAGCTGTCACCAGGAACCTGAGCAGCCGCGAAAACCTGACAACGATGTCGGCAGCGCGTAAGGACATCGAACTCGCCTCGATTTCACGATGGAGGTCGTCCGCAGTGGGCGCGCCGGCCGACCAGGAATCGGACATTGGTCCATACCTGTCTCCGAGGAAGTGAACCGAATTGGCGAGACCCTGTCAACGCCCCGGGATGCGGCCTCAGCCGCGGCGAGCGCGTGCGGGACGAAGGAACCGTCGCGGTTCCCCCGCCCCGCACACTCGCCACCGGAGGGGCTCGGCGGTCAGCTGCCGACGAGCATCTGCCAGGTCTGCGGTCCCACCTGGCCGTCCACGCCCAGGCCGTGCGCGGACTGGAAGGCCCGGGCGGCGCTGTCGGTGCCGGAGCCGAAGCTGCCGTCGACCGCGAGGCCGTAACCGAACTTGTTCAGCTCCACCTGGGCGGCCCGGACGTCGTCACCGCTGGAGCCCTGCTGGACCTGGACGACCAGCGCCGACCAGGTCTGCGGGCCTATCTGCCCGTCCACGCCCAGGCCGTGCGCGGACTGGAAACTCTTGGTCGCGGCGAGGGTGGCCGCCCCGAACTGACCGTCAGCGGTGATCGAGGCACCGTGGTAGCGCAACAGGTACTGCGCCGCCTGCACATTGTTCCCGGTGTCGCCGTCGACGACATTCGGCCAGGGCGGCGCGACGGTGCCGCCGCCGGAGGCGCCGCTCCCGGTACCCACGAGCATCTGCCAGGTCTGCGGTCCCACCTGGCCGTCCACGCCCAGGCCGTGCGCGGACTGGAAGGCCCGGGCGGCGCTGTCGGTGCCGGAGCCGAAGCTGCCGTCGACCGCGAGGCCGTAACCGAACCGGTTCAGCTCCACCTGGGCGGCCCGGACGTCGTCACCGCTGGAGCCCTGCTGGACCTGGACGACCAGCGCCGACCAGGTCTGCGGGCCTATCTGCCCGTCCACGCCCAAGCCGTGCGCGGACTGGAAACTCTTGGTCGCGGCAAGGGTGGCCGCCCCGAACTGACCGTCAGCGGTGATCGAGGCACCGTGGTAACGCAGCAGATACTGCGCCGCCTGCACGCTGGGCCCCGTCATGCCGTCGGTGATGTTCGGCCAGGACGGCAGGATGACACCGCCGCCACCGCTGCCGCCCTTGCCGCCCCACTGCCCGAAGTCGGCGGCCATCGGCTGGTCGAGGTCCGCGCCGTGCCCGGCGACCGTGATGTCGTTCTGGACCTGCCGCAACTGCGCGCGGCTGTCCCAGTTCCCATAGGACCACGCGTTCGCCTGCCAGCCCCAGGCGATCTTCCCGTTGTCGAAGAGTTCCTTGATCACGTAGTAGCCGGCGTAGGCACCGGTCCGAGACCGGCCGATCACCGAAGCGACGCCGTCGAAGTAGGAGTTGAGCGGGGAGTACATCGAGGACTGAAGGTCGAAATCGACGCTGAAGTAGATCGGCCGCGACGACGGCATCCCATTGGCCAGCGCCTGCCGCTCCGCCTCAGTGGCATGCCTGACCCCCTGGGCGTAGGGGTCGGAGGGGACGCTGCTCTGCCAGGACTGCAGCCCGTCGGACTCCCAGTTGGAGACGATGCCCAGACCCTTGGCGGTGAGGGCCTGGGCCTCGGACAGGGTGAGGACCTTAGGGTTCGGCAGCCAGCTGAGGTAACGGCACACGAAGCCGTAGCCCGCCGCGGCGACCGAATCGGGGGTGATGAGCGACGGGTCGCTGTAGTCGATCCCGTAGCCGGTCGCCGAGGACGCCGCAGACGCCGACTGGGCGAATCCGATACCGGCCGCGGTGGCCACCGCAGCGCCGCCGGCGAGGGTCAGCAGCCTGCGTCGGGACAATCCATGGCCATGGTCAGACAGGTTCATGACACGTTCCAATCCTTGACGTCTTGCGGTGAGCAACGCTGAAGCAGCGCTGCTGGTGATCTTTGGGCCCCGCTCCGGCCCGTGTCCACAGCGAGTCGGGGTCTGCTGGGATTGCGGGACGGCACCGGCACTGACCTGCCGGGATCCGCACCAGCGTGACGGTTGAGCGGGACAGGCCCGGCCGCTGGTGCCGTGGAAGCCGCAGCCCGAGCCCGAAAGGACTACCGCTGACGAGAGCTCGGGTCCGCCGTGCGCAACGCACGACCTGGCTTCGGCCCGGCCACGATTCCAACGATCACCCTACGGGTGCCGCCCCCGGTCGGTCCTGGAGGCTGTCGAACGCCACCGCCCCGGACTCGCAGCCCCGCACTGAGCCCGCCTCACAAGTGCGGCGGCTCACCGGTGAGTTCGTCGATGAGGGTGCGGATGCGGGCAGCGATCTCGTCGCGGATCGGGCGTACGGCCGCGACCCCCTGTCCGGCGGGGTCGGCCAACTGCCAGTCGAGGTAGCGCTTGCCGGGGAAGTACGGGCAGGCGTCACCGCAGCCCATGGTGATCACCACATCGGATTCCTGCACCGCTTCGCCGGTCAGGATCTTGGGGGTCTCGGCGGAGAGGTCGATGCCGACCTCGCGCATCGCCTCGACCACGGCCGGGTTGACGCGGTCGGCCGGCGCGGAGCCGGCGGAGCGGACCTGGACACGGTCGCCGGCGAAGTGGGTCAGGAACGCGGCGGCCATCTGGGACCGGCCGGCGTTGTGGACGCAGACGAACAGCACGGACGGACGGGCGGCGCTCATGCGATGACCGTGGCGGCGAGTTCGTGCCCGTGCTCGTCGTCAGGCGCGACGGCTGCGTCCTCGCCCGCGCGGCTTGGGGCGCCGAACAGGGCGGCGGCCAGGCCCACCCCGATGGCGGCGCCGAGCAGTTGGGCGGCGATGAACGGCAGCAGGGAGGCGGGTGCGATGCCGGCGAAGGTGTCGGTGAACGCCCGGCCGATGGTCACCGCCGGGTTGGCGAAGCTGGTGGACGAGGTGAACCAGTAGGCCGCGCCGATCCAGGACGCGACCGCCACCGCGGCGAAGCGGGCCCGGCCGGTCCGGTTCAGGCCGAGGATCAGCAGGACCAGGCCGGCGGTCGCCACGACCTCACCGAGCCACAGGTGACCGGCAGAGCGCTGGTGCGTCGACCACGTCACCAGCGGCTGGGCGAACATGGCGTTCGCCAGGACCGAACCGCCGACAGCGCCCGCGATCTGGGCGGGGATGAAGGCAGCGGCCTCGCGCAGCAGTTCCGGACCGCTGCCCGTCCTCCGGCCGGTCCACCAGGCGGCGAGGGTGACCACGGGATTGAAGTGGGCGCCGGAGACCGGGCCGAGCAGCGCGATGAGCACGCCCAGGCCGAAGACCGTGGCCAGGGAGTTGGCCAGCAGTCGCACACCGACGTCCGCGGAGAGCTCGCTCGCCTGGATGCCGGACCCGACCACGACGGCGACCAGCGCCGCCGTCCCGACCGCCTCGGCGACAACCCGGCGGGCCAGCGGGGCCCGGGCCGTCATCCCGTCGCTCCCGCGGCGGTCGCCGGGGCCTGGAGCAGGGCGGAGAGCTTGGCCAGGGCCGGAGGCAGCACCCAGTAGTAGACCCAGGTCCCGCGGCGTTCGGAACCGACCAGGCCGGCCTCGCGCAGGACCTTGAGGTGGTGCGAGATGGTCGGCTGGGACACGTCGAAGGGGCCGGTCAGGTCGCAGACGCATGCCTCGCCGCCCTCGTGGGAGGCGATCAGCGACAGCAGCCGCAGCCGGACCGGGTCCGACAGCGCCTTGAACATCCGGGCCAGGTCGGCGGCGGACTCCTCGCCCAGAGGCTCACGGACCAGGGGCGAACAGCACACCCCCTGGTCGAGCACCGGCAGCTCCAATTTCGACATGCGTCTATGTTGACATCCATCGATTCAGAGAGCAACCTTCCCTGCATCGACAACCATCGATACAGGAATCGGATCGGGGAGACCTCCATGTCCCGCGTTCAGCTCGCCCTCAATGTCGCCGACCTCGAAGCCTCGGTCGCCTTCTACTCCAAGCTGTTCGGCACCGAGCCCGCCAAGCGCCGCCCCGGCTACGCGAACTTCGCCGTCACCGAGCCGCCGCTCAAGCTCGTCCTGATCGAGGGCGCCCCTGGCCAGGAGACCCGGCTGGACCACCTCGGCGTCGAGGTCGAGTCCACCGACCAGGTCGCCGCCGCCACCGGCCGCCTCAAAGACGCCGGCCTGGCCACGTTCGAGGAGAACGACACGTCCTGCTGTTACGCCCTGCAGGACAAGGTCTGGGTGACCGGTCCGGGCCAGGAGCCCTGGGAGGTCTACGTCGTCAAGGCCGACTCCGACCGGTTCGGCAAGGCCGCGGCGGGCACCGGATGCGCCTGCGGCAGCTGACCGTCGCCACGCAGGAGGCGGGTCAGCTCGGCAGGTGGGGGCGCGGGGCGCGGTTCAGGGTGTGCGCCATGGCGCGGTGCTGGTCGGGTGTGAGGTCGCCGAGGAGCTGGTCGTCGCGCAGCCCGGCGTTGCGCAGCAGGTCGTGGCAGGTCAGCCAGTCCACCTCGGGGACGGCGCGCAGCAGTGCGCCGACGGTCATGGCAGCCGCGACCGGGTCGCCGCGGCGGGAGTCGATCAGGACCAGGGCCAGGGCTGGCAGGCCGCCGTGCCCGATCTTGGCCAGCAGCATCTCCTGGGCCCGGTGCTGGTCACCGGGTTCGGCGGCGCGGTGGTCAGCGGCGGTGGTCATCATGGCGCGGCTCCCTCGACCGTAGGGCACGCAGCCGGTGCGCCCCGTGCTTCCATGCCCTCCAAGCGTAAGTCGCAGGCCGCGATCCGGTGCCGTGCGCGCAGGCCGCACCGGCGCGGCCCATAACAGCGGCTTATGACCTCATCGAACCGTGGGGGCTACAAGCGCACCGACCGGCCGACCACAGTCGGAAACGTGAACACCCACGTCGACACCCCCCGGCGCGCCCGCCCGGCCGAGCACCCACCCGGCGCCGCGTCGTCCCGTCCGGGCCCGGCACTGCCCGGGCTCGCGCTGGCGCTGCTGGTCGCGGCTGCGGCCACCGGGCTGGGCGGCATCCTTCCGCTGGTCGGCGCACCGGTGTGCGGCATCGTGCTCGGGACGCTGCTCGCAGTCCTGCGCCGCCCCGATGCCCGGCTCGCCCCGGGGATCTCCTTCGCGAGCCGAGGCATCCTGCAGGCGTCCATCGTCGTCCTGGGCTGCCAGCTGTCCCTGGCCCAGGTCGTGCATGTCGGCGCCGCCTCGCTCCCGGTCATGCTCGGAACCCTGGGGGCCTGCCTGCTGGCGGCCCGGTGGCTGGGCCGCGCCCTGCGCATCAGCAGTGACCTGCGCACCCTCGTCGGCGTCGGCACCGGCGTCTGCGGAGCCTCCGCCATCGCCGCGGTCACCCCGGTCATCGAAGCCGCCGGCGCCGACGTCGCCTACGCGGTCTCCACCATCTTCGTGTTCAACCTCGCCGCCGTCCTCACCTTCCCGCTGCTGGGCCACCTGCTCGGGATGGACCAGCACGCCTTCGGGCTGTTCGCCGGGACCGCGGTCAACGACATGTCCTCGGTGGTGGCCACCGCCACCGCCTACGGCCCCGGCACGGTCAGTCATGCCGTCGTCGTCAAGCTGACCCGCACCCTGCTGATCGTCCCCATCTGCCTGGCACTCGCCGCCCGCACCCGCCGCGCGCGGGCGGCCGCCGCCTCCTCGCCCGCCCCGGACCCGCCCCGGTTGCGGGTGTCCGGGCTGGTCCCCTGGTTCATCGTCGGATTCCTGCTGACCGCCGCGGCCAACACCGCCCACCTGATCCCGGCCCCCTGCCATCCCGCCCTCAGCCAGGCGGCCGTCTTCCTGATCACCACGGCCCTGTCCGCGGTGGGCCTGTCCACCGACCTCACCTCGCTGCGGCGGGCCGGGCCTCGTCCGCTGCTCCTCGGCGGCTGCCTGTGGATCGTCGTCACCGCCACCAGCATCACCCTGCTGCAGCTGACCTGACCGGGACTCAGCAGCTCAGGGCCGCGGCCAGGGGCGGCCGCCGAGGCGTTCGATGCCGGCGTTGAAGCGCCTCAGGTAGGCGGCGAAGCCGGCGATGTCCTCGTCCGGCCAGTCGGCCATGATCTGCTCCAGGGAGCGGACCAGTCCCTCGCGTTCCTCGTCGAGCATGCGCGCACCCTCGTCGGTGATCCGGAACCTGCGGGCCATGCCGCCCCCGGGGTCGGCGATGCGCTCCACCAGCCCGGCCCGCACCGCCGCCGCGGTCTGCCGGTTGAGGGTGGAGGCGTCCAGTCCGAAGGCGTCGCTGAGTTCGCCTATGGTCATCGGCCCCTGCACCCGCACCCGGCTGAGCAGGATGTAGGCGCTGCGCTCCAGCAGACCGTCCTTGCGGCGTCCGCCCTTCTGCTGCAGGAGGCCATGGCGGCTGAGGAGCATCTGCTCGTACTCGACCTCGTGGGTGGGTCTGATCATGCGCCTGTCGTCTCCATGCCGTCGTCCGGGCCGTCGACACGTCCCGGCGCCGGGTCGGCCTGACCCTCCATCAGATTAGTGCAACATACACGTCATATGTTCGATGCACAAGACATGTATGATGCACGAGAACGTTCCCACAGACAGCCCGAGGAGTCCCGGATGGGTGCACCCCAGCCATCAGCCCGCGCAGGACGGATCGTCGCCACCCTGGCATTCGCCGGAACCACGGCGGCCATCATGCAGACCCTGGTCACCCCGCTCATCGCGGAGCTGCCGAAGATCCTGCACACCACGTCCTCCAACGCGGCGTGGGTGATCACCGCCACCCTGCTGGTGTCGGCTGTCTGCGTACCGGTCTCCGGGCGTCTGGGCGACATGCTCGGCAAGCGCCGGATGCTGCTGGTGTGCTCGGTGCCGCTGGTGGCGGGATCGGTGGTGTGCGCGCTCTCCTCCTCCGTCGTGCCGATGATCATCGGACGGAGTCTGCAGGGCATGGGCATGGGCATGCTGCCGCTCGGCATCGCCCTGCTGCGCGACGTGGTCCCCGCGGAGAAGCTCAGCTCCTCCATCGCGCTGGTCAGCGCCTCCATGGGCATCGGCGGCGCCCTCGGCCTGCCGATCGCCGCCGCGGTCGCCCAGTACTCCAGCTGGCGGGTGCTGTTCTGGGGCGCGGCCGGCCTGGCCACCATCGTCGCGCTGCTGATCTGGTTCCTGATCCCCGAGGTGCCGGCCGCCGCGAAGGGCCAGCGCTTCGACGTGCTCGGCGCGCTCGGTCTCGGCGCCGGCCTGGTCTGTCTGCTGCTCGCCGTCTCCAAGGGCGCCGACTGGGGCTGGGGCTCGACCACCACCCTCAGCCTGTCCGTCGGCGCGCTGGCGCTCCTGGTCGGCTGGGGCTTCTGGGAGCTGCGGACCCGGGACCCGCTGATCGACCTGCGCACCACCGCCCGCCCCCGGGTGCTGATGACCAACCTCGCCTCGGTCTTCGTCGGCTTCGGCATGTACGCCAGCCTGCTGATCACCCCTCAGCTGCTGCAGTTCCCCGCGGCCACCGGCTACGGCCTCGGGCAGTCGATGCTCCAGGCTGGCCTGTGGATGGCGCCCGGCGGGATCATGATGATGTTCGTCTCCCCGTTCGGCGGAAAGCTCAGCGACGCCCGCGGCCCGAAGTTCACACTGGTCTGCGGCGTCCTGGTGATCGCCGCCGGCTACGGCCTGTCGCTGGCGCTGATGGGCTCCGCCTGGGGCCTGATGCTGGTCAGCATGGTGATCAACAGCGGCGTGGGCCTGGCGTACGGTGCGATGCCCGCGCTGATCATGAGCGCGGTCCCGCTCTCCGAGACCGCCGCGGCCAACGGCTTCAACACGCTGATGCGCGCGCTGGGCACCTCGATCGGCGCCGCCGTGATCGGCGTGGTCCTCTCGCACATGAACACCACCATGGCCGGCTACAGCTTCACCTCCAAAACGGGCTTCCAGACCGGCCTGATCATCGGCTGCGGCGTCGCCCTGGTCGCCGCCACGGTCGCGGCCCTCATCCCGGCCGTACGCCGCGCCACGGCCGACAGCGAGAAGGACGACGCGGACACCACCGCCGAACAGGCCACCGCAGAGGTCTGACCCACGACGGTCCGAACCTTCACACCCGGCGCGTCCGGGAGAACAGAGCCGGGGCGCGCCCGCAGCGTCCCGGGCTCCCTGACGAGCCGGCGCACCGCTTCGACTTGTTCGCCCGCACCGGCGGGGTCAGTCTGATCTCATGCAGCGTGGGATCCGATCGCATGGACCGCAGTCATGAGGAGGCCAGCCGACCTCGTGGCCGGCCCCGATCTGCTGGCCGGCATGTTCGCGCACGCTCCGGTGATCTTCGCCGTGCTCAGCGGCCCCGACCACCTGCTCGCCGGGGCCAACGACGCCTTCTTCGACGCGATCGGGGTCGGCCGGGGGCGTGAGCTGCTGGGCCGCCCCACCGTCGACGTCGTGCCCGAGCTGGTGCACCAGGGTCTGCCGGCGCTGCTCGACGGGGTCTACCGGGACGGGGCGCCGTTCATCGCGCTCGGCGCCGGGGTACTGCTCGGACCGACGGGCAAGGCCCGGCTGCGCTACTACGACTTCAGCCTCGAACCACGCCTGGACCAGGCCGGGCACATCCAGGGCGTGGCCTTCGTCGCCGTGGACGTCACCCGCCAGCGTGCCGCCCACAAGCTGGCCGCCGAGCAGCAGGTGCTGCTCGAACAGATCGCCCGGGACGCGCCCCTGGCCGAGGTCCTGGACGGCATGTGCCGGGCCATCGAGAAGCTCTCCCCCAAGGTGCTCAGCTCCGTGCTGCTGCTGGACCCGTCGGGGCAGCGTCTGGTGCACGGCGCCGCCCCCAGCCTCCCGGACTTCTACAACGAGGCCATCGACGGCATGGAGATCGGCCCGCAGGGGGGCTCCTGCGGCACCTCCGCGTACCGGCGCGAGATGGTCGTGGTCGACGACATCGCCGCCAGCCCGCTGTGGACCACATACCGGGACCTGGCCCGGCGGGCCGGGCTCGCGGCCTGCTGGTCCTCACCCATCATGTCCAGCACCGGGGAACTGCTCGGCACCTTCGCCATGTACCACCGCACGCCCCAGCACCTGCGCGAGGACGATCTCGACCTGAGCATCGTCTTCACCCGCACCGCCGCTCTCGCCATCGAGCGCCACCGCGCCGAACAGGCGCGCCGCCAGGCGCACGCGAGCGAGCAAGCCCTCAGCTCCGATCTGACGTTCGTACTCGAGACCAGCACCGCGGTCAGCGAGGAGGCCCACTACCCGCAGAACCTGCAGCGGCTGGCCCGGCTCGCGGTACCGGCGCTCGGCCCGGTGTGCGTCATCGACGTGCTGGAGTCGGGCCGGATCCAGCGGGTGGCCGTCGCGGTCGCACCGAACCTGCCCCAGCGGGTCCAGGCGCTGCTGGCAGCAGAGGAGCCGACGCGGTTGGCGGCGTCCCCCGTCGGGCGCGTGCTCGCCACCGGCGCGAGCGAGATCAGTCCGACCCCTCCCCCGGGGGCCTGGCAGGAACTGGGCCTGCCCGTCACCGCGCAGGTCTGCGTCCCGCTCACCGCCCGGGGGCACACCTTCGGTGTGCTGACCCTGGCGGCCACCGCCGACCGGCCGCTGGACGACCGCACGATCGCCCTCGCCGAGGCGCTGGCCCGTACCGCCGCGGCCGGCGCCGAGACCACCCGCCAGCACGACCAGCGGGCCCGGCTGGCGCGGGACCTGCAGGCAGGGCTGCTGCTGGCCGCGCTCCCCGACGTGCCCGGAGCGCAACTGGCCGCCTCCTACCGGCCCGCAGGCGAGGGACTGGACATCGGCGGCGACTTCTACGACGTCTTCCCGCTGCCCGGGGACTGGTGGGGGCTGGTCATCGGGGACGTCTGCGGCCGCGGCGCCTACGCGGCGACCACCACCGCACTGGTCCGCAACACCGCCCGCGCGGTGGCCCCGCTGCTGGCGACCCCCAGCGCGGTGGCCGAGGCCATCAACGACGCCCTGCTGGCCCGGTCCGACAGCGGCGAGAGCTTCGTCACCCTGATCTACGCCGAACTGCGCCGGACCCGGGACGGGATCGCCATGAGCATGGTGCGGGCCGGGCACCCGCCGCCCCTGCTGCGCCGGGCCGACGGCACCGTCAGCAGCCCCAGTCCGGCCGGCCAGCTCCTCGGCGTCTCCGCCGATCCGGACCTGGTCCTGGAGTCCTTCACGGTGGACCACGGCGACTGCCTGGTCCTGGTGACCGACGGCATCCTGGAGGCCCGCGACCAGGCCGGCACCTTCTTCGGCGAGGAGCGCCTGGTCGCCGCCATCAGCTCCACCACCGGGTCCACCGACGCGCAGCAGATCCTGGACGCGGTCACCGGCGCCGTCGACGCCTTCACCGGCGGCGTCACCGACGACGACCAGGCGGCCCTGGTCCTGGTCGCCCAACAGCTCCGCTGACCGTCCTCATCTCCCGTCATCTCCCGTCCATTCCCAGCCACTTGACAGTGCATCGGCAATGCGCCACGGTGACCGTGACCTACAACGTTGTAATCGGGCCGGAAGGACGCCATGCCCAGCAGCAGATCCGTCGTCACCAGAGCCGTCCGGCGCCTCGCGGCGAGCCCGGCGCTCAGCTTCCGCAGGGCGCTCGCGTCCACCGTGGCAACCCTCGGACTGGTCCTCGCCGCCGTGATCGGACTTCCCCAGGTGGCACAGGCCGCCGGTTCGCTGCCATGCGACATCTACGCGGCCGCGGGCACCCCCTGCGTCGCCGCCCACAGCACGGCGCGCGCCCTGTTCTCCGCCTACAACGGCCCGCTCTACCAGGTCACCCGAGTCTCCGACGGGGCCACCGCCGACATCGGGCTGCTGGCACAGGGCGGTTACGCCAACGCCGGTACGCAGGACGCCTTCTGCGGGAACACCAGCTGCCGCATCACCAGGATCTACGACCAGACCTCGCGCCACAACGACCTCAACCCGGGCCCGGCCGGCACCTCCGGCATGGGCGCCGACCGTGGTGCGGACGCGAGCGAGCTCGCGGTCACCGCCGGCGGCCACAAGGTGTACGGGATCTGGATCTCGCCGGGCGTCGGCTACCGCTCCAACGGCGCGGCCTCCGGCGTCGCGGTCAACGGGCAGCCAGAGGGCGCCTACATGGTGGCCAGCGGCACCCACGTGGGGTCCAACTGCTGCTTCGACTACGGCAACGCGGAGAGCACCCCGGCCGACACCGGCAACGGCCACATGGACGCCGTGTCCATCGCCACCACCTGCTACTTCGCACCCTGCACCGGCTCGGGCCCCTGGGTCGAGGCCGACATGGAGAACGGCATGTTCCAGGGCGACAACGGCTCCAACACCGCGAACGCCGGCAACAGCACGACGTACGTCACGGCCGTCCTGAAGAACAACGGTCAGACCAGCTACGCCCTCAAGGGCGGCAACTCCCAGTCCGGCTCCCTGTCGACCTGGTGGAGCGGCTCGCTGCCGACCCGCGGCGGCTACATGCCGATGCACCAGGAAGGCGGCATCATCCTGGGCACCGGCGGCGACAACAGCAACTGGAACATGGGCACCTTCTTCGAGGGCGTGATGGTCTCCGGCTACCCGACCGACGCCGCGGAGAACGCCGTCCAGGCCAATATCGTCTCGGTGGGCTACTCCGGCGAGACCAATGTGCCCAACGGCCCCCAGGGGACGATCACCGGTCCCGGCGGCCAGTGCGTGGACGTCGCGGCCGACGACACCGGCGTGGACGGTGCGGCCGTTCAGCTGTGGAACTGCCAGTCCTACGCCGAGGACCAGCACTGGACCCACAACGCCAACGGCTCGCTGTCCACGCTGGGACGCTGCCTGGACATCAACGGCAACGGCACCGCCAACAACACCCAGGTCGAACTCTGGGACTGCAACGGCGTCGGCGGCCAGAAATGGATCCAACAAGCCAACGGCTCCCTCCTCAACCCCCAATCCGGACGCTGCCTCGACTCCCCCAACGACGCCACCGCCAACGGCACCCGCCTCCAGATCTACGACTGCAACAACAGCGCAGCCCAGCGGTTCGCCGTCAACGGCGGCGGTCCGGTCAACGGCCCCGGCAGCCAGTGCCTCGACGTCTCCGGCGACGACACCGGCGGCGACGGCACCGCCGTCCAGCTGTGGAACTGCCAGTCCTGGGCGCTGGACCAGCACTGGACCCACAACGCCGACAACTCCCTGTCCACGCTCGGACGCTGCCTGGACATCAACGGCAACGGCACCGCCAACAACACCCAGGTCGAACTCTGGGACTGCAACGGCGTCGGCGGCCAAAAATGGATCCAACAAGCCAACGGCTCCCTCCTCAACCCCCAATCAGGACGCTGCCTCGACTCCCCCAACAACGCCACCACCAACGGCACCCGACTCCAGATCTACGACTGCAACAGCAGCGCAGCCCAGATCTTCACCCTCAACTGAGCCCTGCCCCGAACGCGCGGACCGCCCGACCGGAGCGATCCGGCCGGGCGGGCAGTGGGTCACCGCTGCCCGCTGCCCGCTGCCCGCTGCCCGTGGTGACCTGGTCGACTCCGGGGAGTCGCCTGTCGTTCGCCGAGGCGGGGGCCATCCGGATGACCGGGGCGACGTGGCTGGTTGTTGGCGGCAACTGTAGGTGGCTTACATGGCGCCACCGTTGCCGCCCTCCGCCGTCCGTGGCTTGTTGCTGTTGCTCGCTCCGCTCGCAGGCTAACTGCGGGAGGGGGCGTCCTGGTTGGGCGCCGTAGGCCTGTGCGGGGGGCGTGCGGCCGGGCCGGGGGGCGTGCGGCGATCGGCATGGTCCGTTTTGGGGTCACTCGACCTACTTTGGGGTCACTGCCTCGACGACATAACGGACATACGCGGCAGGATTTGTCGGACGAGTGACCCCAAAGTAGGTCGAGTGACCCTAAATGCATAGGGCACCTACCTGGTGCATCGTTTCTGCAGGCGCCACCGACCGCCCCGCCGCCCGGCAACGGCGCTCCGCCCGCACCCTCCCCCGGCCTTGTCGCCGCGAGCGAAGCGAGCAACAGCAACAAGCCACGGACGGCGGAGGGCGGCAACGGTGGCGCCATGTAAGCCACCCACAGCTGCCGCCACCCGCACGCCACCCATGCGATCGAACGCCCCACCCGTCGGCCGGCCACCTCGGCCGGGCGGGCCCGCGTGGTCCGTGGCGCTAGCCCTGCGCCAGGCTCAGCAGGGCGAACACTCCGCCGATCACCGGGCGGGCCTGGAAGCCGTTCTGATGGTTCGTCACCGTGTCGTACCAGTCGGTGAAGGGGGCGCGGGACGGCGAGGTGTGGGCGAAGGCGTAGAGGGAGTCGACGAGGTACTCGCTGACAGGGTGGTCGCGCAGCCAGGCCGCCGTCCACATCTCCCAGTCGCCCTTGGTGTAGGAGTGGCGGACGTCCAGCGGGATGCCGTACTGGTTGACCTGGGTGAGGTACCAGGCGGCCTCCTGGGCGGCGACCGACTCGGGGATCAGGCCCAGGCCGAGCAGCGCGTCCGGGTAGCCGTTGTACTTCAGGCTCCAGGTGCCGGGCTGGTCGTAGGCGAGCTTGAGGTGGTCGCCGGAGCTGTCCTGGGCCAGGCCGGCCCACTGGGAGATGTAGTCGCGCGAGACCGCCCGGTAGTGGTCGGCGTCGGCCGACTTTCCTGCCAGCAGCGCGAGTTGGCCTATCGCGCCGACGGCGATGATCCCCTTCAGGGCGAGGTTGGCGCTGTGGCCGATGAAGCCGGTGAAGTCGTCGGTCTGGTTCTGGAAGCCCGGGTCGAGGGTGTTGCCGACCAGGTAGTCGGCCCACTGCCTGAGGATCGGGTAGTGGGCGGTCGCGAAGTCCCGGCCCTTGGCAGCGCTGGTACGGGCGGCGTAGGCGGCGCTCATGATGAGCATGTTGGCCGACTCCTCGATCGGCATGTCCTCCTCGTTGCCGTCGTTGTGCCCGCTGGCGTTGGGGTAGCTGGAGCCCAGGTCGTGCTCGGCGAAGGTCTTGGGCCAGCCGCCGTGCTCCGCGTAGTCGAGCATCGGCGCCAGCAGCAGCCCGAGGTACTCGGGATCGGTGTACACGAAGACCGGCATCGCCGGGTAGGTGACGTCGATCGTCGAGACATTGCCGTCGCTGGAGATCTCCTTGAGGAAGGCCCAGGGCTGCCCGTCGCGGCTGACCAGCTCGGTGCCGGCATAGGCCTGTCGCAGCGAGATCGCACACAGGGCGGCGTACTTGACGCCTCCGACGGCGGTGGCCTGCTCCCGGATCCTGCGGTCCAGGGCGTCGCCGCGCCTGTCGGCGGCCGCGGCGTCGGCGTGGAAGAAGGCCGCCATCTGCTGCCAGCCGGGCCAGGAGGACTTCCACAGCGGCGGCAGCTGCGCGCCGAGGTAGCTGAGGGCGGGTTCGCGGACGTGGCCCACCGACAGCACCGCGGACTCGGTGGACCGACCCACGCTGCCCAGGTCGAAGTGGAAGGCGAACACCGGCCAGTTGTCGTTGATCGGGCGCGGCTGGTTGGTGTCCGAGGAATTGCCCAACTTGCCGTCGTTCATCGCCGCCGAGCGTACGACGGTGTCGGCGCCGATCTGCCAGGTCAGCCCCGGCCGATTGGTGGCGCTCCAGACGACCGTGCCCCAGGTGGCCATGTCGCCGCTCTCGCCCAGGACCCGCGGCGCGTCGGGGGTGAGGCTGAGCGCGGTCAGCGCGGCGCCCGAGCCGGTGACCTGCTCCTGCGACCACCGGATCGGCGTGCCGGAGTCGGCGTCGACCCACTCCCCCGAGATGTCCAGGTAGAGCCGGACCTCGTGGGCGCGGCCGTCACTGCTGCGGACATCGGCGGTGACGTAGGAGAGCGGCACGGACTGGCGCCGGAGGTCGCCGGGTTCCACCGGCGAGTGGAACGTCAGGGTCAGTTCCAGGCCGGACGCCTCGAAGAGGAACCGGGACTTGGTGGCGGACGTGGTGAGCCGGCGCTGGGCCATTCCGCGCAGGACGTGGCCCGGGATGTTGGGGGCGCCGAGGAAGAGGAAGGGTACGCCGTCGATCTGGGCGATGCCGGTCATCGCGGTGGTGCGTCCGGTCCAGAAGGTCGGCCAGGTCCCGGCCGGGTTGTCGGCCGGGAGCCAGGTGCTGAGGTAGGGCGAACGCACCGCCAGGGGCATGGCCGGGGGCCGGATCGGGTCGAAGTCGGTGGCGAGGGTGGTCGCGAGGGTGGCGTCGGCGGCGGACTGCTCCGCGACGCTCGCCGGCTCGTCGGCGCGGGCCAGGCCGGGCGGCAGCAGCGCCAGGCCTGCCGCTCCGAGTCCGGCCGCTCCGGACCAGCGGATCAGCCCGCGACGGGAGTAGTTCTGAGGATCTGTCATGTGTTCCTCCAGGGCTGCCCGCGAGAGCAGTGGTGGCAGGGAGGGGGCGCGTGGAACTCGGCCATAGCCCGTTGACAACGTTGGAAATCCGCAGCAGCAAGAATGACAGCACGGCGACGGTGCCATGTCCAGACCCCGGCCGAGTTCGCCCAGCGAAGGTCCGGCATCCGCTGCGAGCCACAACCTCCCTGCTCAGCAAGGTTTTTGAGATGTCATCGGAAGACGGCGTCCCGGACAACTCGTCAGGCCGACGGAGCTACCGATGCGCCACGCGAAAACGTTTCCGACACAGAGTCTTGACAGTTTGTCTGTCCATGGCCCACTGTCCTCTACATCGTTGGAAATCCATCGCCCCTTCCTCCTTCCACCCTTCTCCCGAGGATGTGATCGGCGCGCATGAACACCTCTCCCCGAACCAGAACCGTGACCGCGGCAGTCGTCACGACCGGTCTGTTCCTGGCAGTGACTGCATGCACCAACTCAGGCTCCACGACCTCTGCTTCGTCATCGACCGGGCCCACGACCGCCGGTACGGCCGACGCCCAGCAGGTGGTGTCGCCGTCCGGCTCGGCGGCCGGCCCCGGTTGCACCCACCAGACGTACGCCGGGGGTGTTCCGCAGCTGGACGTCACCGACGGCAAAACAGTCGTGGGCTTCTCGCAGTCCGAGTCGACCAGCAATCCCTTCCGCGCCACCGAGACCAGGAGCATCGAGGACGAGGCCAAGCGGCTCGGCGTCAAGCTCATCGAGCGCAATGCCAACGCCGATGTGAACGCGCAGAACTCGCAGATCGAGGACATGATCGCGCAGGGCGCCAAGGTGCTGATCGTGGCCCCGGAGAACTCCGACGGCCTCGGGCCCGCCCTCGCCCAGGCCAAGGCCAAGAAGATCCCGGTGCTCACCATCGACCGCACCGTCACCGGCACCGCCTGCTCCGACTTCATCGCCTTCATCGGCTCCGACTTCTACGGCCAGGCGCAGACAGCCGCCGACGACCTGGCCGGCGCCACCGGCAGCAAGGCGCAAGTGGCGATCCTGCAGGGCACGCCGGGCAACAACGTCTCGGCCGACCGCACCAAGGGCTTCACCGACCAGGTCGGCTCCAAGTACCCCGGCATGACCGTGGTCGCCTCGCAGACCGGCAACTTCGACCAGACCGACGGCCAGAAGGTGATGGAGCAGCTGCTCCAGGCGCACCCCGGGATCAACGCCGTGTACGCCGAGAACGACGCCATGGCGCTGGGAGTGATCCAGGCCATCAAATCCGCCGGGAAGACCCCGGGCAAGGACATCAAGATCGTCTCCATCGACGGAATCCAGCAGGCGGTCCAGGACGTGGCCACCGGACAGCTGGTCGCGGACATCGAGACCAACCCGCGCTTCGGCCCGCTCGCGTTCCAGTCGCTCAAGGACTTCTTCGGCAGCACCGGCGTGCAGCCCAAGGTGATCATCAAGGACAGCCACTTCACCAGCGCCAACGCACAGCAGGCGCTGGCCCAGGGGCTCGTCTACTGACGCACGCTGCCGTACGAGGAGGACTACCTTGGTCCAACAGGCCACGGACCCCGAGCCCGCCTCCGTCCTGGAGGTCGCGGGGGTCGACAAGAGCTTCGCGGGCGTCCACGCCCTGCGCGGCGTGGACTTCGCGCTGGGGCAGGGCGAGGTGCACGCGCTGGTCGGTGAGAACGGCGCCGGCAAGTCCACCCTGATCAAGGTGGTGACCGGGGTCCACCGTCCCGACGCGGGCCGGGTCCGTTTCGCCGGCGCGGAGCGGGAGTTCCGCAATCCGCTGGAGGCGCAGGCGGCCGGGATATCGACGATCTACCAGGAGGTCAACCTGGTGCCGCTGATGTCGGTCGCCCGCAACCTCTACCTCGGCCGCGAACCACGCCGCCTCGGGCTGGTCGACGTGCGCCGGATGAACCGTCAGGCGGCCCAGGAGCTGCGCCGCTTCGGCGTCGGCGCCGACGTCACTCGGCCGCTGCGCACGCTGGGGCTGGGCGCGCAGCAGATGGTGGCACTCGCCCGCGCGGTGCAGGTGGACGCCCGGGTGGTGATCATGGACGAGCCGACCTCGTCCCTGGAGCCCCGCGAGGTGGACACCCTGTTCGAGGTGATCCGTGGCCTGAAGGCCCAGGGCATCGCCGTCGTCTACGTCAGCCACCGGCTGGACGAGCTCTACGCCGTCTGCGACCGGGTCACCGTCATGCGCGACGGCGCGGTCGTGCACACCGGCCCGATCGCCGGTCTGCAGCGGTTGCAGCTGATCTCGCTGATGCTCGGCCGGGAGATGTCCGCGGTACGGGAGGAGGGCGCCACCGCCTTCGACGCTGACCGCACCCGCGCCACCAGCGACACCCGGCCCGCGCTCAGGGCGACGGGGCTGAGTCTGCGTCACCGCCTGCACCAGGTCTCCCTGGACATCCGGCCCGGCGAGGTCGTCGGCCTCGGCGGTCTGCTGGGCGCGGGGCGCAGTGAGACCGCCAAGGCGATCACCGGCGCACTGGCGACCGACAGCGGCTCGGTGGAGGTCGGCGGCGTGCGGCTGCACCGCCGCAGCCCCGCCGCCGCGATGCGGGCCGGTGTCGTCATGCTGGCCGAGGACCGCAAGACCGAGGGGATCATCCCGAACCTGTCGGTGCGCGAGAACATCTCACTCGCCGCGCTGCCCACGCTCTCCCGGGCCGGTCTGGTCTCCCGGGCCAGACAGGACGAGCTGGTCCGCTTCTTCATGGATCGGCTTCGGATCAAGGCCTCCGGCCCGGACCAGAGGGTCAGCGACCTGTCCGGCGGCAACCAGCAGAAGGTGCTGCTGGCCCGCTGGCTCTGCCTGCAGCCCAAAGTCCTGCTGCTGGACGAGCCCACCCGTGGGATCGACGTCGGGGCCAAGGCCGAGGTGCAGGCGCTGATCAACGAACTGGCCGAGGACGGGCTCGGCGTGCTGCTGATCTCCTCCGAGCTGGAGGAACTGATCGAGGGCTCGGACCGGGTGGTGGTCCTCAAGGACGGCCGCGTCGTCGGCGAGCTGGAAGGCGAGCAGGTCAGCGAGGACACACTGCTCGGCGTGCTGGCCCAGGACGCAGGTGTCCAGGACGCCGACGCCCGTGACCACGGGAAGGAGCCCACCGCATGAGCACCCTCGCGTGGACCGACGCGATCCGCGACCGCGACAAACTGCTGAGACTGCTTCAGGAGTACGGCGTCTACGCCGCCCTGGCCGCCCTCTTCCTGGTCGCCGTCGCACTGGACTCCGGCTTCGTGTCCGCAGGCAACGTCCGCATCCAGCTGTTCCAGGTCGCCCCCACGCTGCTGGTGGCGCTCGGCATGGCCCTGGTCATCGGCACCGAGGGCATCGACCTCTCGGTCGGCGCCGTCGTCGCGCTCGCCGCCGCGGTCGTGCCGCTCTACCTCGGGTACGGACTCGTGGTCGCGCTGCCGCTCGCCCTGGTCCTGGGCGCGCTCTCCGGAGCGGTCGGCGGGGCGATGGTGGCGTTCGCCCGGGTGCAGCCGATCGTGGCGACGCTCTCGCTGATGATCGGCGTGCGCGGACTGGCCGAGATCGTCAACGGCGACTCGGCCAAACCGGTCACCGACCCGGCGCTACTCGGCCTGGGCTCCGACAGCTTCGGCGGCATCCCGCTGATGGCCTGGATCGCCGGGCTCTGCGCCCTGGTCGTCGGCCTCGTCATGCGGCGCACCACCTTTGGACGCCGGCTCGTCGCGATCGGCGACAACCGGCAGGCGAGCCGACTGGCGGGGCTCCCGGTGCGCCGGGTGCTGCTGACCGTCTACCTGGTGTCAGGTGTGCTGGCCGCCCTCGCCGGAGTGATGATCGTCGGCCACGGCGCCGAGGCCGACCCGGCCAACCAGGGGCTGAGCATGGAGCTCAACGCGATCACGGCGGTGGTCGTCGGCGGAACCCCGCTGACCGGGGGCCGGGTCCGGGTGCTCGGCACCGTGGCCGGAGCGCTCTTCATGCAGCTGATCACCGCCGTGCTCACCCAGCACAACGTGCCCAACTCGTACACCCAGATCGTCGAGGCGGCCATCATCTGCTGCGCCGTGTACGCCTCGCAGGAGCGTGGTACCCGATGAGCCCGACCTTCCTCCCCTCGACCGCGCTGTCCGCCGCCCCCGGTGCGACCCGTGCCGGCACCCGGCCGCCGCTGCGCGAGCGGCTCGCGGCGCAGGTCCAGCGCCGGGGCGCGCTCGCGGTGCTGCTGCTGGTCGCCGTCGTCGCCTCGGCCACCTCCGCGACCTTCCCCACCTGGTCCAACATCAGCAGCATCCTCGGCAACAACGCCTTCGTCTGGCTGCTCGCCCTCGGCATGACCTTCGTGATCATCACCGGCGGCATCGACCTGTCCGTCGGCTCCCTGTACGCGCTCGGCGGCGTCCTCGCCGCCTACGGCGCGCAGACCGGCGGAGCCTGGCTGGCGGTCCTGCTGCCGCTCGCGGTCGGCGCGGCCTGGGGTACCGTCCAGGGCCTGCTCATCGCGCGCGCCGGGATGGCGCCCTTCATCGTCACCCTCGCCGGGCTGCTCGGCGCGCGCGGACTGCTGCAGGCGGTCACCCACGAGGGCGTCACCACCTACCTGGTCCCGGCCGGGTCCTGGTTCCGCGACCTCGGCGCGGGCGTCTGGACGCCGGTGGTCCTGGTGGCCGTCCTGTTCGCGCTCGGCGGGCTGCTGCTGACCCGCACCCGCTTCGGCGCCACCGTCACCGCACTGGGCGGCAACGAGAACGCCGCCCTGCTCATGGGCCTTCCGGTGGCCCGCGCCAAGGTCCTGGTCTACCTGCTCTCCGGAACCCTGGCCGCCACCGCCGGAGCGCTGGGCAGCGCCCGGCTGGGGTCCGGGGTGACCACCATCGGCGTCGGCTACGAGCTCACCGCCATCTCCGCCGTCGTCATCGGCGGGACCCTGCTCAGCGGCGGCAGCGGCTCCGTCGGCGGCACCGTCAGCGGCGTGCTGCTGCTCGCGGTCATCCACAACCTGATCGACCACTACGTCTCCCAGTACGGATCGGCGTTCACCGACACCGTCAACGGCGCTTTCCTGGCCCTGGTCGTGCTGCTGCAGACGCTGCTCAGCAGAACCCAGCAGCTGTCCTGATCCGTCGGCCCGCCAAGAATCCCGTTCCGGAAAGAGTGCCGTGGGCGTCAGCCTGAAGGACGTCGCGCTCCGTGCCGGCGTGTCCGTGAAGACTGTCTCGAACGTGGTCAACGACTATCCCCATGTGACGCCGGGGACCCGGGCCCGGGTCCAGCACGCGATCGACGAGCTGGGCTACCGGCCCAACCTGATGGCGCGTCATCTGCGCAAGGGGCGGACCGGCATCATCGCGCTGGCCGTCCCCGAGCTGGGCAACCCCTACTTCGCCGAGGTCGCCGGGGCCGTCATCGACGCCGCCGCACGGCATGAGCAGACCGTCCTGCTGGACCACACCGCCGGGCTGCGGGAGAAGGAGGCCCTGGTGTCCCAGGGCTTCCGCGCGCACGTCATCGACGGGCTCATCCTCAGCCCGATCCAGCTGGAGTCGGAGGACCTGCTCGCCCGCACCGCCGGGCCGCCGATGGTGCTCCTCGGCGAACGGGAGTACGACGCGCCGTACGACCACATCGCCATCGACAACGTCACGGCCGCCCGCGCGGCGGTCCGGCACCTGCTGGACCTGGGCCGCACCCGCATCGCCTTCCTCGGCGCCCGCCAGGAGAGCGCGCGGCAACCCGCCCATCTGCGACTGAGCGGCTGGCGCCAGGAGATCACCGCCTCCGGCGGCATCGCCCGCGACGCCCTGGTCGCCGCCACCGACGGCTACGACCGGCACGACGGCGCCACCGCGATGGCCGCCCTGCTGGACCGGGGCGAGCGGATCGACGCCGTGTTCGCCTACAACGACCTGGTGGCCCTCGGCGCGATGCGGGTGCTCTCGGAGCGCGGGCTGCGGGTGCCCGAGGACATCGCGGTGGTGGGTTTCGACGATGTCGAGGAAGGCCGCTACGCCGCGGTCTCGCTGACGACCGTCGCGCCCGACAAGCGGGGCATCGCCCGGATCGCGGTGGACTGCCTGCTGGAACGCATCGCCACCGCCGGCGCGGACCCCGAGCCGCCGCCGCGCCGGATCCGGCCCGGTCACCGGCTCGTGGTCCGGGAGTCCACCGCCGGCCGCCCTGGTCGGCCGGGCCCGCCGCCGCGAACGACGGGCACCCGCTAGCGGCGCCGGCTGCTCTCGCGGACCACCAGGCGGTAGCCCGGGACCAGGAACTGGCTGGGGGCGCTGTCGCCGTGCACAATCCGCTGCAGCAGCAGGCTGACGGCCAGTTCGGCGATCTTCGCCTTGTCCGGGGCGATGGTGGTCAGCGACGGGATCGCGTACTCGGCCTCCTCCACGTCGTCGAACCCGACCAGCGCGATGTCCTCCGGTATCCGCAGCCCCGCCTCGTGCACCGCGCGCATCGCGCCCAGCGCCAGCAGGTCGTTGAAGCAGAAGACGGCGTCCGGACGCTCGGGCAGCTTCAGCAGCCGCCGCATCGCCGCGGCGCCGTCGGGGCGGAAGTAGGAGCGCACCGGCGGGTAGAGCGCGGGATCGAGCTGCAGGCCGGCGCCTTCCAGCGCCTCGGCGTAGCCCTGCAGCCGCTGCTGCGCCGTCGCCCGCGGGGAGGGGTCCTGCCAGCCGATGGCGCCGATCCGGCGGTAGCCCTGGTCGACCAGGTGCTGTGTCGCGTCCCGGGCCGCGGACACATTGTCGATGTGCACCCGGTCCGCGACCGGGCCGAGGTCCGCCTCGCCGAGCAGCACCAGCGGGATCGGGCGCTCCCGGTCCACCAGCTCCGCCTGGTCCAGCCCGAGCGGGCTGAGGATCACCCCGTCGATCATGGGGTCGCCGAGCCCGGAGGCGATGCGCAGCTCCGCGACCGGATCACCGCCGGTGTCGTCCATCAGCACCGTGCAGCCGTGCCGGCGGGCCGCCGCGGTCACCTCGACCGCGAGCTCCGCGAAGTAGGGCGAAGGCAGCTCGGGGAAGGCCAGGGCGATGACGCCGCTGCGCCCGGTGCGCAGCCGACGGGCCATCACATTCGGGTGGTAGCCCAGCTCGTCGATGGCCTGCTGCACCCGGGCCCGGGTGTCCTCGGCCACCTGGACGGAGCCGTTGACCACGTTCGAGACCGTCTTCACCGAGACCCCTGCGGCCTCGGCGACGTCCTTGAGCCGCGGTACCGCGGAGCCGCCGGTCCTCGCCGCCATGGACTCACCCCCGTCACCCTCGGCGGGCGGGCTCCTCGAGCCCTCCATCGCGCCGTTTCAACGTGAGAATAGCGGCAGTTCCGCAACTCCACACATCAGGGGGAGAACAACCACCGCAGCCCCCGGCGCGGACCGGCGCCGCCGAATCACTTTTTCGGGGCCGAGGATGCAACTGGGGCGCGTTGCCACGCGTGAACACTCCAGCAGTGCCGGGGAGCGCTGCCGGATGCACGAGCAGGAGGGGAGGCGCGGTGAAGGACGAGCCCAGTATGGACTTCGACGGGTTCTACGCCGCGACGTACCGGCGGATGGTCGGTCAGTTGTATGCGATGACCGGCAGCATGACCGAGGCCGAGGACTGCGTCCAGGAGGCCTATGCGCGCGCCTGGCAGCGCTGGGCCAGGGTCAGCAGACACGGCGCGCCCGAGGCCTGGGTGCGCACCGTCGCCTACCGGCTCAGCGTCTCGTCCTGGCGCAAGACCGTGAACCGGCTCTCGGCGCACCGCCGCGAACGCGGGCAGGCCGTGGTGCAGGGGCTGAACCCGGATCACCTGGCCCTGGTGGCCGCGCTTCGGCGGATCTCCGCCGACCAGCGCGAGTCGATCGTCCTGTACCACCTGGTCGGTCTGTCCGTGGAGGAGATAGCCGCCCAGAGCGGTGTCCCGGCCGGAACGGTCAAGGCCCGGCTCTCCCGCGGCCGCAAAGCGCTGGCTCCGCATCTGAACGAGTACCCCGAAACCGCAGCGGCCCGCCGCACCGACCAGGGCGCCGCCTCGCGGCCCAGCACCGGGAAGGAGATCTAGCCGTGCCCGAGGACTTCGACAACCTCCTGTCCGCCATAGCCACCTCGGCGGGCGCAGCCGCCCGTCCCCACGGTCCGGACGCCGCCCGGCGGCGCGGAGCCCAGCGCACCCTGCGCCGCCGGCTGGCCGTGTCGGCACTGTCGGCGGTACTTCTGGCCGGCGGGATCGGCACCGCGCTGGCCGTGAGCCGGTCCGGAGGCGGGCCCGCTCCTGCCTCTCCCGTCGTCAGCTCCAGCGGTCGACCGAGCCCGGATCCGAGCCCGACGCCGAGCCGCAGCGCCGGGTCGAGCGACGCCGCGCCGACGCTGTCCCTGCAACTGCCGACCGCGCTGGCCAAGGCCACCGCCAACCAGGTGGGCTTCACCGTCACCAACCCCGGCCCCGCCCGCACCGAGACGGTGACCCTGGACCTGGGCAGGCCGGCGTCCGGTGCACCGTCGTCCACCACGCCGCTCGAGCGCGGGATCGTGCAGCGACAGGACGGCCCCGGCGGCGCCTGGGTCACGGTGCCGGTCAGCTACACCAGCACGGGGTCGGCATCCGGGACCGCCGCCGACACGGCGACGTACCAGCTGGCCCTGCCGGCCCGGGCCGACGTGCAGGAACACCTCCGGGTGACCCCGGTCGGCGTGGAGTCCGTCGACTTCGCGGTCCGGCTCACCGGCGGCTCCGCGCCAGTCACCCGGTCGCAGGCGCTGCCCCTGGCCACCCCGAGACTGACCGGGACCGGCCCCGCCTCGGTGACTCCCGGAACCACCTCGGCGGAGTTCGACTTCACGCTGAGCAACATCACCACGGCGGACTACAGCGCGGTGGGTCTGTACCTCAACGCCGGCGGATCCACGTCGAACTGCACGTTCGCCCCCTTCGCCACCGCTCAGTGGTGGGACGGCACCGGCTGGCGCAATGTCTCGCTCAGCAGCGGCTGGCCGAGCCTCGAAACGGTCGGCCTCGGCGCGGGCCAGAGCCTGACGCTGCGCACCCGGCTGATCGTGCCCGCGACCCTCGACTCCTGCCTCAAGCGCGGTCAGGTGTCCATGATTGCCGCCACCGGCGGCCTCGCCCAGAACGGAGGCAGCACTGCAGCGCCGCAACTCGGCGTGCGGGGCGACGCACCGTTCTTCAGCATCGGCTGACACCCGGCCGACACGAGCAGCACAGCGGTACGGCGGTACCGCTGTGCACCGGTACCCCGGGCCGGACAGGCCCGGGGTACCGGAACTTGCCCGCGCACCTTGACGCGTCCAGGGCATGAGTGTTCACTTCGCAGCTAGAGAGCGCTCTCTGACGTCTCGTCAGTGGCCTGCCACGACCACGGACCTCGGTTCCCCATGCCCTTGCTTCCCCATCCCACCCCGTGAGGAAGACTCATGTACGCCAGTCAACGGGTCAGACCCCGCTCCGCCCGAACGCTCCGCTCCGCGTGGGCCGTCCCCCTCGCCGTCCTGGCACTGGTCGCCTCGCTGTTCGGTTCCGCCGGGCCGGCCCGTGCTGCGGCCTCGCTGCTGTCGCAGGGCAAGCCAGCCACCGCCTCGTCCGTCGAGAACGCCGGGACCCCGGCGTCCGCGGCGGTCGACGGCAACACCGGCACCCGCTGGTCCAGCGCCTTCGCGGACCCCCAGTGGCTCCAGGTCGACCTGGGCGCGAACGCGACGGTCACGCAGGTCGTCCTGCAGTGGGAGGCGGCCTACGCGACCGGCTTCCAGATCCAGGTCTCCAACGACGGCACCACCTGGTCCCCGATCTACACCACGACCACCGGCACCGGCGGAACCCAGACCCTGACCGTCTCCGGCACCGGCCGCTACGTCCGCATGTACGGCACCGCCAGAGCCACCGGATACGGCTACTCCCTCTGGGAGTTCCAGGTCTACGGCTCCCTGACCGGCGGCGGCGGGGCGACCTGCGGCACCACCAACGCGGCGCTCAACCAGCCGGCCACCGCCTCCTCGACGGAGAACGCCGGCACCCCGGCCGCCGCCGCGGTCGACGGCAACACCGGCACCCGCTGGTCCAGTGCGGCCGCCGACCCCCAGTGGCTCCAGGTCGACCTGGGCGCCGGCGTGCCGGTCTGCCAGGTGGTCCTGAACTGGGAGACGGCCTATGCGACCGCGTTCCAGATCCAGCTGTCCACCGACGGCACCACCTGGACCCCGGTCTACTCCACCACCACCGGCACCGGCGGAACCCAGACCCTGACCGCCTCCGGCACCGGCCGCTACATCCGCATGTACGGCACCGCCAGAGCCACCGGATACGGCTACTCCCTCTGGGAGTTCCAGGTCTTCACCGGCGGCAGCGGCACCGGCGGCGGCACCGGCGGCTGCGGAACGAACAACGCCGCGGTGGACCACCCGGCCACCGCCTCCTCGGTCCAGGACAACAACCCGGGGTACTCCGCCGCCCTCGCCGTGGACGGCAGCACGGTGACCCGCTGGGGCAGCGCCTACGCGGACCCGCAGTGGCTGCAGGTCGACCTCGGCGCGGCCCTGCCGGTCTGCCAGGTGGTGCTGAAGTGGGAGAACGCCTATGCGACCGCGTTCCAGATCCAGCTGTCCAACGACGGCACCACCTGGACCCCGATCTACTCCACCACCACCGGCACCGGCGGGAACCAGACCGTGACCGCCTCCGGCACCGGCCGCTACATCCGCATGTACGGCACCGGGCGCGCCACCGGATACGGCTACGCCCTCTGGGAGTTCGAGGTCTACACCGTCGGCGGCGTGACCGCGACCATGCCGCCGCCCGCGCCGAAACCGGCTCCGGGCAGCTGCCCCTGGATCAACTCCGCCGCCGCGACCAGCACCCGCGTCGCCCAGCTGATGGGACAGATGACGCTGGCTCAGAAGGTCGCCATGCTGCACGGCACCAACTCGCCCGACTACATCGGCAAGGTCGTCGGCGACCCGTCGCTCTGCATCCCCGACCTGACGATGCAGGACGGCCCGGCCGGAGTCGGCGACGGCCTCGGCGGAGTCACCCAGATGCCCTCAGGACTGGTCTCGGCCGCGACCTTCGATCCCACCTACGAGCAGCAGTACGGCTCCGCCATCGGCCAGGAGTTCGCCGCCAAGGGCGTGGACGTCGCCCTCGGCCCGACCGTCAACATGGTGCGCGACCCGCGCTGGGGCCGCTCCTTCGAGACCTTCGGCGAGGACCCCTACCTGTCCGGGCAGATGGGCGCGGCCGACGTCCAGGGCATCCAGAGCCAGGGCGTGATGGCCATGGTCAAGCACGCGGCGGCGTACAACATCGAGCAGCCGGCCGGCACCATCGTGGTCGACCCCCGGACGCTGCAGGAGATCTACCTGCCGGCGTTCCAGACCGCCATCAAGCAGGGCGGCGCGGCCGCGGTGATGTGCGCGTACAGCAATGTCAACAACGTCCCCTCCTGCCAGAACCCGTCCATCCTCAACCAGGGGCTCTACCAGCAGGCCGGTTTCACCGGCTTCGTCGCCTCGGACTGGGGCGGCGCCCACTCCACCGTCGAGTCGGCGAACTCCGGGATGACCGTGGAGATGCCCGGCGGCTACTACTACGCCGACTTCCTGGTCCAGGCGGTCCAGGCGGGCACGGTCAGCCAGGCCACCGTGGACACCATGGTCTCCCGGGTGCTCACCCAGATGTTCCGCTTCGGGCTGTTCGACAAGGCGCCCTCCGGCAGCACCACCGCCATCGTCACCAGCCACGCGCACGCGCTGGTCGCCCTGCAGGGCGTCGAGGAGGGCACCGTCCTGCTGAAGAACAACGGCGCCCTGCCGCTGAACACGGCCGGCCTCGCGTCGGTCGCGGTGATCGGCCAGGACGCCGGCCCGGGCGCCCAGACCATCGGCGGCGGCAGCGGGACCGTCACCAGCCCCGGCACCTACACCCCGATCATCGGCATCCAGGACCGGCTGGCCGGCACCGGCACCACCGTCACCTACAACGACGGAACGGATCAGAACGCGGCCGCCGCCCTGGCCAGGTCCTCCTCCGTCGCGGTGGTCTTCGCCAGCGACAACTACGGGCACGAGGAGGCCGACAACACCTCACTCAACCTGCCGAACAACCAGGACGCGCTGATCGCGGCGGTCGCCGCGGCCAATCCGCGCACCATCGTGGTGCTCAACAACAACTCCGCCATCCTGATGCCGTGGCTGAACCAGGTCGCGGGCGTCTTCGAGGGCTTCTACGACGGTCAGGAGTGGGGCCAGGGAATCGCCGCGCTGCTGTTCGGCGACGCCAACCCGTCCGGCCACCTGCCGGTGACCTTCCCGACCTCGCTGTCCGCGGTCCCCGCCAACACGACCGCCCAGTGGCCGGGCGTCAACGGCTCGGTGCAGTACTCCGAGGGAATGGACATCGGCTACCGCTGGTACGACGCCAACAACGTCGCCCCGCTGTTCCCCTTCGGCTACGGCCTGTCCTACACCTCCTTCTCCTACAGCAACCTGAACGTGGGCGCGCTCACCAACGGCCAGGCCACGGTCACCGCGACGGTCACCAACGCCGGCAGCCGGGCCGGGGCCGACGTGGCGCAGCTCTACGTGTCCGATCCCGCGGCGGCGGGCGAGCCGCCGCACCAGCTGAAAGGATTCCAGCGGATCAGCCTGAACCCCGGTGCCTCCGGCACCGTCACCTTCACCGTCACCGCCCACGACCTGGCGTCCTGGAGCACCTCCTCCAGCAGCTGGACCGCCTCGGCCGGCAGCTACCAGCTCCTGGTCGGCGACTCCTCCCGCAACCTGCCGTTGAGCGGCAGCCTCACCCTGAGCACGACCGTCACCGCGAACACGGCGCCCTGACCGGCCTTGCAGACCACCACCTGCGCCGCGCTCCGAGCTGCGGCGCAGGTGGTCCCGTCTTAGCGTGGATAGGCGCCGATCGCAGCGGATGACCGGACCAGGGGCAGCAGTGGCAGAGATCCGTCGGTCCCCCGGCACGTGACGGTCGGCGTCCCGTCCGCCGGCCTTGTCCGCCGCCGTCACTGAAGGCGCTGATCACCGTGGTGCTGGCCCGTACGCTCGTGGAACTGCCGCTGATCCGGCCGATGCTCGCCACCGCGAGCACGCGGCTTCCCGCCGACCCGGAGGAATGGGCGGTGGAGGTGAAGTGGGACGGGGTGCGGATCACCGCCTACCTCGGCGGCGGTGCGGGGCTGCGGCTGTTCACCCGCAACGCCAACCAGGCCACCGAGCGGTACCCGGAGGCCGCCGAGCTGCTGGAACTGCTGCCGGCCGGGACCGACGGGGTCTTCGACGGCGAGATCATCGCCACCGGCCCCGACGGCCGCCCCTCCTTCGGCCGTCTCCAGGAACGGATGTCGCTGCGCCGCCCCGCGGCGATCCGCACCGGCGCGCGGACCTTCCCGGTGACGCTGGTGCTGTTCGACGTGCTCTGGCTGGACGGGCGCTCCCTGGTGGAGACCGCCTACCGGGGCAGGCGCGAGGTACTGGAGTCGCTGCCACTGGCCGGGCACCGCGTCGTCGTCCCCCCGACCTGGCCCGGCAGCGAAGCCGACTCGGCGCTGGAGTGGACCACGCAGCAGGGCCTGGAGGGCGTGGTCGTCAAACGCCTGGCCTCGACGTACCAGCCCGGCGTCCGCTCCGAGGACTGGGTGAAGCTCAAGCACACCAAGTCCCTGGACATCACCATCGGCGGCTGGATCCCGGTCGGCACCACGGTCAAGGCGCTGCTGGTCGGCGTCCGCGACGGCGCCGACCTGCGCTACGTCGGCCGGGTGGGCGCCGGGTTCTCCGACGCCGAGGGCAAGGCCCTGGCCGGGCTGCTCGGCAGCCTCGGCGCCGACCGCTCCCCCTTCACCGCCGGCCCCGCCCTCCCGCGAACCGAACCGGTCCGCTTCGTACGCCCCGACCTCACCGGCGAGGTCGACTACCTCGACGTCACCGACGCCGGAGTCCTCGGCCACCCGGTCTGGCGCGGCCTCCGCGGCCCCCACGGCGACTGAGCGGTGTCGGTGACCGAGGTTCCGTCGATGAGTTTCCGGCGGTCGTACCGTCTACCCGTCGACGAAGGGAGCACACCATGCGCAAGATCATCGTTTGCACGTTCCTGACCCTCGACGGCGTCATGCAGGCGCCGGGCGGCCCGGACGAGGACGCCGGGAGCGGCTTCGAGCACGGCGGCTGGCAGAAACCGGTGTCCGACGACGAGGTCGGTACGGCCATCGCCGGCTGGTACGAGCACTCCGACGCGATGCTGCTCGGCCGCAGGACGTACGAGATCTTCGCGTCGTACTGGCCGACCGCCGATCCCGGCAACCCGTTCACCGATCGGATGAACAGCATGCACAAGTATGTGGCGTCCCGGACCCTGACGTCCGTCGAGTGGCAGAACTCCACCCTGCTGGAGGGCGACACCGTCGATGCGGTCCGCGGGCTGAAGGCGTCCGACGGCGGCGACGTCAACGTCGTCGGCAGCGGCGGCCTCGCTCAGACCCTCATGCACCACGGACTGGTCGACGAGTACCGGCTGACCATCCACCCGGTGATCATCGGCACCGGCAAACGGCTGTTCGCCGACGGAGCGATCCCCACCGCGCTGGAGCCGGTCAGCGTCTCGACGACGAAGGGCGGCACCGTCGTCGGCGTCTACCGGCCAACCGGCAAGCCCGGCTACGACAGCTACTAGCTGTCTCGTGCTACCTGTCTGGGCGGGGCCCACGTGAGCCCCGAGATCCCAGGGCTCCGACGAGGGGCCGCCCGGACCTGGCCGCGCTTCCGCCGGCGGCGTTCACGCCGACAGGGCCGGACCCTCGGCGGCGGCTTCCACCGCGCAGGCTGCGGCCAGGTCGTCCAGTGACAGGTTCAGCGCCCAGGCCAGGGCCGCCACGGTGAAGAAGGCGGGGGTCGGGGCCCGGCCCGTCTCGATCTTTCGCAGGGTCTCGGCGGAGAGTCCGGCCGCCGCCGCCACGTCCACCATGCTGCGGTCGCCACGGGCCTGACGGAGCAGTGCGCCGAAGCGCTCGCCGCGTTGCCGTTCCTCGGGAGTCAACGGAGTTCTCACCATGGCCGTGATACTAATACCGGTATAAGTATTGGACATCACCGCATCGCCGTATCACAGGCAGGGAGCACTCGATCCATGGTGGAGATCAAAACCGACACGGCGCTGGAGACCATGCGCGAAGCCGGACGCGTGGTGGCCAACACGCTCGCAGCCGTACGCGGGACGGCAGCCGTGGGTGTCCGTCTGCGCGAGCTCGACGAGGCCGCCCGCGCCGTACTGGCCGCAGCCGGGGCGCGCTCGCCGTTCCTGGGCTACCGGCCGCCCTTCGCCCCCACCCCCTTCCCGGCCGTGATCTGCACCTCCGTCAACGACGCCGTCGACCACGGCATCCCGGACGACTACCGGCTCCGCGACGGCGACCTGGTCAGCATCGACTGCGGGGCCGAACTCGACGGCTGGACCGGCGACGCCGCCGTCAGCTTCACCGTCGGCACGCCGCGCCCCGCCGACCTGGAACTCATCGCGGCCACCCAGCGGGCCCTGGACGCCGGCATCGCCGCGGCCACGGTCGGCCACCGCATCGGCGACATCTCCCACGCCATCAGCACCGTCGCCCGCAGGGCGCGCTGCGGCATGCCGACCGACTTCGGCGGCCACGGCATCGGCCGCCGGATGCACGAGGACCCGCACGTCCCCAACCACGGACGCCCCGGCCGCGGCTACCCGCTGCGCCACGGCCTCACCATCGCCATCGAACCCATGCTCATGGCCGGCGGGCGCAACGCCTACCGCACCGACCCCGACGGCTGGACCCTGCGCACCGTCGACGGCAGCCGGGCCGCCCACATCGAGCACACCATCGCCGTCACCGAGGCCGGACCCCGCATCCTCACCCTGCCCTGATTGCCTATCATTTGCCTATATACATTAGGCAAATGTAAGGTCAGTACAGGCAACCGAGAGGCAGGGCATGGCACGTGCAGGGCTGACCGCGGAACGTCTCATCGAGGCGGGGGCGGAGCTGGCCGACGAGGTCGGCTTCGACCAGGCGACGCTCTCGGCACTGGCCAGGCGGTTCGACGTCAAGGTCGCCAGCCTGTACTCGCACCTGAAGAACTCCCAGGACCTCAGGACCGGCATCGCCCTGCTCGCCCTGGAGGAACTCGCCGACCGGGCCGCCGACGCCCTGGCCGGCCGGGCCGGCAAGGACGCGCTGACCGCCCTCGCGAACACCTACCGCGACTACGCCCGCGAGCATCCCGGCCGCTACGCCGCGACCCAGTTCAGGCTCGACCCACAGGCGGCCGCCGCCGGTGCCGGCATCCGCCACTCCCAGCTGACGCGGGCGGTGCTGCGCGGATACGACCTGGCCGAGCCCGACCAGACCCACGCCGTGCGGCTGCTGGGAAGCGTCATCCACGGCTATGTGGCTCTGGAGGCGGCGGGCGGGTTCAGCCACAGCGCCCCGGACAGCCAGGAGAGCTGGGTTCGGACCCTGGACGCGCTGGACGCTTTGCTGAGGAACTGGCCGGCGTCCTGACCACCCACCCGGACGCTGCACCGAGGTCACTGCACCGGAGCCGGGACCGGGCCGGTCGAGTCGCGGACCATGAGCTGCGTGGCCAGCTCGATGTGGAGGGTGTCGACGGTGTGGCCGTCCAGGTGCCGGGACAGCAGCGAGACCGCGATCCGGCCCATCTCCTCCAGGGGCTGACGCACCGTGGTCAGCGTGGGCTGGGTGCTCCGGCTCAGGTCGCTGTCGTCGAAGCCGGTGACGGACAGGTCCTGTGGGACGCGCAGGCCCTGCTCGTGGGCGGCGCGCAGGATGCCGACGGCGACCTTGTCGTTGAAGGCGATCAGGGCGGTGGGGCGGTCCGCCAGGGCGAGGAGTTCCCGGGCCGCCCGGTAACCGTTCTCCGTGGTGGGTTCCACGCTGCGCAGCAGGTCGGGATTGGTCAGCGTGCCGGCCTCGGCCATGGCGGAGGTGTGACCGAGCAGCCGCGCCTCGCCGGCCAGCCACTGGGTGGGGCCGCCGATGACGCCGATCCGCCGATGCCCCAGGGCGGTCAGATGGGCGGTGACGCTGCGCGCCCCGGCGGCGTTGGCGGCCGAGACGGAGGCGATCTCGCGCGGCAGCGCGGTGCGCGGATCGACGACCACGAAGGGGAAGCCGGCGGCCCGCAGGTCCTGCAACTCCTGGTCCGGCTCGGGCGGCAGGATCAGCACGGCGCCCGCGATCGAGGGGTTGCGCGGCAGCGCGGTCAGCACATGGGCGCTCTGCGCGGACTCGCCCGCGCCGAGGACCAGGTCGCGCCCGTGCAGGGCCAGGGTGTCCGCGATCGAGGTGACGATGACGCCGAAGTAGTCCGTCAGCACATAGGGACAGCGCACGTACACCGCGCCGGGACGCGCGGCGGCGGGCGCCGGCTGGAGCCGTTCCATGGCGCGGCGGACCAGGTCCTGCGTCTCGGGGGCGACCGTCACATGTCCGTTGATCACGCGCGAGACGGTGGCGATGGACACCCCGGCCTCCGCCGCGATGGCCCGCACCGTGACGTGCTTCGCCCGGGGTCTAGCCATGCGAGACCGGGTTTTGTTTCATGCGCCGGAGCTTACCCCCAGGCCGAAGGTCGGTGCTGTGTTTCATTTCGTTTCACCGCAGCGCGGCGCGGCGCGGTGGGGATGCGTCCGGACGTCGGGATAAGGTCTTGTCCGTGCTCGCCGGATGTGCCTGACTGAGTGCGTCACGGTGGCTGGCCTGACCGACATCGAGGTGTTCCGATGGGACTGATCAGTTCAGTGGGGCTGGTGCTCCACCCCGAGCGCACCCCTACCCAGCTCGTGGACACCATCGTCCGCTGGAGCCGGGGCCGGAACACGAAGGTCCTGGGGCTGGCGGAGGAAGTCGCACGGATCGGCTGCGAGGCCGTACCGGTCCAGGCCGAGGAGATGAACGCCTCCGCCGACCTGGTGGTCAGCCTGGGCGGGGACGGCACCATGCTGCGGGCGATGCGCCTGGCGGTCGGAGGCCGCGCTCCCGTCCTCGGGGTCAACGTCGGACGTCTGGGGTTCCTCGCCGAGATCGACATGCCGGACCTCCCGGCCGCGCTCGACGCCATCGACCAGCACCGCTTCACCGTGGAGGGCCGCTCGGGCGTCCAGGTCCGCTTCGGATCCGGCCAGGAGACGGCACTCAACGACATCGTCCTGATCCGCTCCCCCGGGCAGCGCTCCGCCGCGGTCGCGGTCCGGGTCCAGGACCAGCCCTTCGTGCACTACAGCGCCGACGCGATCGTCGTCGCCACCCCCACCGGCTCCACCGCCTACAGCTTCTCCGCCGGCGGACCGATCGTCTCCCCCAACGCCGAGGGACTGCTGGTCACGCCGGTGGCGCCGCACTCGGCGTTCAACCGCTCCCTCTTCCTCTCCAGCGGAGAGCGGCTCGCCCTGGAGATCCTCCCCAACAGCGGCGACCTCGCCATCGAGGCCGACGGCCGCCTGGTCGGAAAGGTCCGCCCGGGAGACGTCGTCGAGGTGACCATGCTCCCCGCCGCGGCACGCATCGTGCGCCTCGGCCAGACCACCTTCTACCAGCGCGCCCAACGCAAACTGCAACTGTCCGGCTCCGCAGAGCCCATCTGAGGCACGTCGACAGCGGGGCGGCGTCGACGGTCGGCGGAAGCCGTAGGCGGCTTACAGGGCGGGTCCGTTGCCGCCCTCCGAGCCGGTCAGGCCGACTCGCGCACGATCACCCGGGCCGGGGTCGAGGGCAGGCCCGCGTCGTCCAGGCCGAGTGCCGCGCGTGCCGCCCTGCGGCCGTGCGCCTCGGCGTCGATGCGGACCGTGGTCAGCGCGGGCGTGACGAGGCTGCCGTACTCGGTGTCGTCGAAACCGATCACCGCGATCCGGCCCGGCACCTCGACCCCCAGGTCCCTGAGCGCGGCGAGCGTGCTCAGGGCCACCCGGTCGTCGAAGGCCGCGACTGCCGTCACCTCGCCGTGGGCCTCCAGGAACGCCTCGACCGCGGCCCGGCCCTGCGGCCGGGACAGGGGGACGACCAGGGGGAGCAACGGCTCCAACCCGATCTTCTCGGCGGACTCGCGGACGAAGTTCCGGCGCACGTCGATCAGCGGGGAGTCGCTGTCCGGCAGGGCGAGGGCGATCCGCCGGTGCCCGGCGTCGGCGAGGTACTGGATCTGCAGCGCCGCGTGCGCGGCCAGGCCGTCGTTCCAGCCGGCCCCCACGTCGTCCAGGGCATGACCGGTCAGATAGGCCGCACCGAACCTGATCACCGCGCGCGGGACGATCGCGTCCAGCACCTGCTGCGTGGCCTTCGCCGCCGAGTGCCCGTAGCGGACCAGCAGGACGTGGTCGTGCGCCGCCAACTCGTCGTCGAGCCCCTGCACATAACTGTGCGAGTAGTTGCCCTCCAGTTCGCGGTCCAGGTTGAGCACCACGACCCGCGACGTCCCCTCGCGCAGGGCGCGGGCGATGCCGTGCGGCACATAGCCGAGCTCCTTCGCCGCCTCGCGGACCCGGCCCCGGGTGGCCGCGGAGATGGTCTGCCGCGGATCGTCGTTGAGCACGAAGCTGACCGTGGCACGTGAGACACCGCTCGCCGCCGCGACGTCGTTCAACGTCACACGCTTGGGACCACCCATGAACCCACTCCCGGCACCGTTGGGCCACACCAGGCGGCGCAGACAGAACGCTTGGAGTCTAGAGCCGTCCTCCGGCATGATCCGGATCCCGCTCGGAAGAATCTCGGGCACCGCGGTAGTAGAACGCCCCAGCCGTTCGTCAATCACACGGAGAAGATGAAAGGACCACGGTCCCCGCCATGGTCACCGCTGATCGCACGATGGGAGTACCCCGATGAAGTACCTGATGCTGGTCTGCACCGACCCCGACTTCACGCCCGGCCAGGACGACGGCGCGCCGGACGTCGAGGACTGGGTCACCGAGATGGACGGCAAGGGGATCCGGCTGATGGGCAACCGCACCCGGCCGGCCGACGACGCCACCACCGTGCGGGTCCGCAACCGGGAGGTGCTGCTGACCGACGGTCCGTACGCCGAGACCAAGGACCAGATCGCCGGCTTCGACATCCTGGACTGCGCCGATCTCGACGAGGCCATCGAGGTCGCGTCCAAGCACCCGATGGCCTGGCACGGGATGATCGAGCTGCGTCCGTTCTGGCCCGACGACGAGGACTAGAGCAGCAACCGTGTCAGAACAGGTGGAGGACCGGATCGCCGGGATCTACACCGACGGCTGGAGCCGGATCGTGGCCACCATGATCCGGTTCACCGGCGGTGACTGGGACCTGGCCGAGGAGTGCGCGCAGGACGCCTTCGCACGGGCCCTGACGAAGTGGCCGGAGACCGGCGTACCGGACCAGCCGCTGGCCTGGCTCACCACCACCGCGCGCAACCGCGCGATCGACCGGATCCGCCGGGCGTCGACGGAGGCGGCGAAACTACGGGAGGCCGCCGCGATGCAACCCGATCCGCAGCCGTACGTGAGCGACCAGGAGATCCCGGACGAGCGCCTGGAGCTCATCTTCACCTGCTGCCATCCGTCGCTGAACCTGGACGCCCAGGTGGCGCTGACACTGCGGAGCCTGACCGGGATGAGCACCGCCGAGATCGCGCGCGCGTTCCTGCTGCCGGAACGCACCATGGGCCAGCGGCTGTTCCGGGCCAAGCAGAAGATCGCGCATGCGGGCATCCCGTTCCGGGTGCCGCCCGGGCATCTGCTGCCCGAGCGCCTGCCCGCCGTGCTCCATGTGCTCTACCTGCTCTTCAATGAGGGTTACAGCAACGAGGGTTGCAGCAACGGGGACCCGCCGAAGAGTCGGCTGGGCCAGGAGGCGGTCCGTCTCGCCCGGGTGCTGACGGCGTTGATGCCCGACGAACCCGAGGCTCAGGGCATGCTCGCGCTGATGCTGCTGCACGACGCCCGGCGGCCGTCCCGGATCGACGCCGACGGCGAACTGGTCACCCTGGCCGAGCAGGACCGCTCGCGCTGGGACCAGGCCCGGATCGCCGAGGGCAGCGCGGTCCTCGAACGGGCGCTGCGGCGACGCCGGGCCGGGCCGTTCCAGATCCAGGCGGCCATCGCCGCCTGCCATGCGACCGCGACGGTCGCGGAGGACACCGACTGGCCGCAGATCGTCGGGCTGTACACGGAACTGGCGGCCGTGGCGCCGAGCGTCGTCGTGGATCTCAACCGCGCCGTCGCCATCAGCATGGCCGACGGTCCGCAGGCGGCGCTGCCGCTGGTCGAGGCGATCGCGGAGACCGGGCGACTGGACGGCTACTACCTGCTGCACGCGACCCGCGCCGACCTGCTGCGCCGGCTCGGCCGCGCGGCGGAGGCCGGCGCGAGCTATCGCGCGGCCCTCGACCTCGCCCCCACCGACGCCGAACGGCGCTTCCTCCGGCGCCGGCTGCAATCGCTCTGACGGCCGGGAACGTGTGAGAGCGGTAAGGAATGGTGCTGGAAGCGGGCGAACCGGGTATCCGGGGGGCATGGCAGCGAAGCGTTCGCACGGTGTCATCCGCAGGTTCGGTCTGGGCGCGGCGATGGTCGGCGCGAGTGTGCTCGCGGGCACGCTCGTCGCCGGTCTGGCGCTGCCTGCGGTCGGGGCGATCGGCTTCGGGGCGAAGTCGGCGGTGACCGACTTCAACAAGCTGTCGTCGGCCTTCACCGAGCCGACGCTGTCGCAGGCGTCGACCATCTACGACGCCAACGGCGGGGTGATCGCCAAGGTCTACGCCCGGGACCGGATCGTGGTCCCGTTCAGTCAGATCGCGCCGGTGATGCGGCAGGCCCTGGTCGACATCGAGGACAACCGCTTCTACCAGCACGGCGCGATCGACCTCAAGGGCACCCTGCGCGCGCTCACCAAGAACGCCTCCTCCGGCGCCTCCCAGGGCGGGTCGACGCTGACCCAGCAGCTGGTGAAGAACATGAACGTCGAGCTGGCCGGCAACGACCCGGCCAAGGTGCGCGAGGCCCAGGCGCAGACCATCGGGCGCAAGATCGCCGAGCTGAAGGTCGCCATCAAGCTGGAGGAGACCCTCAGCAAGGACCAGATCATCACCGACTACCTCAACATCGCCTTCTTCGGTGAGCAGGCCTACGGCGTCGAGGCCGCCGCCGAGCGCTACTTCAGCGTCCACGCCTCCCAGCTGACGGTTCCTCAGGCAGCGCTGCTGGCCGGTCTGGTGCAGTCCCCCAGTGGCTACGACCCGCTCGCCGACCCGCAGGCCGCCCTGGTCCGCCGCAATGTGGTGCTGGACGCGATGGCGAAGTACGGGGCCATCACCGCGGCCCAGGCCAAGGCCTACCAGGCCAATCCGCTGCGGCTGAAGGTGAGCCGCCCCCAGGAGGGCTGCATCACCGCCCAGAACGGCGAGCAGTTCTTCTGCGACTACGTCGAGCACGTCTTCCTGAGCAACCCCGCCTTCGGCGCGACCGCAACCGCGCGCCAGGCACTGTGGGACCGAGGCGGTCTGAGCATCCACACCACACTCGACCCCAAGGCCCAGAGCGCCCTGCAGAAGTCGGTCACCTCGCACGTCAACGCCGGCGACAAGGCCGCGACCGCGATGACCATGGTCCAGCCGGGCACCGGCGCCATCGTCGCCATGGGCCAGAGCCGTCCGTACGGCAACGGCAGCAGCCCGGCGGTGACCACCCTCAACTACAACGTCGACCGCTCCATGGGCGGAGGCGGCGGCTTCCCGACCGGATCGACCGTCAAGCCGATCACCGCGGCCGCCGCGCTGGAGCAGGGCATCGGCATGGACCAGAGCTACCCCTCCCCCTACCAGCAGCCCTACCCGGCCATGACGGACTGTCAGGGCAAACCGCTGCCCGAGTCGAACAACCCGCCGAACCAGAACGACTCCACCTCCCTGGTCGGCCCGTTCACCATGCCCGAGGCCATGGCGAAGTCGGTGAACACCTACTTCGTGCCGTTGGAGAAAGACGCCGGGCTGTGCAACGTCGTGCAGATGATGGCCAAGCTGGGCATCACCACCCAGGCCACCTACTCCCCCGGCACACTGCACCTGGCACCCATCGCGCAGGTGCAGTCCCTGACGCTGGGCACCAACAGCCTCACCCCGCTGGAGATGGCCGACGTCTACGCCACCTTCGCCGCCCGGGGCGTCTACTGCTCGCCCACCGCGATCACCTCGGTCACCGACGTGAACCACAAGAGCCTGCCGGTGCCCTCCGCCAACTGCCACTCGGTCATGCAGCAGAGCACCGCCGACGCCATCACCACCATGCTCAAGGGCGTGGTCGAGGACGGCACCGGCGCGGCGGACGGCTTCACCGACGGCCGCCCCAGCGCCGGCAAGACCGGCACCACCGACTCCCACAAGCAGGTCTGGTTCGTCGGCTTCACCCCGCAGCTCTCCGGCGCCACCGTGGTCAGCGACACCGGCAACAGCATCAGCAGCCTGGAGGACGGCCAGTCCATCGGTGGTACCTCCTACGGCCAGGGCCAGGTCTTCGGCAGCACCGTGGCGGGCCCGATCTGGCACGACGCCATGGGCGCCGCACTGAACGGCGTCCCCTTCGGCACCTTCAACACCGTGCCGCTGCCGGGGTCCTCCGGGAACGGTCCCTGACCGTTCCCGGAGGACCCCGGTCCGGCTAGTCCGTCGCGATGGCCTTCAGGACGTTCATCCGCCCGGCGCGGAAGGCCGGGAAGAGCGCCGCCAGCAGGCCCACCAGCGCGGATCCGAGGAAGACGACGGCGATGGTGGTCCACGGGATGCTGAGCACGCCCAGCCCGGAGAGGGCCAGCAGATTCTGCGCCGCGATGCCCCAGCCCATGCCCAGGGCCACCCCCAGGACCGCGCCGAACAGGGCGATGACCACGGACTCCAGCCGGACCATCCGGCGCAGCTGGCGCCGGGAGAGCCCGATGGCGCGCATCAGCCCGATCTCTCGGGTGCGTTCGACGACCGACAGGGCCAGGGTGTTCACCACACCGAGGACGGCGACGACGATGGCGAGCGCGAGCAGGGCGTAGATCATGTTGAGCAGCTGGTCGAGCTGCTGCTTGATCATGGTCTTGTAGTCGGCCTGGTCTCGGACCTTGATCTGGGGGTAGTCGGCGGTGGCCGCCTTCAGCGCCGTTGCTGCCTGGCTCTGCTGCCCGGGCTCCGCGGCGGCGAACATCATGTCGTTCAGCGGGAACTTGCCGGCCGGGAGGTACTTCTTCGCGTCGGCGATGTTCATGTACATCGCGCCCCGGTCGAAGACCGTGTCGTCCGAGGTGATCGCCCTGACCGTGAGCCGTGCCGCGCCGCCGCTGGTGAAGGCGACATTGAGCCGGTCGCCGAGGGTGACCTTGTGGGCCTTGGCCCAGCCCTCGGGCACCGACATGGCACCAGGTGAATAGGCGTCGATCAGCCGTCCCCGCACCGTCTTGGCCTGGAGGTCGTCGGTGTAGGACGGGGTGGCCGCCGCGATCGCGGTCCGGTCCTTGCTGCCGTCGGGGGCAGTGATCGTCGCGGAGACGTCGGTTCGGTCGGTGACGTGGGACAGGTGTTCGGCCGCGTGGATGGCCCTGGCGGCGGCCGGGCTGATCGGGTTGCCGTTGCCGGCCTGAATGATGAAGTCGGCGCCGACGGACTTGTCCATCTGGGCGGTCGCCGAGGCGACCATGGAGTCGCCGACCACCGACAGGCCCGCGACCAGCGCCAGGCCGACCATCAGCGCGGCGGCGGTCGCCCCGGTGCGGCGCGGGTTGCGCAGCGCGTTGCGCTCGGCGAGGCGGCCCACCGGGCCGAACATCCGCAGCGTGACCGCGCCCAGGATCCGTACGACCAGCCCGGCGAGCAGCGGCCCGACCACGACGAACCCGACCAGCGTCAGCAGCACGCCGATGGCGAGCAGTCCGGAGCCGGCCGAGGCCGTGGACGAGGCCGCGGCCAAGGCGAGGGCGGTCCCGCCCGCCGCGGTGAGCAGCACGCCGATCGCGGCACGGACCCGTCCCGCGCGGGCGTCCGCGGGGATGCCTGCGTCGCGCATGGCGGCCATCGGGGAGATCGCACCGGCCCGGCGGGCGGGCAGCAGGGCGGACGCGACGGTCACCACGACGCCGACGGTCAGACCGATCAGCGGGGTGGCCGCCTTGATCGTCAGGTCGGCGGTGCTGAGATGCATCCCCAGCGCGCCCATGAGCTTGATCAGGCCCACGGCGAGGCCGATGCCCGCGCCGATCCCGGCGAGCGAGCCGACGACTCCCAGGAGCATCGCCTCGACCAGCACCGAGCGGTTGATCTGCCGACGGCTGGAGCCGAGGGCCCGCATCAGTCCGATCTCGCGGGTGCGCTGGGCGACCAGCATGGAGAAGGTGTTGACGATCAGGAAGACGCCCACCAGGACGGCGATCCCGGCGAAGCCGAGCAGCACGTCCTTCATGGGGGTGAGGAAGGAGCCGATGTCCTTCTGGTTCTGGGCCGTCAGTTCGGCAGCCGTCTGCACCTGGTAGGCGCTGCCGCCCAGGGCGGCGTCGACCCGCGCCTTGAGCTGGTCGTCGCTGACGCCGGGTGCGGCGTCCAGGGCGTAGTCGGTGTAGGCGTCCCGGGAGCCGAGGAGCGCCTGCTGGGCGGTGGGGGTGTCGAGGTAGACGACGGCCGCGCCCGGGTTGGTGGTCCTGAAGGTGGCGATGCCGCTGATGGTCACCTTGACCTCGCCGGGTCCGGCGATGACCCGGAGGGTGTCGCCGACGGCCAGGTGGTGCTTGGCCGCGGTGTCGGCGTCGAGCACAGCGTCGCCCGGTGCGAGCGGGACGTGGCCGGAGGTGATGTCGACGGCCTTGGTCTGGGTCGGGTTCCAGTTGCCGACGATGGTCGGCGCGCCGGTGCTGGAGCCGACGTCCTGGTTGCGGCTGTCGGCTACGGTGGCCTGCTGACTGCTGACCTCGGGCACCACCCGGGCCACGCCGGGGACCTTCGCCAGCCGGGCCTGCAGCGAGGCGGGGAGTGTCTCCGGCGTCCCGGTCTGCTGGGCGTTGTCGATCTTCTTGGGGCTGACGGTGACGTCGCTGGAGGTCGTCGCGAAGAGCTTGTCGAAGGTCGCGTTCATGGTGTCGGTGAAGACGAGTGTCCCGCAGACGAACGCCACCGACAGCAGCACGGCGACCGCGGACAGGACCACCCGGCCCTTGTGCGCGAGGAGGTTGCGCACGGAGGTTCGCAGCACGGTCATGACGTCCTGCCCCGGGAGTCGAAGGACTTCATCCGCTCCAGGACGGCGCCGGCCGTCGGGGTGTGCATCTCGTCCACGATGCGGCCGTCGGCGAGGTAGAGGACCCGGTCGGCATAGGAGGCGGCCACCGGATCGTGGGTCACCATGACGATCGTCTGGCCCAGGTCGTCGACCGAGTGGCGCAGGAAGCCGAGGATCTCGGCGCCGGCGCGGGAGTCCAGGTTCCCGGTCGGCTCGTCCCCGAAGATGATCTCGGGGCGGGCGGCGAGGGCCCGCGCCACCGCGACACGCTGCTGCTGGCCGCCGGAGAGCTGCGCCGGCCGGTGCTTGAGCCGTCCGGCCAGGCCCACCGTCTCCACGACGCGGTCAAGCCACGCACGGTCCGGGGTGCGGCCGGCGATGTCCATCGGCAGGGTGATGTTCTCCAGCGCGGTCAGCGTGGGAAGCAGGTTGAACGCCTGGAAGACGAAGCCGACGCTGTCACGGCGCAGCCGGGTCAGCCGCTTGTCCCTGAGCCTGGTGATCTCGGTCTCGCCGACCCAGATCCTGCCGCCGGAGGCGGTGTCGAGACCGGCCAGGCAGTGCATCAGCGTGGACTTGCCGGAACCCGACGGACCCATGATCGCCGTGAACTGCCCGCGGGGGATGTCGACGTCCACGGCGTCGAGCGCGACCACGCGGGTCTCGCCGCTGCCGTACGCCTTGGTGAGGCCGCGCGCGCGGGCGGCCGAGGTGCGCGCTGCGCCGCTCTGGGCCTGGGGGCTCGATACGGACATGGTCACTGGACTGCTCCTGAATGCTCGACACGGGCGTGCGTCCTTGTGCCTCCAGCCTCCTGGAGCGGGCCAGGCCGCAGCCATGGGGCGGGTCACCGGGTCCGTGGTGGGGGTAGCCCCACCCCGGCTCCACGAAACGCCGTCACTAGGAGTAATCCCTCATATCTGCATCAAGGCGTGTAAGTCTGACCTGTCGTCAACTAACGGCACATCTCCTTCGATTCCGCCAACTGAAGGACGAACCAGATGAATCGGTCCAGATTTCGCCGCGTCGCCACGCTCACTGTCGCCGCGCTCCTGATCGGCGGCGCCGCTGCCGGCCCGCTCTTCGCCGACGAGTCGACGGTGTCGGTCAACGCACTGCGCACCGGCTGGGACGCCAACGAGCCCGCCCTGTCCCCGGCTCTGGCGCCCCACATCAAGCAGTTGTTCGACCGGTCGGTGGACGGCCAGGTCTTCGCCCAGCCGATCGTGGTCGGGAGCACGGTCGTCACCGCCACCGAGACCAACCACGTCTACGGCCTCAACGCGGCCACCGGAGCCGTCAAGTGGTCCCGCTCGCTCGGAGCGGCCTGGCCGGCCTCCGCGATCGGCTGCGGTGACCTGACGCCCAGCATCGGCGTCACCTCCACTCCCGTCTACGACCCGTCCTCCGGCAACGTCTACCTGGTCTCCGAGCAGAACAACGGCAAGGACGCGCAGCACCCCAACTGGTACGTGCACGCCCTCAGCGCGGCCACCGGGGCCGAGCGCAGCGGCTGGCCGGTCCGTGTGTCCGGCGCCCCGACCAACGACCCGACCCGTCCGTTCAACTCCTTCACCGCGATGCAGCGGCCTGGGCTGCTGCTGATGGGCGGCTCGGTGTACGCCGGCTTCGCCTCGCACTGCGACATCGGCCCGTACAACGGCTACCTGCTCGGCGTGAACACCAGCACCCGCAAGCAGACCCTGTGGACCACCGAGAAGGGCGCCGCCGACGGCAAGGGCGGCATCTGGATGAGCGGCGGCGGTCCCGTCTCCGACGGTGCCGGCCGGATCTTCTTCGCCACCGGCAACGGCCTGGGCCCGGCAGCCGCGGCGTACAACCACCCGCCGACCCAGCTCGGCGACGCTGTGGTCCAGCTCGGCGTCAACTCCAACGGCACGCTGTCGGCCCGCCAGTTCTTCAGCCCGGCCAACGCCCCCACGCTCAACGCCAACGACACCGACCTGGGCTCCGGCGGCCCTGCGGCGCTGCCCCAGCCCTACTTCGGCACCTCCCGCTTTCCGCACCTCCTGGTCCAGGTCGGCAAGGACGGCCGGGTCTTCCTGCTGAACCGCGACAACCTGGGCGGCCGCAGCACCACCACCGACCACGTCCTGGGCGTCACCGGGCTCTCCGGCGGCGTATTCGGCCACCCCGGCGTCTGGGGCGGCGACGGCGGCTACGTCTACATCCTGGAGAGCAAGGCCCCGGGCCGGCTGATCGCCCTCAAGTACGGCGCGACCAGCGCGGGCGTGCCGACCCTCACCAAGGTCGGCAGCAGCGCCCAGAGCTTCGGCTACACCTCCGGCTCTCCGGTGGTCACCTCCAACGGCGCCACCGCCGGATCCGCCGTGATCTGGGTGGAGTACAACACCCACTCCTACGGCACCGGCAAACTCTTCGCCTACAAGGCCGTGCCGGTGCACGGCGTCCTGCAGCCACTCTTCTCCACGCCGCTGCCGCTGGGAGCGATGACCAAGTTCCAGGTGCCGGCCACCTCCAACGGCCGGGTCTACGTGGGCACAAACGGCCACCTCATCGCGTTCGGATAGTCGGGAGCCCGGGCGGACCGTTCAGGTTTGACCTCGGGCACCGGCACGACAAGAGTGGAGACGACCGCCCGTGGCACCTGCCACGGGCCGGCCGGTCAGGGGAGCGACCGGCCCCGACGACACAGAGGGAGAAGCCATGGCTGCGAACACGGAGAAGGCCGTTCTGGCCGGCGGTTGCTTCTGGGGCATGCAGGACCTGATCCGCAAGCTGCCGGGCGTGAAGAGCACCCGGGTGGGATACTCCGGCGGGACCACCCCGAACGCCACCTACCGCAACCACGGGTCGCACGCCGAGGCGATCGAGATCGAGTTCGATCCCGCCCAGACCGACTACCGCGACCTCCTGGAGTTCTTCTTCCAGATCCACGACCCCACCACGGTGGACCGGCAGGGCAACGACATCGGCGCCAGCTACCGGTCCGCGATCTACTACGCGGACGAGAGCCAGCACAGCACCGCCCTGGACACCATCGCCGACGTCGACGCCAGCGGCCTGTGGCCCGGCAAGGTGGTCACCGAGGTCGAGCCGCTCGGCGACTTCTGGGAGGCCGAGCCCGAGCACCAGGACTACCTGGAGCGCTACCCCAACGGCTACACCTGCCACTTCCCGCGAGCGGGCTGGAAGCTGCCCCGCCGGTAGCCCGGACTCGCAGGCGCGTCGTGGATAACGACAGAGACACGATGCGACGGGGATCACGGGGAGTCGCGTACGAGCCCCGGCCGATTCAACTACCTTGCTGCCCAGAATCGTTGCGGGATCGAGGAATTCATGGGCGAGCGTTCAGCCGTGGCCGTGCTGGTGCGGGAGGGCTCCGGCACCGCGGAGATCCTGCTCTCCGGGTGCGTCGACCGGAGCGCCGACGCACTGCTCGACGACGCCCTCGAACCGCTGCTCGTCGACCCGCAGGTGCAGCGCATCGAGGTCGACGTCGCCCTGGTGGACTCCTGCGACTGCGGCGGACTGACCGTGTTCATCCGGGCGCAGCATCTCGCGGCCGACTACGGCGTCCCGCTGCGCCTGGTCCAGGCGGGCCCGCTGCTGCTCCGCGTGCTGAACGCCACCGGCCTGTCCCGGCTGCTGACGGCGGCCTAGACCGGCCGGGGGCGTCCGTTTCGCTGCGGCGGCCGTCGGCTGCACAATACGGAGCGTGAAAACACCAGATGAGGTTGGGTCCGCCGAGGCGGACAGCAGCCGGACCGACGTCCACCGGGTTCGCGCGCGCGACGTGATCCGCACCCGCAAGGCCGTGGTGACCACCACCATGGCGGTGGCCGGGCTGGCCGTGTCCACGTACTACGGAGGCGTGCTCGGCGCCGGTTCCGCCTCCCATCATGCGCTGGCCGACCGCATCGTGGCCGCGGTCAGCGCCCTGGTCTTCCTGGTCTTCGCACTGATCGCGGTCCGCGGCGCCACCCAGGACCTGATCGCGCTGGTGCCGCAGCGGTTCGGAGACTCCAGGGTGACCACGCTGCGGATGCTGTGCCTGCTGACCGGCTATGCGATGGTCGTCCTCGGCGCGCTGAGCCTGCTGCACGTGCCGTGGAGCCGGCTCATCCTCGGCGGCGCGCTGACCGGTGTCATCGTGGGCATCGCCGCCCAGCCCGTGCTGGGCAACATCTTCGCCGGACTGGTCCTGCTGACCGCGCGTCCGTTCCACGTCGGCGAGGACGTGACGATCCAGTCCGGTGCCCTCGGCGGCCGGATCCACGGCCACGTCACCGACATGACCCTGCTCTTCGTCCAGCTCCGCACGGCCGAAGGGCCGGTGCTGCTGCCGAACAACGCGGTCCTCAGCGCCGCGATCGCGCCGGGCGCCGCGCCCGGGTCCATGCCGGGCATCGCACCTGGCGCCGCACCTGGCGCCGCGTCAGGCACCGCGTCAGGCACCGGCGGGGCGGCACCTCCCGCTCCCCCGCTGTGACCGGCGACCGCCGTTCAGCCGGAGGACGAGCCGCTGGCGGGCGTGATCCCGAGCTTGGCCTCGGCGGTCTCCCAGTCGCTGGCGATGGCCTGCTGAGCGGCGCTCAGGGTGACCTGGTGGCCGCAGACGGCGGTGTGCAGCCGGGTCTCCACCGCGTCCTTGGGGTTGTTCGGGCCGGCTCCGGCCCGATGGCCCGGTGACGGCGGTTCGACCCACAGGTTGCGCGGGTCGTTGGGATCGCCGCCCAGCTCAAGGCTGATCAGATGGTCGTACTCGGCATCGTGGAGCGTTCCGGTGTAGCCGTAGGACTTGGCGTTCGCCGCCTTCTCCTTGTCGGTCACCGCCGCCGGTGGCCGGATCGTGGAGGTGTAGCCGCCCTTGCGGCAGATCGTCGTCGACAGCGTCGCCTGCGTCACCGCCGGGGAAAGCGCGCCCGGAGTGCAGTGCGGGTCCGGCAGCGGCTGCCCGTGGTCGTCCCCGAAATGGCAGGAGCCCACCGCAGGCTGCGCCTGCACCGTGTACATCTGCTGCGGGCCGGCCCCCATCGGCAGCGCCCCTCCCCCGTCCTTCGACGGAGTCGAAGCCGTGGCCGAGCTGCCGGAGTGTGACGCGGCGTCACCCGAGGCCGAGGTGCCGGTCGCTTTGCAGCCGGCGACACCGGAGCAGACGACGGCGAGCAGGGCCAAGGCTACCGTACGCATGGGGGTCCTCACAGTGGGAGCGTGCCCGCCCGCACCCGCCTCACACCTGTCCGGAAAATCAGTCATCTGTTCGTCGTACCAGGTCAGATGGCGGGCCCGTACCCGGCTCAGTAACGGGCGACCCCGACGTAGATGCCGAGGCGATCGGCGTCCGGGCTCAGCGGTCCGTCCGGACGCCAGAACGGCGCGAGCACCAGCCCCGGCTCCAGCAGTTCCCCACTGCCGAAGAACCGCTCCACCTCCTGGCGCGGGCGCAGGTGCAGGTGGGCTGCGGCCTGGTCGTAGGTCTGCTCGGCGCGGTCGGCCAGGTCCTGGGACAGGGTGTCCCCGGTGCCGTGGGACAGGATCCAGGTGGCTGCCTCCCGGCAGGGCCTCCAGCAGGTGCTTGACGACTCCCAGCGGGTCCTCGTCGTCCCCGACGAAGTGCAGCACCGCGACGAGCATCAGGGCGACCGGCCGGCCGAAGTCGAGGAGATCGCGCACCCCGGGTGCGGACAGGATCGCCTCGGGGTCGCGCAGATCGGCCTGGGTGACGGTGGTCGCGCCGTGGCCGGAGCCGCTCATCAGCGCCCTGGCGTGGGTGAGCACGATCGGGTCGTTGTCCACATAGGCGACCCGGGCGGAGGGGTCGGCCTGCTGGGCCACCAGGGGGCACCCCAGGACGGAGTCTGGGGGAGGGTGTTCCCAGCGGCCGGGATACCGGTGCCGATCGCGCCTCGATCATCAGCGGCGAGTGGGAGCCGGGCCGCCAGATTCCACCGGAGGAGCAACTCAGCGCCCTCTATGAGGTATCGCGCCCGACCATCCGCCAAGCCGTCGCTGTGCTCCGCACCGAAGGTCTGCTAGATGTCCAGCAGGGCCGGGGCAGCATCGTCCGTGACCGCCAGGCCAAGGCTGGTGTACTCATGGAGCGGGCCATCACCCGCACCGGGGCCCGCTACGCAACCGGCGTCGACCAGTGGTCCCGGGGCGGGGAACCGGCCGCCGTCCACATCCGCATTGACGAGGCGTCAGCCGAACTGCTGGAGATCGCCGAGGGCGAAGCCGCCTACGCGGTCGAGTGTCCGTTGATTCACCAGGCCAGTGGCACCCGGGCGCTGCATCCCATGATCCTGCCCATGGAGCGGATCACCGGCACACCGCTTGCGAAGAACGCAGCCGTGTCCGTCGCGAAGGCATACGCGATCCTCGCCACCGCCAACGGTGAACTGGAGTGGCGTGAGACCGTCGGCGCACGCATGCCGCAGCCCGATGACGCGCCACTCTGAACCTACCTGAGGGTGTGCCGCTCCTGATCTCCCAGCGAGTCACTCTACGGGCAGCCGAAGGACTAGCCCTGATCCTGGAGACCACCAGCCTCGGGGCAGGCGGCGCCCAGTTCGCCTACACGCTGCACCCCAAGACCAGGACGGCCCGCAGGCTCAAGCCGTAGGACTGCCCTGAAATTCGGATGCTGTCTGCTTTGTAATCCCATGATGCCGAGTACGCGGCGAACCCAGCGCCCGTTTCTCCTCATCGCGTCTGCTGCACGGCCATCCAACAATCCAGGCAAACAACTGCGGCGAAATCGTAGATCGAATCACACGGGCACTGTCCAGTAACACCAGCCACACGAAATCAGTCCGCAAGCAAGGAGGGGCCGCCCTCAGCTAGGGCCAACTTTATGATCTGGCGCAAGTCGGGTGACAGCTCATGATCCCCGCGCTAGCCTACAAGCAAGCCCGATCCCGCAATTATCAGGAATATCTGACATGAACTCTTTCGCCTGTCACAGGAGGGCAAACCATCATCTCGAAGAATGGAAATTTGGGAACATCGGGCATGCCGGATCGGCCAAACGTCACCCGACAGAAGAATCCATTGCGTCGTGGCGATGTAGCCCCGATCTTTACGCTGCCCAGGCCAGCAGGCGGCGATATATCCTTGCCATCATTCCTCGGAAACCCAGTTCTTCTGATATTCTCGGACCCGCACTGTACGCCCTGTAATTCGCTTGCGCCGAGGCTTCAGGCATTGCATCAAGAATTTCCCAGACTTCAAATATTAATGGTAAGTCGTGGAAGCCTGGAGGATAATATCGGGAAAATTGAAGAGAATCACCTTACGTTCCACTATGCCACGCAGAGTGCTTGGGCAATTTCCGGACAGTACGGAATAATGGCAACTCCAGTTGCTTACCTCGTGGACAAGCTAGGGGTTCTCGCCACCGATGCAGTAATTGGCGAAGATGCAATCATCAATCTTGCTAGGTCAATCTCTCTGCAGAGAGAAGAGGGCATCCCTCTGGAGAGAATGGAGGAAAGGCTGTCCGAATTAAGAGTTGAGCTCCATAGAGGGATATTGAAAGAGCATGAGCTATCCGCCGAGCGGATTCGTGTGCACGAGACCATCTTGCGGATACGTGGAGCTATTCAAGTTGTCGAAGAATTAATTACAGACCCACCTAACAGCAATGGACCATGAATCCGGTTGGGGAACCGAGGCAGATGGGGTGAAGGTATGGCAGATCTGACTGTGGATCCGGCGGGTGCGAACACGGGTGGAATCAGTCCTGGTCTCTTGTTTGGCGCGGGATACCCCACGGGGGAGGGAGTCTCGTCCAACCGGTCTCCCGGGGCGAACCAGTGGGGCCTGGACTTCTACACTGGCCATGCCTGTCGACTGAGTATCACCAACACTGGAGGTGTAGGCATAGGCGTCACCGATCCCGGCGCCGGGGCCAGGCTTGGGGTGGCGGGCAACGTCGTGCTCGACAACACCGCACTCTTCGGCTTCGGGAATACCGGAGAGTGGATCACGTCTGAGCGGCATGCCGAACAGGGTGACAACCTCTATGGCCTCAGCCTTGCTACCGGTCATGCCACACGTTTGACGATAACAAACAGTGGCAACGTTGGAATCGGGACTACCACCCCCGGTCAGACTCTGACTGTTCAGGGGGTCATAGAAAGCACCGTGGGCGGCATTAAGTACCCCGACGGAACAGTCCAGACCAGCGCTATCGTGCAAGGGCCGAAGGGGCTAGTGGGAGATCAAGGGGCGCCGGGGATGTTGGGAAAGAAGGGCCCTCCTGGGATATCTCTCAAGTCTTTCGCGGCATGCGGGCCAATTCAGTGTGGATTGATTTGTGATCAAGTGCTCGCTGAGCAGTCTGGCCCGTGTTCGGTGACCTCTCAAACCGGATCCTGTACTAATGCAGCCGGCTATTGTTGCGTTTGCACAGCCTAGGAAGAGACTCTGGAGTGGACCTGGTATGGCAGATCTGACTGTGGATCCGGCGGGTGCGAACACGGGTGGAATCAGTCCTGGTCTCTTGTTTGGCGCGGGATACCCCACGGGGGAGGGAGTCTCGTCCAACCGGTCTCCCGGGGCGAACCAGTGGGGCCTGGACTTCTACACTGGCCATGCCTGTCGACTGAGTATCACCAACACTGGAGGTGTAGGCATAGGCGTCACCGATCCCGGCGCCGGGGCCAGGCTTGGGGTGGCGGGCAACGTCGTGCTCGACAACACCGCACTCTTCGGCTTCGGGAATACCGGAGAGTGGATCATGTCTGAGCGGCATGCCGAACAGGGTGACAACCTCTATGGCCTCAGCCTTGCTACCGGTCATGCCACACGTTTGACGATAACAAACAGTGGCAACGTTGGAATCGGGACTACCACCCCCGGTCAGACTCTGACTGTTCAGGGGGTCATAGAAAGCACCGTGGGCGGCATTAAGTACCCCGACGGAACAGTCCAGACCAGCGCAACAAGAATCGGGATTCAGGGAGATAAGGGACGCAAGGGAGCTACGGGAAACCAGGGCCCACAAGGGGAAGCCGGAATAGCAAAACAGTCCATCGCCATCTGTGGACCGAATCCATGCAACCTTGAATGCGCTCACGTTGCAGCATCTGTCTCAGGGCCCTGTGTAGTGACAGCTGATTCCGGCAGTTGCGAGATGTTCCAGGGATACTGCTGCGTATGCATGTAGCTAGGAGCTGGGCTGCGATAGACGTTGCAGCCCTAGCACTCGTAAGACGGTGGAGGGGGCTGCAAGCGGCAGATCCCCGTCAGGGATACTCCCGGCCCTCGATCGCTTTGCCCATCACGTGCCCCTGTGGCGGGTCTTCGAAGTTCAGCGGCGTGGTGGCGGTGTTGGCCTGATGGGACGTCACGGAAGGTGACCGGTAGCCTTGTTGGCCCCCTGGATGCAGGGCGCCCCTGGCCGTCAGTGATCTTGGTTGTTCTCTACGCAACCTGATCATTACGGAACCACGGGCTTGGACAACAATACGACGTTACTGCTCAACCTGGACGGCCTGGGCTCAACCTGGACGGCCTGGCCGTGGACAGGGTCGAGCGGCTGGAGGACGGCACCCGGCGGGTGCACCTGGTCACGGCCGAGGCGGGCGCGCGGGCCTGTCCCGACTGCGGTGTGCAGGCCACCAGGCCCAAGGGCTCCGCGGTGACCCGCCCGCGCGACCTGCCCCACGGCGAGCGGGCCCTGGAACTGGTGTGGCACAAACGCCGCTGGTACTGCCGCGAGCCCCCGTGTCCCACGGTGTCGTTCACCGAGCAGGTCCGACAGGTCCCGGCACGGGCACGGATCACCGGGCGGTTACGCGCCGCGGCCGGGAGCAGGGTCTGCGACACCGGCTCGACCGTCGTGCAGGCCGCCCGTGACCTGCACCTGTCCTGGCCCACCGTGATGGAGGCGTTCCGCACCGCCGCGACCCAGGTCACCGCCGCGCCCCTGCCGCCGGTCCAGGTGCTGGGCATCGACGAGACCCGCCGCGGGCGCAGGCAGTGGCGGCAGGACCCCGACTCCGGCCGCTGGGAGCCGGTGGCCGACCAGTGGCACACCGGCTTCGTCGACGCGTCCGGCGTCCAGGGCCTGCTCGGGCAGGTCGAGGGCCGCGCAC